>VGRO01000355.1 GCA_016875335.1 Deltaproteobacteria bacterium | reverse complement strand
GAAGTGCTCAAGGCCGCGGACGCGGTGGCGAAGGCGGTCGAGCGGTTGGGCGACGCCGCCGCCGTCGCTGCCGCCGCTCGGGCGTTGCCGCCTCCTGCCCAGGCCGAGCTGCGCGCGACGTTGGCGGCGGCGTTGGAGCGGCTTGGTGCGGCGGCTGCTGCTGCGGCCGGCCCTGCCGCTGCGTAGCGAAGGGCCCGCCGTCGGCGCCGGAATGAGCGGCGCCGACCTCGACACGACGCCGGATCCCTTTGGCCTGCGCGCATCGGTGCGCCGGCCGGCGCCGCCATCGGCGGGGGAGATCCGTTCTGCAACGGATGGAGCGCGTTGCCGGCGTCCCGGACCTTGCTCGCGGCACCTCCGGCGGGTCGGGATTTGAGGTCTGGTGGCAGTCGAACCCCAGCTGCTACGTCGCAGTCCCCCTGTCAAGACCCGCCGCCGTCCATCCCATGTACCTTGGCAACGTCCCGCCCGCTGCGCCCGCCTGGCCCCCGACTCCCTTGCCGACGCCTGAACGCTCCGACCGCCACCGGCAACGTCGGCGCGCCTCTCCCACCCGCCTGTCCGAGTCGTTTGTTGGCGCGCGCTTGAAACCCGTGTAGAAAGCAAGCGGGGCCCGCGCCTTCGCACGGACCCCCTTGTGTGACTGCGTTCGTGACTTCGTTTCTCACCGAAACCAGCCACTTTCTCTCACCCAAACAGGAGACCTGCGCCGTCGCTGTCGCAGCTTGCCGCAGGCGCGCTGGCGCTTGCCTGCGCGGGTCCGGCCGGACCAGCCCGCCGCATTGCGAAGAGCGCTTTCGTCCTGTCGCCACCGGGGCCGTCCGTATCGGCACCACCGGGTGCCTCGCGGACTGTAGCAACAAGGGCTGCAGCACATCACCGGGCCGGCGGTGGGGATGTCCGCGCGGTCAGGCGCGGAGTCGTGGCCGGTCTTGATGAGAATGGGGTGGCTGGTTTTGGTGAGAGGCGAAGACCGCGCCGCGCAAAACGGTCGGCGGCTTCCTTGCCGGTGTGGTTCGCTGGGGGCTTGCGTCGCTGGGCGGGCGAGGTCTGCCTGCGGCGGGCAAAAAAGAGCGCGGCTTGACACGGATGATCAGCCGGCGCAGGATGGCGATCGCGCGGTCGCCGGAGGGTCCGACGGGGCGCTGGCGGCGGAACGGTGGGGTTTCGCCTGCGAGGGTTCGGGGCTTGGTGCTCTTGGAGTTCCTACCCCCAGGGCCGACAGGAGACTCGCCGTGCAGAGACAATGGACCGTTGCACTTTTGG
Organism: Deltaproteobacteria bacterium; assembly: GCA_016875335.1. Classification (GTDB taxonomy): domain Bacteria; phylum Myxococcota_A; class UBA9042; order UBA9042; family UBA9042; genus SXRM01. Next base: position 2,454 of record VGRO01000355.1, on the reverse strand, counting down.
CCGCCGCCTCTGTCGCATGGGTCTTGGGTTGCTCCGACCCAGAGCGCACCGCCAGCACGACCGACGCCAAGGTGAGTGACGCTGCGGGCGCCGACGGCACCGCGGCCGACGCAGCCCAAGACGGCGCCCCTGGGACGGACGCCGCAAAGGCCGACGCGGGCCCAGTCGATACTGCGGCACAGCCCTCCCCAGATTCAGGCGGCGCCGATGCCAACGACGGCGGGGCGGGCGACAGCAGCGGCACCGCCGACGTAGGCGCTGAGACCAGCGCCGACACCTCGACGGACACGGGGCCCCAGACGTCGAACCCCAACGGCACGTGGAACCTGGAGAGCTCAGGCGTCACCTACACCCTGCACGGCCTGTGGGGCTGGGACAAGAGCCACCTGGTCGCAGTCGGCGAGCAGGGGGCGGTGGCCTGGTACGACGGCGCTGGCTGGCACCCCGAAGCCAAGCCTGTGACCTTCCAGTGGCTGCGGTCGGTGTGGGGGCCGACAGCCAAGGATATCTGGGCCGTGGGCGAGAGTGCCACCGTCATCCACTTCGACGGCAGCCAGTGGACCAAGGTGACGGTGCCCTTCGACGGCGCGATCCAGAGTGTTTCCGGCACCGCAACAGACGACGTATGGGCAGTCGGCGACGCAGGTCAGGTCATCCACTGGGACGGCAAGGCCTGGACGACGAACAAGACGCCGACTTCTGGCTACTTCTACAGCGTGGCTGCGGTAGCAAAGACTGACGTCTGGGTCTCCGGCGGCGCAGGCACGCTGATGCACTGGGACGGCAAGGCGTGGGCGATGGTGCCTACGGGCTTGGCAGGACTGGACGACAACATCGAAGGCGTGTGGGGAATTGCACCAAACGACGTGTGGGTTGTCGGCAAGAAGGGCCTGATCCGGCACTTTGACGGCAAGGTCTGGAAAGACCCGGAAAATCCAGCCAAGGGCGCTTGGCTGTTCAGAATTTTTGGCGTCGCCAGCAACGACGTCTGGCTGGCCGGCAACGACGGCGTCGTTCTACACTGGAATGGTGCCGAGCTGGCCAAGGTCGACATTGGCGAACTCGATGCAATTCGAGGTATTTGGGGCGCCTCGGCCAAGGACATCTGGATGGTCGGCCCCAACAAGACGGCCTGGCACTATCTGGCGCCCTAGGAGCGTGTCGGCGGAAGACGACGGGATCGTGGCGCCGCGTCCATGCACGGCGTCAACTGGCGTCCGAATTCTGGCACAAATTCCTTTGCCAAAACGAGCTTCAAGCCATTACCACGGATTGGGCTATCCACTTTGCCGGAGCCGGCCGTTCGCGTAGCCTGAAGCGATGGAAAGCCCTCGCGCCGGTAGTCACTATCCGAGATCCTTGGGCGAGTTCCAGGCTTGGTTCCAGACGGACGCCGATTGCCTGGACTACCTTGAGTGGCTTCGGTGGCCAGCGGGCTTCGTCTGCCTGAAGTGCGATCACTGTGACGGCTGGGCGATGGCCGCTTCATGTGCTCGGCATGCGGCGACCGTACGTCGGTGCCAGCGGGCACGATCTTCGATCGGACGCGGACGCCGTTGACGGTTTGGTTCGCTGCGTGCTGGCAGTTCGCCACAGGCAATGACGGCATCTCGGCGCTGAGCCTGAAGCGGACGCTGGAGATCGACTCGTACCAGACCGTGTGGGCCATGCTGCATCGCCTTCGGTCGGTGCTGGTTCGACCTGGCCGGGACCGCCTGACCGGAAGGGTGGAGGTGGATGAGACCTACATCGGCGGCGAGGAGCCTGACCTGGCGGGCGGCCGCGCCCGGGGCAAGAAGGTCCTGACCGGCGTTGCAGTCGAGGTCCTGGAGCCGAAGGGGTTCGGACGGTGCCGGATGATGCCGCTGGCCGACGCGTCGGCGAGGTCGCTGCACGGCCTGGTCAGGGACTGCGTCGAGCCCGGAGCCACCGTGATCGCCGACGGCTGGCCGAGGTACTACGGGCTCGACAAGCTCGGCTACGTTCACGACCGGCGCAGCCAACGGGCAGCTGCCGCCCGCGGCGAGGACCCGGGCGAGCTTCTGCCCGCGGTGCATCGGGTTGCTTCGTTGGCAAAGCGGTGGCTGCTGGGAACGCACCAGGGCGCCGTGGACGCCGCACACTTGCCGAACTATCTGAATGAGTTTGTGTTCCGCTTCAACCGCCGGCGCTCTCGAGGTCGTGGTATGGTGTTCTACCGGGTCCTCGAACTCACGGTCGGTCACGACCCGGTGCGCTACAGGGATCTCATCGCCGCCAGGCAGCCCAGCGCAGTGCCGCCTACGCCCCCGCACAAGTTCGGTCAGCGGATAGCGGGCGGATAGGAACCGCAGAGGCACTCCGCCCCGAAGCCGCCCCGACGAAACCCCACCGTTCCGCCGCCTGCGCCCCGCCGGACCCTCCGGCGACCGCGCGATCGCCAGCCTGCGCCGCCTGATCATCCGTGTCAAGCCG
>VGRO01000354.1 GCA_016875335.1 Deltaproteobacteria bacterium | reverse complement strand
CATGGCGGACTCCAAGCGGCGAGCGCGGCGAGCGCGGCGAGCGCGGCGATGATAGCGCAATCGCCATGCGCGGGCCACCGGGCACGCTCGACGACGACGTGGACGCGACGCCGAGCGCCACGTTCGACGGCGTCGACGACCCGGTCGAGCTGGATTGGGCGGCGCAGCGCAGGGCAGGGCGCGGCACGCGACCACGGCTTGGACTTGGTGGTTGGGGTGCTCGGGGCTGGCGGCGTGAAGGCGTGCGCTGGTGCCGGGTGGGCGGGGTCTGCCTGCGGCGGGCAAAAACGCGGCTTGACACGGATGATCAGGCGGCGCAGCATGGCGATCGCGCGGTCGCCGGAGGGTCCGGCGGGGCGCAGGCGGCGGAACGGTGGGGTTTCGTCGGGGCGGCGGAACGGTGGGGTTTCGTCGGGGCGGCTTCGGGGCGGAGTGCCTTTGCGGTTCCTATCCGCGGGTCGCCTTGTTGGCGGCCCAACCCGGGCGAGCACCTGCTGCAGCGACGGCACCGGCTGGTGCGTCGGCCAAGGACATCCCGGCCGCCCAACTGGAGGCCAAGGTCATGCAGTTGCTGGCGAAGTGGGAGCGGACCGAGGGCGAGCGCAGCGGCGGCGTGTGAGCACTGGCCCTCCTGTTAGCAGGGCGCGGAAAGAGTCGCTTTGCGCCCTTGCGCGGAAGGCTCGGCCTGAAGCGCCGCGGGACTCCGCGCGTAGGGGACCGCCGCGCGGCCCCCTCGAAATCCTTGCAGATTTCTCACCCCCAGCGAGGCGCTCTGCGCGGAAGGCTCGGCCTGTAGCGCCACTTGGCTCCGCGCCGACAGGTCGCTGTTCAGCGACCTGTTAGGACTGGCCCACCTACGAGCGCTTGCCCGCGCCGGGGCATCTGGTAGGCTCAGGATGGACTGCGGGCACCGATGGCCCGCGGAGAACCGTCATGCACCCAGCACCTTGTCCCGCCCGCCGGTCGGTCCCGGACCGCACACCCGTCGTGTGGAGCCTGTGGGTGGTGGCCCTCGTCGCGGTCGGCCTCGCTGCCTGCGCCGACAGCGCCAGCACGTCCAGCACGGACGCCAGCGGCAGCCAAGGCAGCGCCAAGTCCTGCGTCGGCCCCACGCCACTCGCAGCCGCCTTCAGCGCCAAGCCCGGCCCCGTTATCGACCCCGCGACAGCGGCGACGCCGACCCAGCAGGCACCGGTCTTGGGCCAAAAGGCGCCGCAGTTTGCCCTGACCGACCAGCAACCGCTCAGTTGCGGCTACAAGGCCACCTATGGCCTGCAGACGTTTGCGGGCAAGGCCACCCTCGTCGCCTTGCTCGCGGGTTGGTGAGGCTACTGCGTATCCCAGGCTGGGATGCTCGAGAAGATGAGGCTGGAACTGGCCAAGCAAGGGGTGCCCGTGCACTTTGTGGCCATCAACAAGCGCGACGCCACGGCCTATGCCACGGCGCTGACCAACCGCTGCTCCTTTGCGGTGCTGCAGGACACCGATGGGGTGCAGGCGTGGGACATCCAGATGTTTGGTCACAAGGACGACTTCTACATCTACGTGCCTGACGGCACCCTGCTGGACCACTTGCCGGCATCTGGGCCTCGCAACACCAACCTCTCGACCGCAGAAGGCTACCAGTTGGTCAAGGCGCGGCTGGTGCAGGCTGCAACGGGGGTCTGGGCGGGTGACGTGCCCGATGGTGGCTCGACGGCCGACGCTGCGGGCCGTCCTGATGGCGGCGCGATGGACGCAAGCGCCGTGGACAGCGCCGCGGACGTGACGGCGGGAGGCGGATAGCGATGGCGCGCTGGAGCGGCCCGTCGTGTACGCAGGCGCTGGCCTTGGTGGTGTTGACCTTGTTGGGCGCGGCCGCCTGCAGCGATACCACGCCGCCAGCTGACGTTCGCGAGGGCCAGGCCCTGTACGCCAAGTACTGCGCGCTGTGCCACGGTGACAAGGGCGAGGGCTACCGCGCCGATTCGGCCAACGCCCTGACCAACCAAGACTTCCTTGCCTCTGTCAGCGACGAGTTCTTGCGCCGCGGCACCGCCAACGGCCGCCCCGGCACTCCGATGTCGGCGTGGAGCCAGGCCCGCGGCGGCCCCCTGTCGGACATCCAGATCGACCACATCGTGGCGTGGCTGCGCAGCCACCAGCGCCAGGCGGCGGTCGATTGGAGCAAGGTCAAGGTGGGGCCAGGCATCGCCGAGCGTGGGCTGGCTCCTTGGGCGGTGGAGTGCGCGGGCTGCCACGGCGACGCTGGCAGCGGCGGCCCGTACATGACCGTGAACCACCCCGAGTTTCTCGCCTCGGTCGACGACCGCTTTCTGCGACGGGTCATCGCCGACGGCCGCCCGGGCACGCCGATGCCGGGCTTGGCCGGGATCCTCAGCGAACAGCACATCGACGATCTGGTCGCGCTGTTGCGGTCATGGCAGAAGCCCGCCCACAGCTACGCTGTCGACCTGCCACAAATGCCGACCCAGCCTGTACTCAACCCCGACGGTCCGCCACCGGTCTTTGCCCAGCAGTCGGGCCGCTTTGTGCCGGCTGCGGACGTCAAGGCCGCCCTCGATGCCAAGGCACGCCTGCTGCTGCTCGACGCGCGACCGGCCGGCGACTATCCGGCCTTTCATTTGCCAGGAGCGGTGTCGGTGCCGTTCTACTCGAGCGCGGCGATGCTGGCGGCCCTGCCCAAGGATGTGTGGACCGTCACCTACTGCGCCTGTCCGCACGCCGAGAGCGGGGCGCTGGCCGACGCGCTGCAGTCCGCGGGGCACGGACAAGTGCGGGTGCTCGACGAGGGTGTGCTGTTTTGGAAGGCGCAGGGATGGCCTCTGCACAGCGGTCTGGCGCCTTGAGGTGTGGTCGGCAGGGCGCGGAGTGGCGCTGCAGGCCAAGCCTTTCGCGCGGAAAAAGTCGCTTTGCGCTGACAGGGCGCTTCTCAGTGACTTGTTGGGGAGGCCGCTGCGGGAGGTCTGCAGGCAGGGGGCCGCGCGGTGCCAACTACCGCTCAGGGCCGATACCGCCTGTTGCCAAACTGTCACACCCGGTGCCTTGACGTCGCGGTGCCCGCAGCAGACCTTTTGCCCCCTGCGTCGCCCGACGCCTACCCCGGAGGACCCCATGGGCGAGACCTGCTACCTGCGCGGCGGTGAAGCCGGCGGCGAGCTCGAGCACCGCTACGGCGACCACGTCCACCTGATCCGCGACCCATTGGCGCTGACCTGGCTGGCGCGGCTGTGCCACCCGTCGTGCGTCCAGCCCGAGATCAACCGCCTGACCACGCAGCTGTACCGCGGCCTCGTGCGCGAGATGCTCAACCGCCAGTTCCCGCGGCGGGTGGTCAAGTCCGAGACGCGGATGCGCCAGTTCACCGAGCGCGGCTACTACGAGGGCCAGATCCTCGACCCGGCCGTCGAGGTCACCAGCGTCGACATCGCGCGGGCGGGCATCCTGCCGTCGATGGTGTGCTTCGAAGCGCTGTGCGAGGTGCTCGACCCGACGCGGGTGCGCCAGGACCACATCCTGATGAACCGCACCACCAACGACCAGCACCAAGTCACCGGGGCCGGCATGTACGGCAAGAAGATCGCTGGCCCGGTCAAGGCGGATAGGAACCCCAAAGGCACTCCGCCCCGAAGCCGCCCCGACGAAACCCCACCGTTCCGCCGCCTGCGCCCCGCCGGACCCTCCGGCGACCGCGCGATCGCCAGCCTGCGCCGCCTGATCATCC
>VGRO01000353.1 GCA_016875335.1 Deltaproteobacteria bacterium | reverse complement strand
GCAGGTAGGCCGCTGCGCCCACGCCGACGATAGCCGCGCCGACAAGCCCGATGGGACCGGGCAGCACTTGCAGGATCTTCTCAGCGCCGCCGAAGGTGTCTGCGACGTTTTGCAGCGGCCCCGGCAGTTGGCCGGCAAGGTCGCGGATGCCCAGCAACCCTTTCTCGACGTCGCCCGCTGCCTCGCCGCCCTCTTTGCCGATGCCGCCAAGGTTGGCCCGCAGCCGACCAAGGATGCCCTGCGAACTGGCCGCAGCGCCGCCCAAGCCCGCCAAGCCGTCCTTGACCCTCTTCACCTCGTCCGCTGCGTTGCCGTCGGCTTGGATGCCGATCTTCGTTTCAACCCGCGCCGCTGCGACTGTCATGGCGAACCCCGCTTTGCCTGCCGGCGCTGGTGGAGCGTGACCAGCGACCAAGCCAGCCACGCCGGATAATCATCCGGCCAACCCGCCAACGGCGCAACTGTGGCGCACGCGTCGAGCTGTGCAACCATCCCGAACTGCGCGCCCCGCAGGAGCTCGTATGGGCACCGCGACCAACTCCCACCCGGCAAGTCGGCCTCGCTGGGGTCGGCCTCGCACGGTCCCGACGTACACCGACAAGGCCAAACGCCTCGGCGGTACATCGGTTCGCGCTCTGCAATCGCCAGAAGGTGGGGGAACAGCGTGACCCAAGACGCAGGCGCGCCGTCCAAGGTCACGCTTGCGGGTTTCCCCAGGTGAGTTCCACGATGGCATGGTAGAGCGGGGTGAACAGCGGGGCCGGTGGGTCGTCGCAGAACGCCCGCGCCTTTGCCTCGTCGTCGTCGATGGCAACCAGCCCGTGGCCCACGACTGACCGCATTTGCTCGATGGCTTTCAGGTCGCGGGACATTTGATCCTCGGCCCACGACAACGGCCGCAGCGTGGCAACCGTCGCCCCGTCGTGCGCGCTGCAATCGGTCAGCGGAACCCAAGCCGGGGGCAGCGGGGAAGCATCCCACAACTCGCGGACGACGCTGGCCGTCTCTTTGCGTACCGCCTCGCTGGCGTCTGCGGGCAGTTCAGCCAGCGCATCGCGAACCTTGCGCTCCCGGTGTGCGGCCTTGCGCGCGTCGTAAATGTGCCGCTGCAGCTCCACCGCAGAATCGCCGGTGAACGCATACCGCACTCGCCGCGCCTTGCTCGTCGTGACCAAAGCCATGGTGTCCTCTGCGGGCGCTACCGCGCGCCCCGCGTGCTACGCCAAGCCGAACTTGCAGATCGCGTCCAGCGGGCTGTTGCTGCTGGTCTCGGCCGTGTCGGTCTCGTCGCCGGAATACGACGTTGCTTCCATGGTCACGGTGTACGCCTGCAAGCCGTCGCGGTCGCCGATGCTGGGCACCTGCGTGACGATGCTGGCGGGGAGGCTGACGCCCAGGCACTTGCCGACCGCTGGCCCGAGGTAGATGCCGAGGCTGTGGGTCGTGCCCAGTTCGAGGCTGGATTGCAGGTAGTGCGAGCCGGTGTTGCCCGCCACGCCCGCGTCGCTGTACACGACGTCGTTGTCCGCATCGTGCGGAATGCTGAACGAAATCGTCACGCGGGGCTTGATGATGGCGACCGCGCTGATGCCCTGCGCCGCGTAGTGGCACTTGGTCTCGCGGAGCTGCGCCTTCCATTCCAGCGACACCGCTTCCAACCCGCACTTGACCGCGGTGTTGAACATCAGCACGCCGCTCTTGTTGCCGACGATCTGCGGGGTGCGGACGTAGGTGTCTGGGGCCACCAAGCCGCCCTTGGTCTTGTCCATCGAGTAGTCGTAGAACTTGAACGTGAACTCGATCACCGGCGTTTCCGCGGCGTCCAGCGAGATCTTGAACGACTCGCACACCAACCCGCTCAGGATGTAGCACGCCTTGGTGTTCGGGCCGGTCCAGTACGCGGTCAGGTAGCGCGGCTGGTCGTCGCTCTGCCACGCCGTTGCGGTGCCATAGATGTTCGCGGCGTTGTCGTCGTAGTTGGCTGTCGCCGCGCGTGCAGCCTCAAACGCCGTCATCAGGTCAACCACCTTGGTCTTGATGAAGCCGACCCACGGCGCCACGCTCGCCGACACGGCCGCCGCGAGGAACTGGCCAGCCTTGTGGGCCGCGCCTTCGCCCGCATCGCCCTGAATGTTGGTCGAGTCGGTGCCCGCCTCCGTCACCTTGCCCGCACCATAGACGCTGTTGCTCAAAAACGTGCCGCGCCAGAAGTTGGTGTTCTGGTCTGCAAGGGTCGCGCCGGCAAGCGCCTCGATGTTGCAGCCGACCGCGTTGGCCAGCAGGATGAACCATGGCGGGATGACCTCCGCGCCGCCGACCTGCGCAGGAGCGCCGCCCGGGTTCTCCGCGGTGGGGTCGTAGCCGCTCTTGAAGCCTTGCAGCGGGACCGAAAAGGTGAGCGTGCCCGACCGCGCGCCGACGATGCGCTCTGCCGCCGCGCCGACCTGCCCGACCATCAGCTCCAGTTCGTTGACCGGCGTGTTGAACGCCACCTTGGGCGTGTCGCCAAGGATCGGCACAAACGCGCCGGCCGCGAGCGTGCTGGGCGTGGTGAGATCGGCTTGCAGCGCAAGCGACAACGATGAATCGGTCCAGAACTGTGCCATCGAAACCCCCTAGCTCAAACCACGGTACACGAAGCGAACGGAACGCGACACTTGCAGCTCCCCGTCCGACCCCACAATGTTGGCAAGATCGGGTTCCGCGCGCAACAGCCCAAGGGTCTCCCCCTCGGTGGACGCGACCCAATCGTAGGACTCGTTGCAGATCTGCTCGGAATCGTTGCAGGCGTTGACATAGGCGTCTGGGTGGTCGAGATACCAGCATTCGACCAGCACGACGGTTTCCCAATCGCTGCACGTCCTGCCGCCCTGTATGCGCCGGCCCGGTTGCGCGGTGAGCAACACTTGCCGGTTGCCCGCGAACGCCGCGCGCAGACCCACCACCACCTGATAGCGGTCGTCGGGGCTGGCCTTGACCGCTGGCGTCAACGCCTCAATCCGCGCTTTCAGCGTGGTCAGGATCTCGCCGCTGGTGGTACTCGCCATTGCGTCACCGCGACGTCGGGATGGAGATCACGCTGCGCTTGGGCTGGTCTAGCCGCCCTTCCGCGGTCGCGTCGTAGCCGCGCAAGCCCGCCACCGCCTTGGTCAGTTCGTCGTTGAAGGCAAACCGATACTCGCGCACCAGCGCCGGGAGGTCGCCCACCAGCCCGATGTTGGATTCCGCCAACACCCACCGCGCGCCGATCTGCGCGACCTCGGCAAACGCGCTCGGGCTGGCGTACAGGTACGGTCGCCGGCCGGTCTGCTCAATCGCCGCCCTGATTTTGTTGCTTACTCGCTCGGAAATGCCCTCGCAAAAGTCGGGGCTGCGGGTGGTCTGGTACACCACGCCAAGCAGCTCGGCGATCTCTGCCGCGGTGATCGGCTGCTGCCACAGCCAGCGGACAACGGCAACCTCTTGGGTCGCGTATCCCGCCGCCGTGGCGTTGTTGTAGCGCCATTCCAGTTGTAGGCCCGCGCCAAGCTCTGCGACACCAACGGCCGTGACCGTCGCCGTCATGCGCAAGCCCTTGACCGTCGCGCCTGTATCCGGCACCGATGGAAGGGTTGCTGCGAGGGTAACGTAGTCGCCGTCGATTCTAACTGGCGTGATCACATGGGTTTCCCCATCGCTGACCACGGCCAAGGGCTGACCGACCGTGACGCCGACCGTGCTGGCCAGTTTCAGAACTGCCGCCGTC
>VGRO01000352.1 GCA_016875335.1 Deltaproteobacteria bacterium | reverse complement strand
GGCGATGGCCGCTTCGGTGGCGTCGGCCGGCTTGGCGTCGGCGGCTTCGGGCGCGCCAGACGCGCCTTGGGCGACGGGCGCCCCTTCGACGGCGGCGGCTTCGTTGCCTGCGGCGACGGGCGCGATGACCTCGCCTGCGGCCTCTTCCTTCTTTCCGGCCAACTGGTCCGGTACACCCGCTTCGGCCGGCTTGTCGGTCTTGCCGGCGGCGACTGCTTGGACATTGCCTTGCACGTCGGCCGGGGCGGCGCCACCCGCCGCAAGGTCGGCCACCTGCTCGGGTCCGGCCAACTGTTGCTCGGGCGCCTGCTCGGTCTTGCCGGCGGGCGCGGTTGCAGGTGCACCGGCGACGCCTTCGGGGGCTTTCTCCGGCGATTTCTCGGGTTGAGACGCACCTTGGGCCTCGGCGGCGGCGTCGCCCTGTTCGGGGCTTTCCGGCGTGGCGACGGGTGCGGCCGCGGGCTCTGCGCTGGCTGCTTGTTTGACCTCGCCGGCCGGGGCATCGGCCTTTTCTTCTTTGGGCGGCGCCGGTTGCTTCTTCTCGGCGTCCTGCTTGGCGACCACATCTTGCGCGGGCTGTTGGGCCGGCGTCGCTGCTTTTTCCTGCGGCTTGGTCGCCGCAGCCGGACCGGCGCTGGCGTTCGACGCTCCCTCTGCGGCGGGGCCGGTCGCTGGCGGCTCGGTGTAGAGTTGTTCTGCTTTGACGTTGACTTTGTCGCCGCCGCGCTCGGTCTTGACCTGCTGGGCGTTGGGGCCGACCGTGGCCATGCCCTGGTTCTCGGACTTGGGCGACATGCCCTGGGCTTGCGACTTGGCCTGGCCCGAGCTGCCTTTGCCCTCTGGCACCTGTGCGTTGAGCGCCTCGGGATCCTTGTACTTCTCCAGTTCGGGCGACCCGGCCGGCAGCGACTTGACGCGCGCCAATTCCGCTTGCTGTGCCGCAATCTGCGCCGGATCCTGCTCTGCGCTTTGCACGCCCCCGCTGGCTGCGCCGCCGCCTGCCAGGGGATCGCCGGCACCACCCAGCGCCGGCATGTCTTGCGCAGCCGCCGCCTGCTCGTGCGGTTTTTGCGGACCTTTGCCGGCGTCGGGTTTGCCGTGCTTGTTCTGGTCGCCGCGGTGCTGTTTGGCCTTGTCGAACATGGCGCGCCTTGGATGCGGGGTCCGCGCGCCGCCGACCGTGGGATCGGGCCGGGGCAGACCACGCCAATCTGGCCTTGTAGGCCCCTTGGACGCGCAACGCAAGCCGCGTCGCCCCCCTTTGCCGGGGCGCTGGGGACGCAATGCCCCTGCCGGCGATCGCCGCACGGTGGGGGGCTTTGTTCAGATCGTTGATCTCAATGGCTTTGTCTTGGCACGCGCGCCGATCCTGCGGCGCACCGCCGCACCTCCCTGAACGAAGGGGGGATCGTTCAGCGCAATGATATGACTTCACTTTTTCTGGGAATCGATCAATCGCCGAGACAGACACCGACGCAGCGCGCGTGCGCCACCAATTGGCCGTCCACCGGCACGTTGTGCGGCTTGCGGATGCCCTCGCCGAGCGGCACGTCGGCAATCTCGGTGCCGCGCAGGCACACCATGCGCCCCCAATGGCCGGCCTGGGCCAACCGCACCGCCTCTGCGCCAAAGCGTAGCGATATCAGGCGGTCGTACGCACAGGGCGTGCCGCCGCGCTGGATGTGGCCGAGCACCGTGGTGCGCACCTCGGGCGGTTCGGGGCGGTCCCAGCCGTTGGAGAACGCCGACTTGAGCGCCGCCTCCAGACCCAGCGCCGCCCCGCCGACGCGTGCCACGCGCCCGGTGGTCGCAGGCTCCACGTGCGTGGTCTGCCCCCCTTGCGCGTGCGCCCCTTCGGCGACGACGATGAGCGTGAAATTGCGGCCCTCCTCGCGCCAGCGCTGGCGGATCTTGTTGAGCACACTGTCGACCTTGTAGGGAATTTCGGGGATGAGGACGGCGTGGGCGCCGCCGACCAGGCCCGCGTGCAGCGCGATCCAGCCGGCGTAGCGGCCCATGACTTCGAGCAGCATCACGCGGTCGTGCGACTCGCCGGTGGTCTTGAGGCGGTCGAGCGCCTGCATGGCGACCTCGACCGCGGTGTAGAAGCCGAACGTGGCGTCGGTGGACCCCAGGTCGTTGTCGATGGTCTTGGGCACGCCGATGACGTTGGCGCCGCGCTGCGCCAGCTCGTGGGCGATGGCCAGCGACCCGTCGCCGCCGATGGCAATCAGGCCGTCCAGGCCCAACAGGCCGATATTGCGCACGACTTCATCGCCGCGGTCTTCCTCGCGCACCCCGTCGGCGGTCTGGGTGCGGTAGCGAAAGGGATTGCCGCGGTTGGTGGTGCTGAGCATGGTGCCGCCCTGCGCGAAGATGTGCCGCACGTCGATGGGCCGCAGGCTGCGGGTGTTCAGGTCGCGCTGGCCGCCGACCAGGCCCTCGAATCCGTCGACGATGCCGACCACTTCGATGCCGGCCCCGGCCGCGCCGCGCACGACGGACCAGATGACGGCGTTGAGCCCAGGGCAGTCGCCGCCGCCGGTCAAAAGCCCGATGCGCGAAGATTTGGAATTCCGCATGGCCACCTGTGGTGCGCACCGCCGGGCGCGCGGGCGCCACCATCGCAAACCTTGCGCAGGGGCGTCAATCGCGGCGGCCAGCCCACGACCGCCAGCCGAGCGCGACCACGATGACCAGCCCGGCCAGCACCGTCATGGCCGTCGGGCGCTCGCCGGTGCCCAGCCACACCCACAGCGGGGTCAACACGGGCTCCGCCAGGGCGAGCAGCGCGGCGGTGGCCGCTGGAACAGTGCGCAAACCGCGCGCAAAGGCCCAATACGCAAGCCCGATTTGGACAATGCCGAGATAGCCCAGGCCCGCGGCGCCGGCAAGGTCAAGGTTGGCCCGCAGCTCGCGCCAGCCGAAGGGTATACAGGCGCCGAAGGCCAGCAGGTTGCCCGCCAAAAGGCTGGCCTCCGCCGAACCGGGCTGCCCTTGCGCGGCAGAACGCCGCATCGATACCACAGTCACGGCGTAGCACACGCCCGAAAGGACGCCGAGCAGGTTGCCGAGGCCCTGCCCTGGCGACGCCGTGTCCTGGGCACACAAGGCCATGGCGAGGATCGCCACCGCCGCCACTGCAAGGTCGCGCCAGCGAAAGCGTTCGCCCAAGAAGCGCGGACCGGCCAGCAGCACCCACGCCGTGCCGCTGTACTGCAAGACGATGGCCTGTGCCGCCGTCGTCTGTTTGCAGGCCAGCACGAAGGTCGCGATCATGCCGGCGTAGCCCAGCGCGGTGACCAGACTCGCGCGCCGCAAACGGGGGCGCACGACCAGCGCGAAAAACGCGACGGTGAAGAGGGCCCGGCCCGCAGTGACGGCCGCGCCGCCGAGCGGCACCGACTTGATGACGACGCCGCCCGACGACCACAGGATGGCGGCCAGCAGCACCCATTTTTCGCCCATCGTTCCGTCCGCCGCGCGTGCGGCGGGGCTGGATACCGCGGGGTGTGCGGGTTGTCCAGCGCTTGGGGTGGGGCACATCCGCCCATGATCCACCGCCAAAAAAAGGTCCTGAATCCTTGGCGATCGAATTAACTCAGGTTTCCCGGGGAAACCGGCGCAAACCTGCACCTTCAGGGTGACAGGTTTGCGCCGGCGGTTAATTCGACACGCCGAGTGGGCCTCTCAGCCACAGGCAAACAGCCACAGGCTTCAGGCTTCAGCCACAGACGCAGCGGCAGCGGCAGTCGC
>VGRO01000351.1 GCA_016875335.1 Deltaproteobacteria bacterium | reverse complement strand
GCCTTGACACGGATGATCAGGCGGCGCAGGCTGGCGATCGCGCGGTCGCCGGAGGGTCCGGCGGGGCGCAAAGCCGGTTTCGGCCGGCGCGGCCTCGGGGCCAACCTTGTTTGCGGTTCCTATCCCTTGTGGCCCGGGCAAGGTCTGCGGCGCTGGCGTGTGCAAGTGATCGCGGACCTCGGCTGCGAGGCGATCGGAACCCGCCAGGTTTCCCCCGCAATCTCATGGAACTGGACAGTGCATCCACCTGGACAGTGCAGCAATCTGGACAGTGCAGCAATCTGGACAGTGCAGCAATCTGGACAGCGCATCCATCTGGACAGTGCAGTAATCTGGACAGTGCAGCAATCTGGACAGCGCATCCACCTGGACAGTGCAGCAGTCTGGACAGGGCGGGGATCGTTCCGCCCCCACCCTGCCCCTGAGGGACTGGAAAACAATAAGTCGATCACTCTCACATCAGGACGGAGCCGCGAGTCGGACCCTTGGTCCGCGAGCTGGCGACCCACTGAGCAAGCAAACGGGCCCAAGAAATGATTGAGTAAATCATTTCCGGGCCCTAACCAAGGTGATGCAGGAAGTCGTCCAACACCTCGCGTTGTTGCCGCTCGCCAAGGTCAAGCTCGAACTCGAAATCGAGGTCGATGTGCCAGGGGGCGTCGCCGAGGCGACGGTGCGGACGGTGTCGGAGAACGCGGCTGTGTTGAAATTCTCCGGGTCGAATTTCGAGTAGCGGGGGCTCGCCGTTTCAGCAGCGAAGCGGTTCGCGCCTTGTGCGCAGCTCACGAACCGCCTCTACGGCAAGGGTTGCGTGCGCCGCGAGCCCATCGACCGCCAGTTCAAGGTCCGCAATCTGTTCGAGCGTCATCCATTGCGCGTCGACATGCTTGCTCGTCCTTGGTGCGCATGTGCCGCGGGCAAAAGCTGCGAACAAGATGCCGGGCACGGGCTCAGGCTTGGCGGGCGGCTCAAGCGTATACGTGCCCACCGGCCGCGCGACTAGCCAGTCGATTTCGACGTCGAAGTCGGCCGTGTACTCGCGTTTCAAGCAATCTTCGAAGGTTTCGCCCTTGCCGAGGCGACCGCACCCAAACTCCCAGTGGTCCGCCAGGATCTTGCGCTTCGCCCGTTTGGCGACAAGGACTCGGTCGTCTGCGGACACGCAAACGGCAACCACGTGGACTTCCATGCGCAACAAGTGGCGCTCGGCAAATGACGGTCCCCTTGGCTGCTCCGCCAGATCTCGCATTTGCTCGACGACCATGGCGCGGTCGACGTCGGCAAAGACCTTTTGCAACTCATCCACTGGCTCTGGCTTCGTCGACGCCACGTGAACCAATGGCGATTCGTGCTTGGCGTCGTAGGCAAACCGCGTTGCCAGCCATGGCCAATCGTGCGAATACCAGACGGCGGGGTAAGGGACTGGAAAATAATAAGTCGATCACTCTCACATCAGGACGGAGCCGCGAGTCGGACCTTTGGTCCGCGAGCTGGCGACCCACGGAGCAAGCAAACGGGCCCGAGAAATGATTGAGTAAATCATTTCCTGGCCCTAAGAGGGTGTAGCCAAAACCCCGTCCCGCTACGGCCGAAGATCCTGGGCATCTCGCGGCTTACGTCCTCGCCAGCCGGTCGTTGAACTGGGCCGGGTCGTACAGCCCGTCCTCGTCGAGGATCAGCGTGTCGGACAGCGCGCACAGCTCCAGCAGCCGGTGCCAGTCGGTGCTGTTGCGGGCCAAACGCGACACCTCCAGGCCGAGCACGATGCCGACCCGGCCCATGGCGACTTCGCCGACCAGCCTTTGGAAGCCGATCCGGTCAGCGGCCGACCCGCCGGACTGGCCCAGGTCCGTGTCGCTGGTCTCGATCTGGGCCCGGTGCCAGCCCAGCGCGGTTGCCCGCTCGCGCAGCGCGTACTGGCGGCGGGTGCTTTCTTGGTTTTCCAGCACCTGCCGCTGCGTCGACTGGCGCACGTACAGCAGCGCGGCGCGCGCCAGGTGGCGGGCATGGACCTTGGCGTGGGCGGCCGAAGGCTCGGCGCGCGCGGGCTGGGACGAAACGGAATTCATGACACTACTGCTTGCGGCAAACGCGCTGGCCAAGGGTGGCAGCATCGACGGCGACCTCGCGGTCAGCGGCAAACTGGTCGTCGGCAAGTCGTTGGCCCTGGGCAGCGCCGCGATCGAGGGCGGCCACTTCGCCGGCAGCAACTTCTGCTTCTCGGGCGTGTGCCAGGCGTGCCTCGTGTGGGACAAGGAGGCGCTGGCCACCGACAACGTGGGCCTGAGCGGCGTGGCGGCCGACGGCACGGGCCTGCTCGGCGCCGGCTTGGAACCCGTGAACGGCAACGGCGACCAGGGTTGGCTGCGCAGCGCCGACACCTACGGCACGTTCGCGCTCAACCAGGCGCAGGGCGGCAACCAGAACGACCGCTTTTTCAGCCTGGCCAAGGACGCCGCGCGCAACTTCTACGCCGCCGGCGAGACCAACACTTCGGGCGCCGGCAACTACGACGGCTGGCTGGTCAAGTTCAACGCCGGCCACGTGCAGCAATTCGCGGTCACCGACGGCGGCACGCGGCGCGACAACTTCAACCGCGTCATCGTGCTGGCCAGCGGCAGCGTCTTGGCGGTCGGCCGCAACCAAATCGCCCAGAACGGCAACGACGACGGCTGGCTGCAAAAGTTCGACGCCACCGGCGCCAAGCAGTGGCCCGCCTCGGGCGGCACCGGCACCTCGGTCACCGGCAACGGCAACGACGTCCTGCTCGGCGTGACGGAACTGGCCAACGGCAGCTTCGTGGCGGTCGGCACCGTCAACACCGGCAGCGCGGGCGGCACCGACGGCTGGTTCTTGCCCGTTTCGGCGACGGGCCTCGCCGACACCGCCAACCAGAAGAAGCACGGCACGGCCAACAACGACGGCTACTCGGACATCGTGCTGCTGGGCGACGGCACCTTCATCGTGGCCGGCTGGACGGTGAGCAACGGCAACAACTCCAACGGCTGGCTGCGGCACCTGAGCGCGGCCGGCGACCTCATTGGCGCGCAGAACCTCAGCCTCGGCGGCGGGCAGGCCGACCCTTCGCGCGCGTCCAGTTCACGCCCGACCTGATGCCCAGCGACATCGTCGGCGCCCAGGTGCTGCACGACGACGGCCGCGGCGGTCGCACGTTCGCGTTCCAGCGCGGGCCGGTGTTCACGCACATCCTGCTGGCCGACGAGATCAACCGCGCGACGCCGAAGACCAGCACGCGGGTCGCCCCGGACTCCAGCCGCCCGAGCGCGCCGGCCAGGGCGGTCGTGACCGCGTTGTCGGCGATGCCGCCGCGTGGGTCGGCTGTGCCAAGCAGATTGTCGCGCCGAACAACGACCTCGCGGTGTGCAGCGGCGAGTCGAGCGTGCGGGCCTGGCTGCAGGCGAACGCCGTGTGGGTGGATCCGGCGACGGGGTCGATGTACGTCGTCGGCAGCCGCGGGGCCAATGGCAGCAATGCGGCGACCGTGAACAACCCGAGCCGGCAGGTAGAGCTGTTGGTGCGGGTGAAGATGAAGTAGGGGTGGGTGGAGGGCGGCGAAGCTGGGCGCCGGCGTGTGCTCAGACTGAATTTGCGGCGGCGGGCTTGGGCAACGGGCCTGACTGTGACCGCCCACGCTGTGGCTGAGGATCGCGTTGCTGCGGTCGGGGCCTGAACACCCCGGCGCGGCGACACATGCGGGCGGGCATGCGCGGCGACGGGCGCCCCGCTACCGATCACC
>VGRO01000350.1 GCA_016875335.1 Deltaproteobacteria bacterium | reverse complement strand
CGGCCTTGAGCCCGCCGCCGACCTGCACGTAGAAGTCCTTGCCGAAGGTCACGTTGGCGACCGGGTCGACGGTGAACTTGCCCGCGTCGCCCAGCGCCGCCTTCTCCATCCGCAAGTGCAGGTCGCTGGCCAACTGCACCCAGCCCTCGCCGCTGACGTGGGCGGTGCCGTAGGCCGACGCGCCGCACTCGTACACCGCCTGCAGGACGAACGTGGTGGTGACGGGACCGAGCGTTGGACCTTCGACGACCTTGGGCGCGCCGATTTTGGCCTTCCACCCTCCCGCCTTGCCTTTCGCCGCCGCCGCCTTGAGCTCGGCGTGGCCCTTCTGCTCCAGGTCGGGCTTGTTCGTTACATCGGCAGAGATGCTGAGCGTTGCATCAAACTCCGGCTCCGCGCGCAGCACGCCGTCGAAGCGCCAGTTGGTGTCGATCAGCTTGACGTACGGGCCGTTCATCACCAGCTTGAGCCGCGGCCTGACCTTGGCCTTGGCCTGCACCGCCACCACGCCTTGCAGTTCGACTGCAAACTTGACACCGTTCACTTCCTTTTCGTTGCTGAGCCCTTCGAGCGGAAAGACGTCGTTGATTTCGTAGGCCGGCAAGGTCAGCTTGGTGTCGATCGCCGTGAAGTCCGGCATGGCCTAGTCGATGACGTCGTTGACGATCTTCTTGCCCTTCTCGTACAGCTTGACCGGGTTGAGATCGCCCCAGCTGAGCCCGCCCCGGCGGCCTTCAAGCAGCCCTTTGGCCATCGGCGACGGGTCAAGGCCAACGACCAGATCGGTCAGCGATACATCGTCGGGCAGTGTCCGTTCCTTGTAGCCTTCCGGGAAATGGCTGATCGACACGGCTCCCACCAGGACGTCCTGGATGGCGGCAGGCACCGTCGCCACCACCCACTGGGCACCGACCTGCGTCACGCCCTGCACCCGCACCATGGCGCCAAGCAGGTTGTTGCCGCCGGCCTTCTTGCGCTCGGCCTCGGACGCCGTGGGCGGCACCACCAGCGGAGCCCCGGTCTTGAGCGTCCCGACCCAGCCGTTGCCCTGGACCGGAAACCGCAATTCGCCCGGCTTGACCGTCGCCGCGTTGGCGGCGGACTGCGGGGCAATCTGCACCCCGGCCTTGAGCCGCACGTCGACGAAATCCTCGCCCGATTCGATGCGCTTGAGCCAGGCCGCTTCCTCTTGCGGCGTCGCAGGCTGCCCGGCCGGCTGGATCGGCAGGTCGGCCCACCCACCCGGGACGGTCGCGCCGTCTGCCGAACCGGCATCGGCCTTCGCGTCCGCCGCGGCTGGGGGCGAGGCGTCGGTGCAGCCGAACAGCCAAACGGCGGCGCACCACGCGACCAAGCCACGTCTGCGGCTGGGCCGGGAGACAACAGAAAAAAGCGTCGAAGCCATCGCCATGGCGAACCCTCCTCCGGGGCGACCTTGGCGACTGCCGCGGACCGGGCACGCTTCTAGGAGCCTGTCGGAGATTAGCCGCCAAGCATACCCTGAGGTGTGGCTTCAGGTGAACTGTCACGCGGCACGACAACTGCGCCTTGGATGATGCGACCGACTGCTTGCGCGCACGGCCTAATGCCTGCGCGATCCTGGCAAGTCGTGCCGCCTGCCTTTGGATGCCGATCGGCCAACGCGAGCCACGCATTCAGGCGGTTTGGGCGCGTCCGGCCTCGGCGGCCGGACCGGGCCCTACTCGGGCTCACTGCCGTTCGCCCTCCCGGAGCCCCGTTTTTGGCCGCCGGAACGTCGATTGTAGTCGTTGCGTCGCCGAGGTGCGGCCAAAAACGGGTCTCCGCGCATTCGCGTGACGGTCCCTCGCGCGCTGGCGCCCACGCCGACGGGCCAGCGCGATACCGGATCGTCGTCCGTTGAGGTGAGGCGTTCCGGTTGGCGCGGTTGGGCCCGACGCGAAAGGGATGCTAACCCGCAGGGCGGCGTCCGACGCCGCTTTTTGGGCGCCGCGCCCAAAAAGTTGCAGCCCGGTGCCGGCGCCGCGCCGGCATTCGCCCACGATGTTTGTCGCCTGAAACGCATTGATTGAAAACGCCTTTTTTGTTCCGCAGATCCTTGACATCTTCCTGATTTCAGGTCACAATTCGCGCATGAGGACCTTCGTTCAATACAGCCCCGACCAATCGTTCATTCTGCCGCCCTCGCCGTCGGACTGGCTGCCCGAAGGCCACCTGGCGTACTTCATCAGCGACGTCGTCAGCGAGCTCAACCTCTCCGCGTTCTTTGCCAAATACGACACGGTGGATGGCCGCGGCAGCCCGCCGTTTCACCCTGCCATGATGGTCAACTTGCTGGTGTACGCCTACTGCACCGGCAAGCCTTCGTCCCGCAAAATTGAGCGTGCGACCTATGAAGAAGTGCCGTTTCGAGTGCTTGCGGCTGGACACCACCCAGACCACAGCGTGATCTCGGCGTTTCGGCAAAGGCACCTGCGAGAACTCGCAGACATTTTCGGGCAAGTTCTGCGCATTGCGATGGCAGCCGGCCTGGTGCGCATGGGCCACGTTGCCCTCGACGGTTCCAAGGTCAAAGCCAACGCGTCCAAGCACAAGGCGATGAGCTACGAGCGCTTGGTCCAGGCGGAGCAGAGTTTGACGGCCGAGGTCGCAGAGATGCTTGCGGCTGCCGCTGCAGCAGACAATGCTGAAGACCAAGCCAATGTTCCGGCGGCGCGGGGCGGGGATGTACCGCCGGAGCTGCGGCGCAGGCAGGGGCGGCTCGAAAAGATCCGCCAGGCCAAAGCGTTCCTTGAGAAGAAGGCCAAAGACGACGCTGCCGCGAGGGCCGCCGAATTTGACCAAAGGCAGGCCGAGCGCGAAGCGAAGGAAGCAGAAACTGGAAAGAAATCCGGTGGCCGCAAGCCGGGTCGGCCAGATCCGGAGACCGCGGTCCCAGAGCCGAAGGCACAGCAGAACTTCACGGACCCTGAGTCGCGCATCATGGTCGACGGCGCAACCAAAGGCTTCGACCAGTGCTACAACGCGCAGATTGTGGTCGACAGCGACCGCCAGATCATCATTGCGGCGGATGTAACGCAACAGGCAAACGACAAGCTGCAGTTGGTTCCGATGGTCAAGCAAGCAGTCGAAAACACAGGGACTACGCCACAGAACCTGTCCGCCGACGCTGGGTATTTTTCGCAAGAGGCACTCAGCGACCCGGTCCTCGCCGACATCCAGACGCTGGTTCCTCCAAGTCGTCAGAAGCACGGCGAATCTTGCCGGAAGGCCACCGCGACGGCTCCAGAGGATTCCGCGCCGCAAGGCCAAGCTGCGGCGGAGCCGCCGACCGCTGACGGCGCCACCCTCGCACGTTTGGTGGACCGGATGCGCGCGCGGCTCGCCAGCCAAGCGGGTCACGCCATCTACCGAATGCGCAAGGCAATCGTCGAACCCGTGTTCGGCCAGATCAAGCAGATCCGCGGGTTCCGGCGATTCAGCTTCCGCGGGCTTGACGCAGTTCAAGCGGAATGGCGGTTCATCTGCGCCACCCACAACTTGCTAAAATTGTTCAGAGCAGGGGTCAGTGCATCCAAAATCCGGCAGATTGGGTAGCCAAGGAGGCTAAACTACGGGAAAATCGGTCTTGGCGAAGCCAAACGTGCAAAAAAGGGCCGCCCAGAACACCTCAGAAGACCGGAATCGACGGGTTCACAACCAAACAGCTATGCCGGTGCGAGGCCGTTCCGGGACGATGTGGGAAACCGCCGATCGCTTGCGCTGGGGTTTCCCCGACAGGCTCCTA
>VGRO01000349.1 GCA_016875335.1 Deltaproteobacteria bacterium | reverse complement strand
CAGCGGGGGGCGGCAAAACCGGGGGCAAAAAAGGTCCGCCGGGCGCTGCCGGGCACGGCGTGGAGGCGAAAAAAGGCGCCGGCACCGCCGCTCCGCGGCTGGCCGGCGCGGGGCGGTGGATTCTGGCATCTTGCTCGGCTTGCATTTTGACATCGAAGCGACGTCGGAGAACGGCATTGCGGGGAATGGAGCGGAACTCGACCGCCTCATCCGGGCTGTCTGGACCGGCCAGGACTTGGACCGATGGTTCGTGCGCCGCGACACCGGCGAGATGACCAAAGCCGCGAACCCAACGGAGCCGGAAATCCGCTGGTCGCACTTTGCGCCCCTTTGCATGGACATCTTGCTGCGGTTTCAACCGCGGAGTCGCCTTGCGCTGCCGCCGCGTTGGGGGTTTGCGAAAGCGGTCCTCGACAACGTCGTGGTCCAAGTGACACAACCCAATTACAAGGGCGAACCGAGCAACCCGGTACGCTATTCGTTGCGCAACTTGTTCAAGGTCATGGCGCAGCAGTGTGACCGGTACACAGATCGCCCTGTGCCGGTGTGCGCGTCGTGGGCCGACATGCTGGACCTGCTAGGTGCGCTGGTGGTCGCGCCAATGACGACGATTGTTGTTGACAAAGGTGCCGTTGCGGTTGCGATGCCAGACCCGTTTTGGGCAAACCCCGATTTGATGTTCCACCCGCTTGCGGGGCTGCCAGAGGAATTGCGCGACGAACATGGCTACGTCGCACTGCTTGCCGGTGTGTACCTTTTGTCGCGTGTCCGCTGCGGCCTTGCGTGGAACCGGCAAGACGCTGCGCGGCACCACGTCGTCGATGACGCGCCGAAGTTTCCAGGCGGCGTAGTACAGCTCCGTGACCTATTGGAGGAACTCGCGAAGTCGCCTGCAGATCCGCTTGGCCTGAGGGAGACAGGTGCACAGGGGCAAAATCTGAGCTGGTCCCTGGCCAAGGAGCCTTGGGACCGCACTGCGGCAGGGACGCCAGCTGACGGGTCAAAGGACGGTCTGGTCCCGCAGTCGGAAAACCAAGTGGTTGCGAACGGCGGCGCGTCGGAGACCGTATTATGGCCGCCAAGTCAGGTGTGGTCGTGGCTTGTCGGGCTGTTGCCCGACACGCGGCTTTTCAGCCCGAAGCACTGGGACGAAGCTGTGGAACGACTGGACAATGCCAAGGATGCACGCCCACTTGAGCCCGCCCAGGCCAAGCCGAAGACCAACCGACGCAAGAGGGCAACGTTGGCCGCCGCTGAGGCGAGGGCTGCGACGACGGGCATGACCGCCCTGGAAGGCGGTCCGGCAGCAGGCGGCGGCGCCATGCCAAAGACCGAGGGCGAAGATTCGAAGCTTGACCCGCAAGCCGCGAAATGACCCCCGACCAATCGTCGCTGACGTGGCGCACAGTAGCCGCCGCCTTGACCTTGCGCTGGCTGCCGGCGGCACCACCGAACCAGCGCTACACGTGCCACTTCCTTTCAGATGCACACCGCGACGCCGTGACCGCCGCGGTCGGCCAACGAACCTTCGAACCCTTGCAGTTGTGCGAGGAGGCCTGGGACCACGCGCGGCGCCATGCCGGCCCCACAGCCAACCAATGGCTGCAGGGCCTCGTCGATCACCTGCTCAACGATCGCATGCAAGTCCGCGATGCGCACTTGTGGACCTGGGCGGCTTCGCTGCTCGGCGCGGACTTGCTCTGCGCCGCTCGCGACCCAGCATTTGACCCATTGAGGTGTGTGCCCGAACCGCCGGGCGGCGCGCCATGCTGGCCGCCGGAGCACGACGAGCACGTCCACTTCGGCGCAGTGCCGCCACGCACACTCGCTTGGGCTGTGGACGCGTGGCTGCCACGCGGCACGAGCACTGACCCAAGCGCGGCCGCCGCTGCGCGTGAGCGGGGCCCGCCGCGGCCGTTGGCCCGCGAGGTTCGCACACAGTTTGCCGCACAAGCGCGCGCAATTCGGGCACTGCTGGACGCTTGGCACGCGCGTGCGGAGCTGCAAGAACCCCCAGGCGAATGGGAGCGGCTGGCTGCAACGGCGGTCGACGCCAGCCAATGGCACACAGTGCTCCTGGACCAGGTGCATGTGGCCGGCTTCCGGGAAGCGCAGCCCGTATCCTTCACATCGGGCACGAAAGTCGACCCAATTGCGCTGGCCGCCGCGGAGCGGGAATTCCTGCACGACCTGCTGCCGTTGATCGCTTGCCCTGACAGGAGCGCGCGCTACGATCTGGCATGGCGCTACCTCGCATTGCGCGCGCTGTTTCTGGCGAGGACGGAAGTTCGACACCGCATGACCGGACTTGGCGAATTCGCGCGCAGATTCGACCATTATCGCGCAGGGAAGCCCAAGAGCAGCACCGTTGCGGCCGGAACAGCGGGCACAGCCTTGCGCGATGGCCACCCCAAGGAACCGGTTGTGCTGACATCGGCAGATGGTGAACCGGTTTGCGTCCAGTTGTACTTTGCAGCCCACCGGAGGCCGCCGACTTTTGACGCTGTCGGATTGGCGTCCGCACTCGGGGACCAGTTGACGGCCAGCCAGCTAAAGGCGCGGGCAGTCGCGCGCTATTTTGGTCCCGGTCGCGGTGCCTTCCTGCCGCCGCTGTTCGGCGTGGACATGGTCAGCCGCGAGACGGGCTTCGAACCCGAATGCTGGCGCGAATTCTACGAAACCGCGGCGGCGCACGGCCTGACGCTGGCCATGCACCTCGGCGAGGACATGGACGATCTGCTCACCGGTCTACGCAACATCGACACCGCGCTCGACATGCTGGTGCCACTGGCACAGCCGCAGCGCCAGGTACGGCTTGGGCACGCGCTCGCCATTCGCGTCGATGTGCGCGGCTGGTACACGCGGCGCGGCACCCTGCGCGCGCAGCCGTGGCACCATCTGCTGGACCTGCTGTGGACGCGGTGGCGTGTGGCGAATGTTGGGCCGGCGTATCGCGCGACGCAGGAAGCCATCGACACCGCTCTTGGTCATTTGGGGCCGGCGCTTACGTGCGACAAGGCATCCCACGACGACTTGACGCGGCGCTTCGCCGAGCGGCGGCACCTCTGCTCAAACTGCAAACCGGCCGACCGCCTCGCCGTGGCCGACATCCCGCACTTGCAGCAGCCAGGGTGCTTTGCACACCGAGAACCCGCGCGGCTACCGTCGGCTTCTTGGTTCGGCATAGTTACCGACCTTCAGCGCCTGGTTCGCACGCGCACCAGTCGCGACGCGATCGTTGAGATTTGCCCATCCTCCAACGCGCACATCAGCGGCCTGGGTTGGTCGTGGGCCGTGGACTTTGACGGCCGGTCGATGGAACCGCCCTTGCGCGTCCTGTACGGCTCGGACGACCCCGGCCTGTTCGACACCACCATCGCGCTCGAGCACGCCAAGCTGCGGTCGTGGGCTACTCGTCGGCTTTCTTCGTCCGCGCCCGCGACGTGCGCTTGAACGGCTCCAGCAGGGCCAGCGTGGCCGGGTCGCCGCAAAAGGCGCCGCGCGCGGCATTGAGGGGCGAGGATCGGATTTGGGGGTCCAGAAGATCCGGCCGACGATCACGTGTTTTTGGCCGTGCGAACCGCCGCCTGCCGTGAGCGGGGCCAAACAACTGAGGGCTGCATCTGGGCGCGTCCCTGCGGGACCGGGCTCTAGTACCTCAGGCCCGAAATTCGCGCCGGGTTCCGGCGCGCAACAGGGCTGAGGTACTTCCGGCCGCGGCTGCGGCCGGCCGCGGGGGTGAGCGCGCATGGGCGCGCGAGGGGGCTGCGAGCCCC
>VGRO01000348.1 GCA_016875335.1 Deltaproteobacteria bacterium | reverse complement strand
GCTGCCGCGGATGGCGGCGCTTCGACAGCGGACGCCGGTGCAGCCGCTGACGTGGGTGCAGGCGCTGGCGCCAACGCTGCCGACACCGGGGGCGCCGCCGCGAGCGACTGCGGCAACTCGGCCAGGGCCGGCGCCGGCACCGCAGGCGGCGTTGCGCGCGGCGCGCCCGCCGCTGGGTAGGACTCCCCTTGTTCCGCGAATGCACTGGCCGCGGTGGATGGCGCCGGTCGCGTCCACCACCACGCGGTACCGGCGGCCAGCGCCACGGCGACGACTGCGCTGGCGGCAAGCCCCGGGCGCCGGCCCCGCGCCCCCGCATGCCACCGCTGCGCGGTCGCAATGGCAGGAACGCGCGCGACGGCCGCTGCCGCGGGCGTGGCCCCGGTGTTCGGGGTCGCCAGCGGTGCCAATGGTGCGGTCGCGGGCCCGACGGGTGCCGCCACTACCGCGAGGGGCTGATGCGGCGTTGCCGCCATTGCGGCCAAAAGTGCCGCCCGCATCGACCTTGCGTCGGCAAAGCGCTCGCCTGGATCCTTGGCCAGCGCCACCGCCACCGCCTGGCCCAGCCGCCGCGGCACCCGCGCACCGGTGCGCGCCAGCAAGTCGGGCGCCGGGTCGGCCACCTGCTTCATCATCACCGTCATCGGGTTGGGGTCGTCGAACGGCAGGCTGCCGCTGAGGCAACGAAACAAGATGACGCCAAGCGCATACAGATCGGCGCGACCGTCGAGGGCCTGCCCCATGCACTGCTCGGGCGCCATGTATTGCGGCGTTCCTACGGCCGAATTGCCGGTGGTCAGCGACGAGCCGGCCTGGCGCGCGATGCCGAAATCGAGCACCTTGGTCACCGGGTCTCCCGCCACCGTGGTCAGCATCAGGTTTGCCGGTTTCAGGTCGCGGTGCACCAGCCCGCGGTCGTGCGCTTCGCCGAGGCTGCCGAGCACGTCGCACGCCACGCGCAGGACATCGTCCAGCGGCATCCATTGGCCGGCCAGTGCGAGTTTGCGCAATTGGGCATCCAAGGTGTCGCCCTCCAGAAGCTCCATGGCCAGGTAGAGCGCACCGCGGTCGGTCTGGCCCAGGTCGAACACCCGGACAGTATTTGGGTGTCGCAAGCTGGCGGTGATCTCGGCTTCGCGAAAAAACCTACGGGCGTCAGTCTGGTCAAAGCCTCCGTCGGCCGCGTCGCGGACGTGCAAGAGCTTGAGCGCCACCGCCTGTCGGGTGCCGGTGTGCACGGCCCGATAGACGGCGCCAAAGCCGCCGCGGCCGAGGACCTCGGTGACGCGGTAGCGATCGGCGACCAACTCGCCGGCAAAAAGCTGGGTGGCGTCGGCGCGCAGCGGTTGCATGTGCAAGGTGCGCGTACCGTCGGCCGGGCAATGGTCGTCCGCGGTCTGGGCGCCGCACGCGGGGCAAGTGCGAAGTTGCGAGGTCGTGTCCACCAGAATACGGCCGATCGTCGCGGCACAGTCGGGTTCCGGCGGCGGCATGTGCAGCCAGAGTGCTACGAAGCGCCTTGCGCCGTCAAGGTTGCAGTCGCTGCCGGGCCTGGGCGCCCGGTCGCCCTCGCCGAGGCCGCGATCGCCCGCCGACGCGCCGAAATTGCCCTGACCGCCACCCCGTTGTACGATCGCGCACCCCCAAGCGGGTCCACGGGCCCGCCGGAGACGCCGACCGATGCCGACGACGCGCCCCCTGTCCCCGGTCCTGGCCCTTGTCGCTGCGCTCTTCGCCAGCAGCGCCTGGGCCGCCCCCAATCCCAAGACGACCGCGGTCAACATCGACACCGACCCGCAGGGCGCCGAAGTGTCGGTGGTCGAGCCGGCGCCGGCTGCGCTTCTGGGCCTGACCCCGCTCAAGAAGGTCAAGGTGCCGCAGGGCGCGGTGAAATTGCTCATCAAGCTCGCCGGCCACGAAGACAAGACCGAGATCGTGACCATCGGGCCCAAGGAGATGACGCTGCGCATTGAACTGGTGCGCAAGATCGTCCCGGCCACGCTGGATCTGGCCGGGGATGCGGCCTCGGCCGGCGCCGAAGTGGTGGTCGACGGCGAGGTCAAGGGCAAGCTGCCGGTCAAGGTCCAGGTCGCGCCCGGCCGCCACCAGATCGTGGTGCGCAAGGCCGGCTACGTGCCGTGGGAGAAGTGGACAGAACTCAAGGAGAACCAGACGGCGTCGTTCGACATCGCGCTCAAGGCCCAAGAAAAACCCAAGGGCGCGATCCTGGTGTCGAGCACGCCGGCCAACGCCGACGTCAAGATCAACGGCGCGCCCAAGGGTAAAGCCCCGCAGTTGGTCGAGAACTTGGAGCCGGGGATGTACGAGGTTGAGCTGGTGCTCGACGGCCACAAGCCCTTCAAGAAGAACGTGACTGTGGGCGAAGGCAAGCGCGAGACGGTGTCGGGAACGCTCGACCCCATCGCGCCCCCGCCTGAGGCGGCCCCGGCTGGTCCTGCGAGCGCTCCGGCGGCGCCGACCGCGGCCCCGGCCCCGCCCGCGCCAGGCGAGCTGACGGTGCTGTGCGACGCGCCTGGCGGCAAGATCAGCCTCGATGGCGAGGAAAAAGGGGCAGCACCGGCCAAGGTCGCGGGCCTGAAACCGGGCGAGCACCTGGTCGAGTGCAACGCCCCCGGCTTTCCCAAGGCCAGCCAGACCGTGGCGGTCAAGTCCGGCGAGACCAAGACCGTGCAGCTGAGCCCCAAGGCTGAGGTCGCCGCTACCAGGGGAACGCTGTCGGTGGTGTGCAACGTGCCCAACGCCAAGGCGCGCCTGGGTGACGGCGAAGTCAAGAAAACGCCATGTCAATTCGAAGGGTTGCAACCTGGCAACCACCAGGTCCAGGTCTCCGCCGATGGCTATGCGGCGCAAACCAAGACCGTGGCGGTCGAGGCGCACAAGACGAGCGAGGTCAAGATCGAACTGCTGGCCATGGGCAAGATCAAGGTCATCGTCCCCGCCGGCAAGAAGGGCAAGGTCTACATCGACGGCGAGATCCGCGGCGACACGCCGTTGACGGTCGAGCTGTCTACCGGGCCGCACAAGGTCGAGGTGCGCACCGAGGGTCCGGACGCCGCGGTCGAGAGCCACGACGTGCGGGTTGAGCCCGGCCAGGTGGTGACCATCGACGCCAAGGTGATCCCGCCGGCGGCACCCAAGGTGGTGCGGCGCAGCAACCCGACCAGCGCCCACGTCAACGACCCGGGCCTCGGCACGATCCAGGTCGGCATCGGCCTGCCGGCGATTGCCGAGGTGCGCATCTCGGCTGGCGTCTTGGACGGCCTGCAAGCTGGGCTGGAGATTCGCAATGCCGCGACCATCCTGACCGAATTCGAGTTGCAAGGCACCTATCGGTTGGCCGGGACCAAGGCATTTGCCCTGGCCGCCATGGGGGGCGTGGGCGGCGGCTTGGGCGTGAACGAGCGGAACTCGTTCACGGTGACCACCAAAGCCATCGCGTCGCTGCTGCTGGGCGACGCCTCGGCGTTCTCGATCTATGGCCAGTACCGCTTCAGCAGCGACAAACTCGATGTGAACGACAGTCGGTCCTGCGGCAAGACCACGACAAAGCCGGGGGAGCGCTGTAGTGCTTCGCAGTTGCCGATCGGCCTACAGGGTGAGATCATGTACAGCAAGACCCTCAATATCTGGGGAAAGGTCGAGATGGACTTCGCGTTTCCGGGAGGGCGGCCCATCTACGACCAGGTTTTTGCCTTTTTGAACAATCAGATCCGCGGCGGCGTCGGCTTGACCTGGCTTTTCAACTGAGCAACCCGGTCCCTCCGCATCCGCCCTGGAGGCCCCATGGCCGACCCCAATCCAGAC
>VGRO01000347.1 GCA_016875335.1 Deltaproteobacteria bacterium | reverse complement strand
CGTCATAGACTTCCATCAGACCCCGCCTCACGGCGGCGCCCTTGTCACTTCAACGTCGGGTTCCTTCCGCTAAGGCCCCGAGAGGACTTTCACCTCCTGTTCTGCGCCCGTGCCGGGCGCACCCCGTCGTCGACCGGCTGACCGGTGACGTGGTTGCCCGCCTGGGCCTGGGGCTCCGACTTTGGCGGGAAGTTGCGATGCGGTTTGACCGGTCGCGCTAGACCTTCCTCAAGGAAGAAGTCAACCACTGACGATCACCAAGGGCGCGGTTCCAATTCAGGGGTCAGGCTTGCTCAAGATCCGCTGGGTTGGTGATCGACGACAGCGGCGACGGGTGTCTGCGAAGCGTGGTCAGCGGCGAACAGTTGGAGTGCAATTGGGCGCGTCCCTTCGGGACCGGGCCTCGTCCAGCCGCGCTGCCGACGCGGCCGCCCTGTCGGGTAGCGATCCCTCGCGCGCTGGCGCCGATGCCAAAGGGGCTGCGCGCGATCGCGGCGTCCCCTTGACTCCGAGCGGTGTAGCGCCGGCCCCGGGGCTGGTTGCGCTGATCGCGCCTGGCGGGCGTGGCGTGCAGTCGGCGCGCGCGCTGTCAGGCAGCGAGCGGCTGCCGACTGCGCACAGGCCCGCGCTCGCTGCACACATCGGCGCGGAGCAGTGCAAGTTCGCTCGCCGCCTGGACCCCTGAATTCGATCTTCGCCCTTTCACCAATGTGTTTCCAGTCGCGCTGCTGTCGAGCCAGCCAAGGTCAAGCCGCCCGCTGGCCCGTTGTCGAGCGCGAGCGAGCAACCCAGCGCGGGCACCCGAATCGGCGGCCAGCACCAGAGTCGCTGGTGGAATCTGGCGAGTCCGCCTGTTGCCGGGCCGCGCCGGCGGGTGTAGCCTCGCAGGAGGCTTGTCAAGAAGTCCGTCGGGTTGGGGGGCGGACCACTTGCGGGGGTCGATGGCTGCGCTTCTCCCTTGGCGGCTCCCAACCGTCGTCTCGCTCCCTTCCTGCCGCCAGCCGTGGCACGGGCTGATCGCGCTGCTGGCTTGCGCGTGCTCCAACACCGGCCTGCCGCCGATCGACGGGGAGTTCGGCGTGGTCTTCCGCTGCCCATGCGCCAAGGGCTGGCAGTGTGACCCGGTCAAGGAGGTGTGCGTGCCGGTGGAGGCGGGCGTCGCCGATCCCAGCCTGGGGTCGGACGGCGGCGAACTCGAAACGACCGGCGACACGGGGCCAGACGCGACCGAAATCCCCGACGTGATCGAGATCGTCGACGCGACCCGCGGCGACGTTGCGGTCACCGCGCCGTGCGCGGCCACGGTCTGTGACGATGGCAACCCGTGCACCGACGACGGCTGCGACGCCCAGCAGGGCTGCACCTTTCTGCCCAACAGCGCCACCTGCACCGACGGCAACGCCTGCACGGCGAATGACGGCTGCGCGGCCAGCGCCTGCACCCCCGGGACCGCGCTCGCGTGCGCCGACGGCAACCCGTGCACCGACGACGGCTGCGACGCCGCGGTGCCTTTGCGCTGCAGTGGCCGCAGGCGGCGGAGGCAGGCGTCGCACCCGGTCGCTGGCAGGTGCGCGTGGTGGCCTGGACGCGGCCCGGCCCTGACGGTGCGCTGTCGCCATGGACCGGTGCCGTGACCGTGACGGTCGACGCCTTGGCGGGCGCCGCACCACCGCGCGGCGTGCGCGTGCCGGTGCGGGTGCTTGTGCCGGTGTCGCTGGCTTCTGCGTCGACCTTGGCCGACGTCGGGGCGGCGGTGGGCGAGGCGCGGCTGCTGATCGGCCAAGCAGGCGTCGAGCTCGAGCCGGTGACTGTACACGCCGTGGCCGACCGTTGGCAGCAGGTGGACTCCGGCCGCGACGCCGCCGACGCGCGCCAACTGGCCGAGGAGGTGCAAGACCTGCCAGCGGGGTTGCGCCTTGCCGTGGTCGGTCGCATTCGCGATGGCGCGGGCCCGCTGATGCGGGGGACCTGCCCACAGGCGCCTGGCGCAGCGGTGGCGCGCGCGCCGACCGTGGTCGTGGTGGCGCTTGGCGGCCCGCCGACCTGAACCGGCCAAGCGGCCGCGCACGAAATCGGCCATTGGCTCGGGCTACACCACCCCGCCGAGGCGGCGTTGTCCGGGCCGCACGTCGGCAGGACCGATCGCGTCGCCGACAGCCCGCCCGGCGACCCCGCCAATCTGATGCACCCCACTGGGCACCCTGAGACGGCACGGCAACTGACACTCGGCCAGCAGGCAGTGGCCGTTGGCCAAGCCGTGCCATGGCTAGAGCTCAAGTAGGGCGGACTCTTGCGGGCCCTCCCCGGGGCAGCGAACACGACCCAGACCGCGAGGGATCAGGGTCCAGGGGCCGGGACCGCGGTGCGCGCACAGAGGCCGACTGCGGCCCAGTGGCTGAGCCGAAGCCTCGCCTCGTTGCGACGACCTCGCACGCCCGCTGGAGATCTCGCTAGGGGTTGCCGTTGGCGTCGAGCGGCGATAACCCGCTGATCATGGCCCGGGTGGCAGTGAACTGCAGTGCTGCACTGGCCGCGTCGTTCTTGCCGTCGCCATCCAAGTCGACATCGCCGGGCAGCACCTGGGCCCTCAGCGCCCTGGCGGCCTTCAACCCACCGAACGACGCCAGCATCGAAGGCGGCAGTCCTGCCAGCGCAGCGTCGATGTCGGCCAACGGCACCGCGCCGCACAGCGACCCCTGTGCTTGACGCCAGCCAAGCGGCCCCGCCGGCTGTCCGGCGCTCGCCGTCACAACCGTCGCGTCCAAGCGCGGCTGGTGGACCTGCAACAGCACCTGCGCGCCGCCCGCAAGGGGCACGCCGAACTGCAGCACATCGCCGGGTGGCTGCACCGGCGCCTTGCCGCTGCTGAGCGCTCCAGTCTTGCCGGGCTCCGCCGCAGCACTCCACTGCACAGGCAGCGACATCCACGGCGCGCACGGCCCAGAGCCCGGTGTGGTGCGATCCCAGCACGCCTGACTCACGGTGTAGGCGCAAAACGCCTTCTGGCTGGTCGGGTCACACTTGAGGTGGGTCTCGGCGCGGGTGCCGAACAGCCAGCGCAGGCTGCCCTTGCCACCCCCCGCCGAAAGGCCATTGGGTTCCGTGAGGACCGTCACCTGGTCGTTGGCCACGGCGTCGCTGAGCAGTTGCTTAATCAGCGGCACGCTCTGCGCCAATTTGCTTAGCGCGTTGCCCTTGCCGCCTGAGCAGGTGACGCCGCTGTCGTCGAGCGACAGCGAGGTCAGCTTGAGCACGTCCGCAGCCCATGCCGTCGGCAACTTGCAGGTCTGCAGTTGGCAGGCGGGCGGCGGCGTCAATCGGCACACCAGCCCTCCGACGCACGGCGGATCGCATTCGGCGACGCCGGCGGTGACACAAGCCCCCGTGTCGGGTCGGCACTTCTGCTCAGGCGGGCAGGTCGGGCACGTCACTTGAACCACCGTGGCATCGACCGCTGCGTCCGCGCCATCCTTCGCGGTCAGGCCGTCTTCGGGGTTGACGACGGCATCGGCATCTGCAGAGCTGTCGGCGGTCGAACTGTCGACGGTCGCGCTGTCAGTGCCTGGCTGCGGCGATGGCTGGGCGGTGCCACAGGCCGACGCCAAAAGCAGGGCCGTGATAAGGCGAAGTTCCGGGAACTCTGCGCCAGCCCTCATGGCTCGCTCGCGCAGACCAGCCCGGCCGGGCAGCGCTGGTTTTCGCCGGGATAGCACTTGGCGCCGGCGCTGGTGGAGGCTGCGCAGCTGCCCTGTATGCAGTTAGCCTGCACGCTCTTGAACTCGCCGCACTCGTTGCCCTGCGAACACCATGCACCCATCGCGTAGTCCTT
>VGRO01000346.1 GCA_016875335.1 Deltaproteobacteria bacterium | reverse complement strand
CCACAGCCGGGTGCGGCCCGGGTGCGCGGCGACGGCTGCGGCCACCTGCAGTTCGGCGCGCGGCCACGCCCCATCGCGCAGGGCGCGCTGCAACGCCTCCGCGCTGAACCAGGCGGGAGCCCGGTCGGCAGGCGCGTCCGCCTTGCGCAGCGACTCTTCAGCAAGCAGGCGGTGGGGCGCGTCGCGCGTACAGCGTTCGAACACGTCGGAGGCCAGCATGTCGGCGCCCGCGGCGCGCAGCAGGCGGATTTGCCCGAGGCACAGCGCAACCGAGTTCCCCAACGCGGCTGGCCGCCCGGCCGGGCCCTTGCGAAAGGGCGGCCAGGCGCGCAGCGCAGCGGTGGCCTGGCCGTCGGCGTCGAGCGCCAGACCGTGCACCAGCGCCAATTCCAGGCTCTGCGGCAGTTCCGCGCGCCACGCGGCGAGCCGAGCCAACCGGTCGCCCGCCTCACCAGGCAGGTGGGCGTGCGCAAGCGCCAGGACCGGGTCGGCTGGCACGGATTCGATCGGCAAGTCCATGAGTTCGCCGTGCAGGTCCGCGGGAAGCCGCCAACCGTGCCAGGCCATCTGCAGCAGCGCTGGCACGGCCTCGTCGAGCAGTTCGCCGCGGCCATCGCGATAGGCCGGCATGCCCGGAGCTGCCGCGCCCGGCTCGGGGGCGACGGTCGCGGCCGCTTCGGCGGGTGCGGTGGCCGTGGACTCCAAGGGCAACAGCGCGCCGCGATCGTCGGTCACCGCGAGGCTGAACGCGATGCGCGCACCGGCCGGGCCGGCCTTGACCAACAGGCGCGTCCAGCCCGCGGCGAGCGCGATGGCCGTCGGATCGCCGGGGGGCGGCGCCGGCACATCGGCGTGCAGGCCGTCAGGGGCGGGTGCTTCTGGCAGGTCGGCGACCAATCGCCCCGCCAACCACACCCGCAGCGGGCCGGCGCTCGCCGTGTGCAGCCAGGCCCGTCGCACGGCCGCCGCGGGTCGCACCCAGGCGTGGGCGTAGGCCAGCGCGTCGTCGGGCCGGTCCACCCACTCGTGCAAGGCAATCGGTGCGTCGGCCGTTGCGGCCGTGGGCGGCAAGCGCTGCCAGCGCACGTCGCCGTCGCGACCGCGCACCTGCGACGTGCCCGCCGCGGTGGGCTGACGCATGGCGTCCGCCTCGGGTTCGGCCGTGCGGGCAAAGGCGGTGCCGTGTTCGGCGCCCAGCGGCCCGAGCCACGACCAGTGGGCGACCTGCGCAGGTCGGCGAGGGCGTTCGGCGGCGGCGGGCACGGCCACCCACTGCGCCTGCACGGCCACCGCGGCCCCGCGCAGGACAGCGGCGGCCAGCGCATGCTCGGGCCAGGCCCCGGCCGTGGTCGCCGCGCTTTGTAGCGCGGTCGCAGCGACGGGCGGCGCAAACGGCGTCAACCGCGCCAAGCGCAGGGCCTTGTCCAGGATTCCCCATGGCTTGCGCCGCGCCGCCTCGGCGCAGATTTGCTTGCACAGCGCCAGGATCTGTGTCGCCTCGGCCGTGCGCACCGCAGGGCCCGAAGCCAGCGCGTCGCTCGACTCGACCCATGTCCCACACCCAGGCTCCGCCGCGGTCGGGCCGGCCCATGCCAGGGCGGGCAAGGCTGCGCCGAGACAGAGGGCGATCGCCGCGCGCCTGACCGTCACTTGCCGCCCAGTTGCGCGTGCAGGCTCAAGCGTCGCGCCTTCGCAAACGCGCGCAATTCTTCGAGCCGCGGCACGTACTCGGCGTTGCTGGCGCGCTTGCGCGGGTCGGCGTACACGTCGGGGCCGAGGCCACAGAAAAGCGCGTCGATGCGCGGGCCCAAGAAAGATTCGTCGAGCACTTGATCGGCCAGGGCCAGCACCCGGTCCCGCCACTGCGTGCGCCACGCCGGTTGGTCCAAGATGCGGTACAGTTGGTTGAAGAACACACCGTCGACCTTCTTGCTGCCCTTGTCGGCGGGGGCATCGGCGACGATCGCCTCGTCGAACGCGTCCTTCTCGAGGCTCCACAGGTGGCCGAAGGTCAAGTCGAGGTCCCAAACCAGCACCTCGAAACGGTCGTCCACGCCGGCATGGTCGCGGTACATGTACCAGTTCTTGCGGATGTGCTCGTGGTTCTGCAAGACCGCCATCATCGCTGCGTATTCCATCCAGTCGCGGACCTTGAGGTAGAGGTCCAAGGTCTTGGCCAGCTTGTCGTCGGGCAGCAGCAGCACCTGCTCGATGAAATGGACCAGGTCCGCCAACCCCTTGGGTCCCTCGTGTTTGGCGTAGATCTTGGCGTACTGATCGGCCGGGAAAAGCGGTGTCAGGTTGGCGCCGGGGTTCGACAGTTCGTGGAGCGGATCGCCTTCGTAGAGGGTCCCCTTGCCGTTGCGACCGCGCGAAGCCAGCCAGTCGCCGTCCACGTGCTCGACCCGCTGCATGACCCCGTACATGCGCTGGCCGACGCGCACGTGCAGGTATTCGGTCTTGGGTACGGGCAGCCACGTTGCGCGCCGAAACGCCTCGTAGCCCAGGGCCGTGCGCATCATGCTCTTGTCGATGTATTCGCTGCGCAGGATCAGGCGCTTGCTGCCGTCGGGCAGGGCCGCGCCGCCCTTGAGGTTGATGCGAAACGATCGCTTGGGCAGGTCGATGCTGGTGCCGCCGTGCAGCCGGATCTCGGCCTCGGGATAGAAGGCTTCGCCGATGCGCAGACCGCACGACCTGTATTGCTTGTTGTAGGGGTCGGCCAGCATGGCCGCGAACGTCTCTTGTGGCATCTCGATGTGCCAGACCGGCAACTGCGTGGCATATGCGTGGACATGGGCGGTGCCCGTGCGGCCGTCGGCAAAGGTGGCCGTGATCGCGTGCTGGCCCGGCTCCTTGAAGCGCAAGACTGCGTGGCCGATGCCTTTTTTGGCGAACTGCACGCTTTGCACGACCGCGCCTTGGGTCACGGTCACCTGCATGGGCCCGTCGGCCGCGGCGTCGACTGTAGAGCGGCCGGGCAGGATCACGTACAAGAACACTTTTTCGTCGACGCCGGTGGCGACCAGGGGCGCCGAAGGTTCGATGCCGACGTCTCCGACCGGTTCGGGCAGGGGCGGCGGCGGCCAACTCCAGGTGCTGGTGCACGGGTCGGGCGGCGCAATGGCATGCGGCACCGGCGCGGTCGCGTCCAACACCCACTTGGCCACTTTCGCGTCGCTCGGGGCTGTGTCGGGTCCGGCGTCGCCCTGCACGAACGAATCGGGCAGGGCGAGCGGTTCAGGTGCCACCTTCTGCTGGCACGCGGCGCCCCACAGTGTACAGGCAGCGGCCCAGGTCAGGCGGCGGCGGGCGGGCGTGGCCAGGCGGACCTCCGTTGGGTGGCCGCACGGCGGCCGCGCGCGCACACGGTAGCGGTTTGGTCGGGTCCGTCAACTTTGGCCCATGGCGGCCGGCTCACGGGACAGCCAGCGTCAGCCCCACCCCGACGAACGCCGGCACGGCCTGCACCACAAAGATGCGCGGGTTGGCCGTCCACCCGCCGACTGCGCCCGCGACCACCACGCAACCGCCAAAGAACAGGGCCAGTTGCCGGCCAA
The DNA here is from genome assembly GCA_016875335.1 of Deltaproteobacteria bacterium. Taxonomy (GTDB): domain Bacteria; phylum Myxococcota_A; class UBA9042; order UBA9042; family UBA9042; genus SXRM01. The sequence continues at coordinate 311 of VGRO01000346.1, read as the reverse complement.
CTTGCGGGTCGGGGTGCGCGAACGACCAGAGCAGGCCCGCGACCAGAAACAGGTTGTACACCCCCTGGTTCTTGGCGAACACTGCCGCGTGCGCCGCCTGCTCGGCCGAGACGCCGAACACCTTGTTGGTGCGCGGCCGGCCCCACAGCACCGATTCGAGCACGAAGAAGTACACGTGGAGCACGGCCACCAGGCCGAGCACCGCTTTGGCTGCGATGTCCATCGATTGTGCCCGTCGCGCCCGCCCAGGCGCACGCCCCGACCCTAGTCGATGCGGCGCGCGCCGGCAACCGCGGCCACCAGGGCCAGCG
>VGRO01000345.1 GCA_016875335.1 Deltaproteobacteria bacterium | reverse complement strand
CGAGGGATAGGAACCGCAAACAAGGTTGGCCCCGAGGCCGCGCCGGCCGAAACCGGCTTTGCGCCCCGCCGGACCCTCCGGCGACCGCGCGATCGCCAGCCTGCGCCGCCTGATCATCCGTGTCAAGCCGCGTTTTTGCCCGCCGCAGGCAGACTGCGCCCGCCCAGCGCCTGCGCACGCCTTCGCGCCGCCAGCCCCGAGCACACCCACCGCCAAGTTCAAGCTGTGAACGCGCGCGCCGCCCTGCCCTGCGCTACGCCGCCCAATCCTGCTCGACCGGGTCGTCGACGCCGTCGAACGTGGTCGAGTCCATCCGTGGGCCGCCTGGGGCCTTCGAGCCCGAGCCCGACGCCGATTGGCCTGCTGTCGATGAGCGGCCCAAGTCGGGGACGAACCGGGCGACATCGACATCCCGCCGTTCGACGAGGCGGCGTAGACCGGAGACCTCCGCAGGCGACATGGGCCGCGGCAAGGGACGGGTCTGCTCGCGGCACCGGAATTCCGCTGTTTTTCGGCTTGAACTGGCCTCGGCGCGGGCGTCGCTTCAGGCTGGCGTCGCCCGTCGGCATGGGGTTGACGGGGTGAGCGGCGTGGAAAGGCCTGGGTGCTTCGCGGGGAACAGCGGTTGGACTTCCTATGCACCGCGAGGGCAAGTTCGAGGTGCCGCAGGACATCGCGCCCAACGGCCTGAAGACCCAATTCGACCCCAAGCGCGTGCAGTTCATCGGCCACAGCCAGGGCGGGTTGTCGGGCGCGCTGATGGCGGCGGTGGACCCGACGATCAAGGCCTACGTGCTGTCGGGCGCCGGTGCCGGCATCTCGCTGACCGTGATGCTGCGCAAGGACCCGTACGACATCGCGAAGAACGTGGCCGCCTTGCTCGATCTCGCCGCGGGCGAATTGAGCGAGTTCCACCCGGCGATCGCGCTGGTGCAGATGCTCGCCGACGTCACCGACCCATTGGCGTACGGGCACAAGGTGTTCCAGCGCGAGCCCGAGGTACAGCCGCCGCACGTGCTGCTGACCGAGGGGTTGCTCGACAAGCAGACGCCGTCCGCCACCACCGAGGCCCTGGCCGCCGCCATCGGCCTGGACGTGCTCGAGCCGGTGGTGCACCTGAACGACGCGCTGAAGGTGCGCAAGGCCCAGGTGCTCGCGAGCCCGGTGCAGGGCAACCTGTTCAAGAACGGCTTCGGCGTGACCGGCGTGGTGTCGCAGTGGGACGGCAAGGACCACTTCGTGATCTTCACCACCCCCCAGGCGGCGGGTCTCTACGCCGAATTCCTCAACTCGACCGCGGCGACCGGCGAGGCGACTGCCGTGCTGCCCTGAGGACCGCAAGCCAGCCGACGAGCCAGTGTCGTCCAGCTTCGCATTCCTCGTCCCACGCCAACTCGGGGTGGAACCGCGCGCCGATCAGCGGCAGGTGGCGATGTGCCCTCTGCAAACCGCGCTATGGATTGCCGTTGGCGTCGAGCGGCGACAACCCACTGATCACAGCCCGGGTGGCAGAGAACTGCAGTGCTGCGCTGGCCGCGTCGTTCTTGCCGTCGTCGTCCAAGTCGACATCGCCAGGCAGCAACTTGGCCCTGAAGGTCCTGGCACCCTGCAACCCGCCGAGCGAATCCAGCATCGAAGTCGGCAGGCCCGCCAGCGCAGCGTCGATGTCCGCCAACGGCACGGCGCCGCACAGTGACCCCTTGGCTTGACGCCAACCAAGCGGCCCCGCCGGTTGTCCGGCGCTGGCGGTCACCACCGTCGCGTCAAACCGCGGCCGGTGGATCTGCAACAGCACCTGCGCCCCACCCGCCAGCGGCACGCTGAATTGCAGCAAATCGCCGGGTGGCTGCAGCGGCGCCTTGCCACTGCTGAGCGTGCCGGTCTGGCCAGGCCCCGCGGCGGGATTCCACTGCACGGGCAGAGACATCCACGGCGCGCAGGGACCAGAACCGGGTGTGGTTCGGTCCCAGCACGCCTGACTCACGGTGTAGGCGCAAAACGCCTGCTCGCTGGTCGGGTCGCACTTGAGGTGGGTGGTAGCGCGGGTGCCGAACAGCCAGCGCAGGCTGCCCGCGCCGCCTCCTGCGGCAACACCGTTGGGTTCCAGGAGGACCGTCGCCTGGTCGTTGGCAACGGCGTCACTGAGCAGTTGCTTTGCCAGCGGCAAGTTCTGCGCCAGCTTGCCCAGCGCGTTGCCCTTGCCTCCGGAGCAGGTGACGCCGCTGTCGTCGAGCGACAGCGCGGTCAGCTTGAGCACGTCCGCGGCCCACGTCGCCGGCATCTTGCAGGTCTGCTGTTGGCAGGCGGGCGGCGGCGTCAACCGGCACACCAGTCCCCCGACGCACGGCGGATCGCACTTTGCGACCCCAGCGGTCACACAGGCTCCCGTGTCGGGCCGGCATTTCTGCTCAGGCGGGCACGTTGGGCACACCACCTTTGCCACCGTGCCATCGGCCGCCGTGGCATCGGCCACCGTGTCTGCGTCACCTTTGGCGGTCAGGCCGTCGTTGGTGTGGGCGACGACCTCGGCCGTTGCGGCGCTATCGGTGGTCGCGCTGTCTGGGCCTTGCTGCGGCGATGGCTGGGGCGTGCCACAGGCCGACCACAGCAGCAGGGCCGCGACCATGCCGCATCGAGGGAACGCAGTGTCAGGTCTCATGGCTCGCTTGCGCAGACCAGCCCGGCCGGGCAGCGCTGGTTTTCGCCGGGATAGCATTTGGCGCCGGCGCTGGTGGAGGCTGCGCAGCTGCCCTGTATGCAGTTAGCCTGCACGCTCTTGAACTCGCCGCACTCGTTGCCCTGCGAACACCATGCACCCATCGCGTAGTCCTTGGCGCACTTGTTGACGGAGTAGTCGCAGTGCAGTCCCTTGGCGCACACATCGCCCATGCACGGAGCGCCGGCCGGCAGGTGCGGGTGGGGCTGACAGGTGCCCTTCTCGGTCATGTCACCGGCGTCTGCGACCTGCTTGTTGGCGTCGAGGCAATACAGCCCCTCCGCACAGGATTCGCGGATCCGGCACTTACCGCCGACCGGCGTCGGCACCTTGCACACGCTCAAACTCAGGTGGCACATCAATCCAGCCTTGCAGTTGGAATTGTCGTCGCAGGGTTGGTCCAAACCTTTCTTGGCGGTGCAGGTCGACTGCTGCGGCCAAGAACCCACGCAGGTCGCGTTGGCACCACACGTCGAGGGCTGCACGGAGGGGTCGCAACTGGTGCCCAGGCTGGCGCCCACCAAGCAGCTACCGTCGTTGTTGCAGGTCTCCTTGTGGCAGGTGCCGACCATCGGCTTGCTCTTGCAATAGCCGTCCTTGCAGTTGTTGGAGTTGGCATTGCAGGGGCTGCCAATGGTGACCCACGCAGAACTGCACTGCTTCTTGCCGAGGTCGCAAAAGGTCCCCGCCACGCACTCCTCTTGGACGCTGCAGAACTGGCCGACCTGCTTCGGTGCCGCACAGAAATAGCCCCACTTGCCGCCGAGGATCCACGCCGCTGGGTTGGTGCCGCCACCGCAGCCCGTCGACATCGCGGCGCCCAGGGTCAGGGCTGCGAGGGCGATGGCTTGGTGCAGTCGCAAAGATGCAAAGAACATTCCGTTTCCTTGTGGTCAAGACGTGCCGTTGGCTTCAAGGCACAGAAGCCAAGCGGCGATCCTAGTTTTCGCGCTACGCAGCGTCAACTGCCACGGCGCCCGGTGCGATGCCATCGCAAGAACGCCGTTTTTCGCCTGCCGGCTGAAGCCGCGGCTACCCGGAGTCGGTTCTTGAGGGATAGGAACCGCAAACAAGGTTGGCCCCGAGGCCGCGCCGGCCGAAACCGGCTTTGCGCCCCGCCGGACCCTCCGGCGACCGCGCGATCGCCATCCTGCGCCGGCTGATCTTCCGTGTCAAG
>VGRO01000344.1 GCA_016875335.1 Deltaproteobacteria bacterium | reverse complement strand
CCGGCGAGGCCTTTGGCGCCGGCCGCGCAGGCCGCGGGGTCCGGGGCAAGGCCCCGAAGGTTTGGCGCAGCGGCAAGTTGCCACTGCGCGGAGGCCGTCGTTGCTGGCGGCGGTGCATAGCATCTATCCGCCCGGCGCTGGGCGGGAGCAGTCTGCCTGCGGCGGGCAAAAACGCGGCTTGACACGGATGATCAGGCGGCGCAGGCTGGCGATCGCGCGGTCGCCGGAGGGTCCGGCGGGGCGCAGGCGGCGGAATGGTGGCGTTTCGTCGGGGCGGCTTCGGGGCGGAGTGCCTTTGCGGTTCCTATCCGCCGGCCCGCGTGGCGTTTCGTCGGAGCGGGTTCGGGGTGGAGTGCCTTTGCGGTTCCTATCCGCCTATCCGCACCGATAGGGAGAAGGGCTAATGATTTCAGATTCTTTGCGGGGGGGCAGGTTAGCCCTAGGTCGAGGCATTGTCTCGGCTTCGTTGGCGCTGTTGGCTGCGTGTGGCTCGAGCGGGACGACTCCGCCCGCCACTAAGGCCGAGCCAAGCACAAGTTGCGTGAAAGTGCGCAAGCTCGACACCCGGGTCGGTGAGCCAACGGCGTTCGGCATCACGGCCGCCTTTATGATCACCGACTGCGGCACCGGCAAAGGTGTGAGCGGGCTGACCACGACCAGTTTCACCATCGAGGAAGACGGCAAGGCGGTAGACGCCATTGAGTCGGCCTCGGTCATTTTGTCGCGCACGGCAGAGCCTTACCTGACGGTAGTGCTCGACAATACGCCGACCGTACGGCAATCGGGCGCCACCGACGCTATCGCCGACGGTGCCATCGCGCTGGTCGACAACCTGAGTAAGGCGGCCCCGAACGCCCGCGTGGCGGTGCACTGGTTCGACATCAAGGCCGACGTCAAGCAGGACTTCACCAACGACTTCGCAAAAGCGAAGTCTGCCATCGAAGCCTACAAGACGGCGTCGGCGGGCACGCCCTCGACCAACCTATATGGCAGCATCGTGGCTGCAGTTGGCCTGAGCAAGCAGGCTCAGCAGGCGCGCAAGGACAATCAGAAGAATGGCGTGCTCACCTACGGCAACATCGTGGTGTTCACCGACGGCGCCGACAACGCCGCGATCAACACGCTGCAAGATGCGCAGGAGGCGATCGCCGACACCAACGATGAAGTGCAGATGGTCGGCTTCAAGCACAGCGACGAACTCGACCCTGAGACTTTCAAGAAGTTGGGCAACGCGCCGGCGGTGGTGGTGACCAGCATCGAGAAACTCAAGTCTGCGTTCGCGGCCAAGGCGGACCAGATTGCCTCGCTCGCCAATGGCACCTACGTGCTCGGCTACTGCACGCCCAAGGCGGCGGGCACGCACACGGTCACCATCCGCCTGCCCGGCAAGGGCGCCTCGGACCCCGTGCCGTTCGACGCCACGCCCTTCCAGACCCAGGGAGGCCCAGCATGCGGTGTCGACAAGTTCCAGAAGGCCTGCGACGGGCTCATGTGCGGCGGCCTGTGGTGCGGTGGCTGTTTCGACACCTGCAACGCACAGAACGTCTGCGAGTGTACGGGCGGCAAGGGCGGCGCGAAGTGCGACATCTGCCTCAACTCGCACAAGGAGTTCCCCTCGTGTGACAAGTGCTTGCCGCTCTACACGGGTGCGGACTGCGACCAATGCGCCGACGCCTCGAAGGGCGGCGACTTGTGCGACGGGTGTGCCAACTTCGGCTTCGCGCTTCCGGGCTGCAAGGCGTGCAAGCCGGAGTTCACCGGCGCCAACTGCGACCAGTGCAGCAACCTGAACACGGCACTGCCGACGTGCACGACCTGCCAGCCGGAGTTCAAGGGCGCGGCGTGCGACGAGTGCGCCAACGAACACGCGGCGCTGCCCAACTGCAAGACGTGCCAGCCGTCCTTCGCCGGGGACCAGTGCACCGAGTGTGCCTCGCCCAACGCCGTCTACCCCAACTGCGCCCAGTGCAAGCCCGGGTTCACCGGCATCGCCTGCGACCAATGCAGCAACCCGAACATGGCCCTGCCGGGCTGCACGGCGTGCAAGCCGGCGTTCACGGGGCCGAACTGCAGCCAGTGCGTCAATGCGAACGCGGTCGGGCCGGATTGTCAGGCGTGCAAGCCCGGGTTTACGGGGATCAAGTGCGATGAATGCGCCAATCCGAACATGGCCCTCCCTGCGTGTAACAGTTGCAAACCTGGGTTCGCGGGGGACAAGTGCGACCAGTGTGCCAATGCGAACATGGCCTACCCCGGCTGCGACAAGTGCAAGCCGGAGTTTGCCGGGGAGAATTGCGACGAGTGCTCCAACCCCAACACCGAGTTGCCCGACTGCAAGGCGTGCAAGCCGGCTTTTGCCGGTGCAAATTGCGACGCGTGCGCGAACCCGAACATGGCGTTGCCGGCTTGCTCGTCGTGCAAGCCCGAATTCAAGGGCGCAGCCTGCAACGAATGTGTCAACAACTTGAAAATCGCACCAAAGTGCGAGAAGTGCAGTCCAGGCTTCAGCGGGCCCGACTGCGCAACATGCAGTCCGGCGGGAAATGCCGGCGCCAAGTGTGATCTGGTCTGGCTGGTCTTGGACTTCCAGGGCGGTGAGGGCGCGGACTACAAGCACACGTGGGGCGTCGTGAGCAAGCTTACCGGCAAGCCCGTCGCATCGGGCAACGGGAAGGTGGGCAAGTGGTCCCAGACCGTGGAAGTCTCGCCAGGCGACTACGAAGTCTGGCTCAAAGACAGCGCGACGATGGACCCGAAGATGTCTATAAGCATCAGTACTTGCGGTGATTTGGCGGCGACCTTGCAGAAGTACTGTGGCAACTACAGCGGCTACTGCTCAACCTTGGTCAAGGTGTCGCTGTGCAAGCAGCCGTGCAAGACGGCTTGGGATTGCGCAGACGGAGGCTTCTGCCTGGGCAAGTCGTGCGGGGCGCAGTGCGAGTACTACCCTGCCAACGACGGCGCGGCCTGCGGCAGTGGCATGGCTTGCTTGGGAGGCGTGTGCAAGGCCGGCGCCACATGCGATCCCACCAAGTGCAACGACGCCAACGCCTGCACGACCGACAGCTGCGACGCCTCGGGCAAGTGCGCGAACAAGCCCGCAGCCGACGGCCTCGCGTGCGGTAGCGGCCTCGCGTGCAAGTCGGGCACCTGTGTCAGCACGGGCGGCGGTGGCGGCGGCTGCACACCTTCGTCGTGCAATGACAGCAATCCCTGCACCACCGACACCTGTGGCTCGAGCGGCAAGTGCAGCTACGCCAACGTGACTGATGGCACCAACTGCGGCAACGGTCTGGCGTGCAAGGCGGGCGCCTGTGTCAGCACCGGAGGCGGTGGTAGTGGCCACTTCTGCGATACCCACTGCGGCGAGCAGGGCAAGGGCTGCTATTGCGACGCCGACTGCAAGAAATTCAGCGATTGCTGTGACCCGACCGGGACCAAGAAGGCCGGACCGGTCTGCACCGGCTCGACCTGCGCGGCGTGCAAGTAGCGGTCAGCGTTCCGACGCCGGACGAGCCCGATTGCGCGGCCGTCCAGCGTCGGGACCGACCTTGTGCGGTCTGTTGATTCACAACAGGATGAATCCGTGGCGCCTGGCAGGCTTGGCCGCACCGCTGCCAAACAGCACGTCAAGCTTGGACTTGGCCTTGTCCAGTTCGGCGGTGTTGTCCTCGCCCATCACCCGGAACGGGAACCAATTGCAAAAGTTGATCGGCGAGGTGCCTGTTCGGCAGTTCGTGGTCACGGTGCCCGGGCATCTGCGGTACATCCTTGCCTCGAACGCGGACCTGCGCGGCAAGGTGCTGTCGGCGCTCATGCGGGCGTTGCAGAAGCACTACGTCAAGCAGGCTGAGGCCCAAGGCGCTGTCGACCCGCAATTCGGCGCGGTATCGGTGCTGCAGCGCTGGAGCG
>VGRO01000343.1 GCA_016875335.1 Deltaproteobacteria bacterium | reverse complement strand
GTGGTCTGGCGTTTGCCCGTGCCCGGGGGCGGCGCGGCCGTCGTCGGCGTTGGGCTGCTGGCCGGCGACTGAGCGACTGTTTTCGCCTGCGCCTGTCCATTTCCCTGTGCCTGTCCCTGTGCCTGTCCCTGTGCCTGTCCCTGTGCCTGTCCCTGTGCCTGTGCCTGTCCCTGTGCCTGTGCCTGCCCCTGTGCCTGTGCCTGCCCCTGTGCCTGTCCCTGTGCCTGCGCCTGTGTCTGCGCGTGTCCCTGTGCCTGTCCCTGTGCCTGTCCCTGTGCCTGTCCCTGTCCTTGTGCCTGTCCCTGTGCCTGTGCCTGCCCCTGTGCCTGTCCCTGTGCCTGTCCCTGTCCTTGTGCCTGTGCCTGTGTCTGCGCCTGTCCCGGCGCTCCGGCCGCCGGATCTGCATACACCAGCGGAATGCGCTGCCCCTCCGACAGCTTGATCACTGCCGCCTGCGCGTCGTGTTTCATCACCTTGCCGCGCGGTCCCGTGCCGGCGACCGACGCCGGGTCGATGCCGGCCTGCCCGAGCACGCGCTGCGCCGCCGGCATCACGCTGCCACCGGCGGTCGCCGCGACCGGCACCGCCACGGGGTCGATCGTCGCCGCCGTCCCAGCCACCGCGCCCGCGGCGTCGATGAGGCCAATGACCTCGCCCACTTTGGCGATCTCGCCCTTCTTCTTGAGGATGCGCGCCAACACCCCAGCGGTCGGGGCCGGAACGTCGACGTTGACCTTGTCGGTCTCCAGGCCGACCACCGCCTCGTCCAACGCCAGCGCTGCGCCCTCACCGACCAGCCACTGGCCGATGACCACCTCCGCGATGGATTCGCCGACCGTGGGCACCTTGATTTCCGTCGTCATCGCTCTTGCCCCGCCCAAAGAGAGTTCGCCCGGCGTACGGCCCTATCCGCCGAACGCCTGATCCATCAGCAGCGCCTGCTCGATCTTGTGCGCCGCGTTGCTGCCGGTCGCCGGGCTCGCCGACTCGGGCCGGGCCACCGCGCGCCAGTCGAAGCGCCCGAAAAGCCGTTCGCCGAGATGGTGGCGCAGTGTCGGCCACGCCCCCATGTTCAGCGGCTCCTCCTGCACCCACCGCACCGGCGTCTCGGCGGGGTAGGCAAGCAAGGCCTGCTGCAACTCAACGTCGCTCAACGGGTACAGTTGCTCGACCCGCACCAAGGCGACGTCGGCGGCCGAACGCTGCGCGCGGGCGTCGACGAGGTCGTAGTACACCTTGCCGCTGCACAGCAGCACGCGGCTGCAGCGCATCGGGTGGACGCTCGGGTCGATGAGGACGCGCTGGAACCGGCCCGTGGCCAGGTCGGCCATCGGACTGGTCGCCATCGGGTGCCGCAGCAGCGACTTGGGCGACATCATGATCAGCGGCTTGCGGACACGGCGCAACACCTGCCGGCGCAGGCAGTGGAAGAGGTTGGCCGGCGTCGTCAGGTTGACGACCTGGATGTTGTCCTCGGCCGCGAGGTTCAGGAAGCGCTCCAACCGCGCCGAACTGTGCTCCGGTCCCTGGCCCTCGAACCCATGGGGCAGCACCAGGACCAGGCCCGACAGCTTGTTCCACTTGTCTTCGCACGACACGATGAACTGGTCGATGATGACCTGGGCGCCGTTGGCAAAATCGCCGAACTGCGCCTCCCACAGCACCAATGCCTCGGGCGCGTCGAGCGAATAGCCGTAGTCAAAGCCCAGCACAGCCGCCTCCGAGAGCGGCGAGTCGTACACATTGAACTGGCCCTGCGTCACCCCCAGGTGTTGCAGCGGCACATGGCGCGCGCCGCTCTGGTAGTCGTGCAGCACGGCGTGGCGGTGGCTGAAGGTGCCGCGCCCCGAGTCCTGGCCCGACAAGCGGATGTCGCGCCCTTCGGCCAATAGCGACGCGAAGGCCAGCACCTCGGCCGCGCCCCAGTCCAAGACTTTCTCACCGCGCGTCGCGGCCAAACGCGACTCGTAGAGTTTGCCCAGTTTGGGGTGCACGACGAAACCATCGGGCAGCCGCGTCATTGTCGCCGCCAGTCGCTCCAACTGCGCACCGGGCACGGCGGTGTCGGCCTCGGGCGTGTCGCGATCCGGGCCGCCGCGCACCAGCTTCCACGGCGACGCGGTCTGGGCCGCACCTGGACCGTCCTTGGCAGCCTTGGGCTCGGTGCGCGCGACCGCCAATTCCTCTTCGAGGCGCTGGTGGGTCCGAAACAGGATCTCCTGGCTCTCTTTGCGCGACAGGCCGCCCAGGCCCACCAGGTTGTCGAGGTAGCCATCGACCACAGACTTGCGGGCGCGAATGGCCTGGTACATCACCGGCTGGGTGAAGGTCGGGTCGTCGCCTTCGTTGTGACCGTGACGGCGATAGCAGTACATGTCGATGAACACGTCGCGGCGGAACTTCTCGCGAAAGCCGATGGCGAGATCGATGACCTGTGCCACGCCCTCCGGGTGTTCGCCGTTGACGTGGAAGATCGGCGCCTGCAGCATCTTGGCGACATCGGTGCAATAGCGCGAACTGCGCGAACTCTCGGGCGGTGTGGTGAAGCCGACCTGATTGTTGACGATGATGTGCACCGCGCCGCCGACGCGATAGCCGGACAACTCGCTCATGTTGAGCAGTTCTTGGACCACCCCCTGGCCCGCGAACGCCGCGTCGCCGTGGATGAGCAGCGGCATCACGGTCTTGTGCTGGGCATCGCCGCGCCGGTCCTGCCGCGCCCGCGCCCGACCGACCGCAACCGGACCCACAAACTCCAGGTGCGACGGGTTGAAACACAGCTGCAGCTTGACCTCGCGGCCTGCCTGCGTGCGCCACAAGCTCGTGTAGCCCATGTGGTACTTGACGTCGCCGCGGCCCAGTTTGCTATGCGGGTCCTGGTCCTCGAACTCGCGAAAGATGTCGGACGGGTTCTTCCCCATGATATTGGCGAGCACATTGAGCCGCCCGCGGTGGGCCATGCCCACCACCACCTCTTGCACGCCGGTCTCGGCCGCTCGCTCCAGGGCCATGTCGATCAGGGGAATCAGCGACTCGGCGCCCTCCAGCGAAAAACGCTTGGCGCCCACGAACTTCTTCTGCAGGAATGTCTCGAAGGCCTCGGCCTCGGCCAGCTTGCTGAAGATGTGCACCTGCTGGTCGCGCGACAAGGCGATGTGGTTGTCGCTCGACTCCATGCGGCCCTGCAGCCAGTCCTTGCTCTCCGGGTCGTCGATGTGCATGAACTGCACGCCGATGGCCCCGCAATAGGTGCGCCGCAGTTTGGCGATGATTTCGCGAAGCGTCATCACCGGTTCGCCGCCGAGCATGCCCGCCGAGAAGGGCGTGTCGAGGTCCGCCTCCGACAGGCCGAAGTACGGCAGGTCGAGTTCCGGGTGCGAATCCTCGCCGCCACCAAGCGGGTTGACCTTGGCGATGACGTGACCGCGAACCCGGTACACGCGCACCAGCATGTCCACGCGCTCTTGCTTGCTGTTGCTGACGTGCTCGGCTGCAGTCGGTGGGAAAGCGCCGACTTGGACGCGCGCTGGCTCGTCGCGCGGGGCATCGAGCGCCGCAAACCACGCCCGCCACTCGGGCGCAACGCTGTGCGGCGAAGCCTGGTAGGCGCGGTACAGTTCCTCCGCAAAGTCGAGGTTGCCCACGCCGCCCAGGTCGGCGAGCGTGGCGTCGGCAGTCGGCATCGCGGCCATGGGCGGGACTCCGGGCGGCGGACGCGCGCGCCCTTGCAAAGACGGTGCGTCGTGCGGAAGGCGACCGGCCTCCGGGGCGAGCCGCGGGGGCGGAAGGATGCGCCTTTTGCGGGCGGCGGGCAAGGATGAGGGCGGGCCAGAATCCACCGCCCCGCGCCGGCCAGCCGCGGAGCGGAGGTGCCGGCGCCTTTTTTCGCCTCCACGCCGTGCCCGGCAGCGCCCGGCGGACCTTTTTTGCCCCCGGTTTTGCCGCCCCCCGCTG
>VGRO01000342.1 GCA_016875335.1 Deltaproteobacteria bacterium | reverse complement strand
GCCGAGGCCCGCCGGCTGGTGCAGCGCTGGGCCGCCGCGGTGGCGCGCACCGCGCCAGACCGCCCAGCAGTCGTGGTGGTGGCCGAACCGCAGCTCGCGTCCGACACCGGGCTCCGCGATGCCCAGGTCGTCGCCACGCGCAACGGCGGCAAGGCGGTGTGGCTCGTCGTGGGCCGCACCCCGCGGCGGGGCAGCCCATGAGCAACGCGCTGCCCTGGCCGCTGCGGCCCCCGGCCATCTGCCCGGCTGGCGCGGAGCCCGTGGCCCACACCGCGGGCGCCACCGGCCTGCTGGTCCTGCACGGCTTTACCGGATCACCCTGGGAGGTGCGGCCCTTGTGCGATGCGGCGATGGCGCGCGGCTGGTCGGTGGCGTGCCCGGTCTTGCCCGGCCACGCCACGACCGTGCAGGCGCTCGACGCCGTGGGCTGGCGCGACTGGCTGCACGCCGCCGATCTCGCCCACCAGTGGCTGGCCGACCGCTGCCGGGTCGTGCACCTGGTCGGGTTCTCCATGGGTGGCCTCATTGCCACGCTGCTGGCCGAGCGCGACTCAGACCAGACCGCGCGCCGCCTGGTGCTGCTGGCCCCGGCCTTCGCATTGGGCGCGCCGCAGACGCTGGCGTTGCGCATCTTGGCCACGACCGGCCTGGTGCGCCGGATCGGCAAATCTGATCCGCGGCTGCCCGACGGACAGCGGCCGCCGTGCTACCACGCGGTGCCCGTCGCGGGTGCGGGCCAACTGCTGGCGCTCATCGCAGCGGTCCGAGAACGGCCGCGGCAGGTGCCCGGCGCGATCTTGCACCTGCACGGCGCGCGCGACCGCACCATCGCGGCCAGGCTTGCCGCGCGGGCGGTGGACCAGAGCGTGCTCGGTCGCGTGCGCCGCCACACCGTCGACGGCGGCCACCTGCTGTTGCGCGACGGGTGCGCGACCGAGGTCGTGGCGACCATCCTGGCGTTCCTGGAAGGTCGCGACTGAGCGGCGAACGTCCGTTTGCCCGCGGCCATTGTCCAAAACGCTGCGCTGCGCTAGGTTGGCGCGCCCTGCGGCGGACGGGTGGCCGCGCGCGGCAAGGACGGGGAGGTCGGTTCGCATGTACGTCTATACCCACGGCATCTTCCTGATGGTCCAACTGCACGACGGCGGCTACGGCCAGAACGCGTTTTCCGCCGGCTATGGCGCATCGGCGTGGTCGGCCCAGGTCCACGATCGCCAGGTCGCGCTGCACGTCAGCCCTGACGCGATCCAACTGGCCCAACACAACGGTCAACCCGCCGACGTGCAGGTGCTGGCGGCCCGCTACGCGGCCGAGGGCTACTACACCGGCCAGGCCGCGCCGGTGGACGGCAACCGCCTGCAGGCGCTGTGGACCCAGGCGCAAAAGCCCGAGATGGAGCGCACCGCCGCGCGCATCTTGTACCTGCTGCTCGCTGCGCGGCACCGCCAGGTCCAGCTCGACGCCCTGAGCGCCGCAGCCTCGCTCGGCCGGTCGATGTGGGAGGTGCTGAGCGCGCTGCAATGCCTGCACGGCTACGGCGCCATCCGTTTCGGCAATGACCAGGTGCCCAACCCCAATGACATGAGCGGCTGGCAGGGCGCGTCGGCGATCGCCCTGGGGTCGGAGCCGCCGGATCTGTCGCGGCTGGGGCCGTTCGCCGACGCGCTCTACCGTACCAACGAGGCCATCGCCCGCTGACAGAGCACCGGTGCGCCGTGCGGTTGCTGACGATCACCGATGAACTGGGGGCGGCGCTGCGGCGGCTGCGGTTCGGGCCGCCGGTCGAGCACGTCTATCGCCCGCTCGACTACGCCCGGCCGATGTGGGCCGAATACGTGCGGCGCTGGGGTCACGCGCCCGGGCGCGTGCTGCTGGTCGGCATGAACCCGGGACCGTGGGGCATGGCCCAGACCGGCATTCCGTTTGGCGAGGTCGCGGCGGTGCGCGGCTGGATGGGTTTGCAGATGCCGATCGCCCCGCCGGCCAGCCAACACCCGCGGGTGTCGATCGAGGGGTTGCAGTGTTGGCGCAACGAGGTCAGCGGCCAGCGGCTATGGGGCTGGGCGCAGGCGCGCTTCGGGCGGGCCGAGGCGTTCTTCGCGCGCTTTTTCGTCCTGAACTACTGCCCGCTGTGTTTTCTCGAAGCCGGCGGCCGCAACCGCACGCCCGACAAGCTGCCCAAACTGGAGCGGGTGGCCCTGGAAACCCTGTGCGACGCCGCGCTGGCGCAAATCGTGCGGGTCCTGCAGCCCCGGTTGGTCGTGGGCGTCGGCCAATACGCCGAAGAGCGGGCGCGGGCGACGCTCGGCGATGGCGTGCCGATCGGCCGCATCCTGCACCCGAGCCCGGCCAATCCGCTGGCGAGCAAGGACTGGCCGGCGCAGATCGAAGCGCAGTTGCGGGCGCTTGATGTCGAGATTCCGTAGTTACTTCAATATCATCACCACGATGGCAAACTGGGCGCTGTCGGCCCCGCGTGCCACCCCGACGGCCAGCTTGGTGGCCTCGGGCGCCGTGGCCGCCGGCGGCAGGTTCATGTGGTCGGGATCGGCGGTGAGCGCCGCCACCGACGACAGCGAACCCGTAAAGAGATCGCGATCCTTGGCGGCCTGCGACGCCGCCTGGGCGACGCCCGAGAATGCGTCCGGTCGCGCCGCCGCCGCCGTCTCGCGGGCCACCGCGACGAGCGCACCGTCCACCTCCAGCGGTGCCAAGCCGGCAGCCGCCCGCGCCTTCTGCACGCGTTCGGTCACCTGGGCCTCGACCTGACCGGGGTCCAGGGCCAGCGCGGGCTTGGCGAACAACTGGGTCAGCCACAGGCGCCGCCGCTTGCCGTCGTCTTGGACCGCGATGCCGATGCCGACATGGCTGGGCTCGTCGGCCAGGATGTTTTTGCGGTGGCCCAGGCTGTGCATCAGGCCCTCTTCGGCCTCGAAGACGGTGCTGTTGTGGGCGACGTTCTCGGCGTGCGTCGCGGCCAGGTACCCTGCGGCCCGGAGTCGATCCGTGGGAAGGCCGGTGCGCGGCGACTGGTGGCCAAAAAACCCATTGCGCTGCATGTCGAGACTGTGCGCCCGGGCGATGTCGGCGAGGCGGGCGTCCCAGCCGAGCGCCGCCTTGCCGTGGCGGGCGCGGTCGGCGTTGAGCAACTGCAAGGCCAGCGCCTCGGCTTGGGTCGCCGACTGGCCGCGCTCGTCGGGCGGCACGCGCGCCGTCATGCGGTCCGGCGGATCGCGCCCGACCCACGCCCGCACCTGCACCAGCTTGCCTGGACCTGCCGGGCCGTCGCCGACCAACTGCACGTCGAGCGGCCCTTGGTGCGAGCCAGCCACTACCTCGACAGCGATCGCATCTCCGCGCACCACGACGGGCAGCTCGGACTGCTGGTTCCCCTGCAGGACCAACGCCTTGAGGTCGCGCCACGGCACCCGCAGCCGACCGCGCACCGACCAGGACTGGCCGGGCTCGACGCGCACCGGCATGGGATCGAGCGCGACGCCCAGGTGCGTGCCGACTGCGCCGACGTGCCGGGGCAGGGTCATGCCGTGGCGGTAGACTTCGCCGACGCCCAAGCGCATCGGCCCTTCCTTGTCGTCGGCATCGGCGACCAGGGCCTGGATCGCCTGGCGCAGTGGCCCCGGGCCGTCGTCGTTGGTGCGCACCTGCTGGAAGGTCGAATCCGCGGCAAAGGCGCCGGCCGAAGCGATCGCGAACGACCGCACATCGCTCGGCACCACCTCGCCGAATTCGGTCGACTGGTAGGCCAACTCGCGGGCGGCGCGGGCGAGGTTGGGGTCGTATTCGGCACGGCCGCCCGACAGATCGCGCACCAGATCCGCATAGTGGCGATCGCTGTCGGCGCCGGTCGCCGCACCGTACTGGCGGGCGGGCGGTTCGGACAGCACGATGGTCACCACCCTGCCCGCCGGCAGCGTTGGTTCGGCCGGCGCGGGCGCGGTGGGAGCGGCCTCGACCGGTTCCGGGGCG
>VGRO01000341.1 GCA_016875335.1 Deltaproteobacteria bacterium | reverse complement strand
GGAGACCCGTTTTTTGGCCGCACCGCGATGACTTGACCAAACGACCGACCTACCGGCGGCCAAAAAACGGGGCTCCGGTCCGGCCGCGTCGGCAGCGCGGCCGGACTAGAGCCCGGTCCCGCAGGGACGCGCCCAGATGCAGCTCTGCGCTGTTCGGCCCCGCTCACGGCAGGCGGCGGTTCGCACGGGCAAATGCGTGATCATCGGCCGGATCTTCTGGACCCCTAATTCGGATCCTCGCCCTCCAGGCCCCTGCAGCGGACGGCGACGCAAACCAGTTGCGCCTGACTGACACAGCGGCCGCCGATGTCGCCGATGGCAGCCTTGGAGCCGACGCGGCCGATGCGGTGGACACCCTGCAGGCGCCGGACAACGGTCCGTTCGATGGTCAGGCCGACACGGTGGCCGATGCGTCACCTGATGCGCCAGCCGGCGAGGTCGTCGAGGTGGCTCCCGAAGTCGTCGAAGCGGTTCCGGAGGTCGTGGAGGAGGCTCCCGAAGTCGTCGAAGCGATTCCGGAGGTCGTGGAGGAGGCTCCCGAGGTCGTCGAAGCGATTCCGGAGGTCGTGGAGAAGGCTCCCGAGGTCGTCGAACCCACGCCCGAAGTCGTCGAAACGCCGCCCGAGGTGGTCGAAGACGTGCCCGAAGTGGTCGACGTGCCGCCCGCATGCACGCCCGGCGGCTGCGACGACGCGAATTCGTGCACGACCGACGCCTGCGACCCGCTCAAGGGCTGCTCCCACGCTCCCACGGTCGGCCCTTGCGACGATGGCGATGCGTGCACCGACAACGCCTGCAATGCGGGAGCCTGCGTCGCCAGCGCCAAGAACTGCGACGACGCCGACGCGTGCACCGCCGACGCGTGCGAGAAGTCTAGCGGCCAGTGCAGCCACAAGCCCGTGCCCTGCCAGAAGCCGCCGTGCACGAGCGACGCGGCCTGCAAGGGTGCTGGGTTCTGTTCGCTGTCCGCGCTCGTGTGCGTGCAGTGCCTGACGGACCAGAGCTGCCCGCCGAGTTCTCCCATCTGCACTCTGGGGTATTGCGTGGCGGGCAAGCTGTGCAAGGCCGACGGCGACTGCTAGGCCACCCAGCAGGTGTGCAACAAGGCAACCGGCCACTGCACCGACTGCCTGGCCGACGGCGATTGCGAGTTGGGTCAGAAGTGCTACCAGGGCGCGTGCAGCAAGACGTGCACGTCCAGCAAGAGTTGCCCCCCCAACGTGTGCGCCTTGGACCTGGGTGTGTGTGTCGTGTGCGTCGACAGCCTCGATTGCGCCAAGGGCTTCGTGTGCGGCAAGGACCACGCGTGCCATGCGACGGTGTGCAGCCAGCACGTGTGCCAGGACGGCGTTCACTTCGCCTGCAAGCCCGACGGCAGCGGCTACACGGCCACGACCTGCGACGACGGCAACCCGTGCACGACCGACGGCTGCGACCCGGTCAAGGGCTGCAATGCGCCGAACAAGCCCGACGGTGCGGATTGCGACGACGGCCTGCCTTGCGCCGGCGACACGTGCAAGAACGGCAAGTGCCAGCCGGTACCGATGGCGTTGGACGTGACGTTCGGCGGGGACGACGCGCGCGGGGTCCACTGTGCCGTGGCCAGCGACGGGGGCGACATCGTGGGCTATGGCATGGGGCAGGTGGCGGGCAACCCCAACGTGCCGTGGGCGTTCCGCGTGGGGCCGGCCGGCAAGGTCGTGTGGAGCAAGCCTGGTTACATCGCCACGGGACAGTACCCTCTCAGCTCGCGGTGCGTGAGCGACGGCGTCGGCGGTCTGTACGGCGTCGGCTGGTACAACAAGCAGCCGCAGAACGTGCAGCAGGGCTTCGTCTTGCACCTGGGCGCCGACGGCACGAGTCAGGTCGTCCAAACGGGCGGCGACGTGTTCCGGGGCATCGCGCGCTCGGCGGCCGGCGACCTCCTCGCGCTGACGCTCAACGGCGAACTGACGGCGTTCGATGCCACCTTGCAGGTCAAGCAAGCGAAGAAGTTGATCCAGTTTGGCCCGACGGCGTGGTCCTGGACCGACGCCACGGCCATCGCCGCGGGCGCCGACGGCACGGTGTGGGTGGCCGGCACCGCCTTCAACAAGTCAAACAACGAAAATAATGACTTCGTCGGCAAACTGGCCGAACCGTGGCCGACCGTGCCCGTCGTCACCGTTCTGGGCATCGGCCACCCGATCAGCGAGTTGGTCGTGCGCGGCGACGGCTCGGTCCTCGCGGTGCGGCACTACAGCGAACCCGGTTCCTTGCCGGGAGGATCGGTGTCGATCGGGCGCATCACCGCCAGCGGTTCCTTCAACCTAGGGGTTCCCCACCCGGCCGTCCCTTGGGGAGCGCACATCGCGCTGACGCAGGCCGGAAAACCCCTGCTTTTCGGTAGCTTCAACGGAAACCTTGCACCCGGCGTGCAAGGCGGGTCCGACGCCTTCGTGCGCTGGCTGGATCCGGCCGATCTGACCGCCAAGGGCGGCCTCGACTTTGCGGGCAGCGGCTACGAGGAACTGTACTCGGCGATTGCTGCGGGCGACGGCAGCGTGACCTTGGTGGGCGCCACGAACAGCAAGAGCACCACCCCGGCGCCCTGGCTCGTCCACCCCGACGCCGCCGGCAACGTCGCCTGCCCCTGCACCGGTGGCGGCGGCACCAAGCCCTGCGACGACGGCAACCCGTGCACGCTCGACACCTGCGACAAGGTGGCGGGGTGCAAGATCGTGCCCGCCGCAAATGGCACGCCGTGCGCGGACGGCAATCCGTTCACGGTCGACTCAGTGTGCAGCAGCAGCAAGTGCGGCGGCGGTTGCGCGCAGGCGGCCGTTGTCAGCCCGCCGGAGAAGGCAAAGTTCCACTCCACCGTGCGCTACGCCAAGGACAAGGGTGTGCTGGTCGCCCAAGCCAGCAGCGGGCCAGGGGCGGCCTACCTGTCCGTGATCGACGCCGGCAAGCAGGTCGCGGTCCTGAACTACGACTACGACGCGTTCCGCTGGGCCGTGCGTGCCGATGGGGCGATCGTGGGCGGCTCTCTGTCTGCCCCGTTGAACTCGTACTCGCAATCGTTCAGCAGCAACCAGTATTCATTCGGCATCGAATACAGCGACGGCGGCGTGGTCGCGCGGGCCTGGGCGGGCGGCGATTTCGTGCTCGGGGTCGTCAACCGGCCTCCCGGCAAGCCGTCGGTCGGAGTCCGGCGCGCGAAACCCGGCGGCAGCCCAGTCGACGAATGGACCGAGCCCGAGCCCAAGTCGGCCAACGCCTGGCAGCAAGTCTCCGTGTACCCAGGCCACGCAGACGGGCACGTGCTGGTCTGCTGGCAAAGCGAGGTGGCCGGCAAGGACGTCCCCACCGTGCGCTTCCGCCGGCGTGCGATCACCAACGATCCGACCGCGCCAGTCTGGACCAACACGGCCACCTACTCCCCCGGTGGCGGCCAGAGCGTCGGATGCGCCCCGTACCGCGGCACCAAGGGGGCGATGGTCTTGAGCTACCCGGCTGGCGGCGGCTACACCGACACCTTCCTCGACGACGCAGGCCAGGTCGTGTGGCAGATCCCGTCCTACGGCGAATTCTACCTCGAAGCGCCCGGCAAGATGCTGCGTGCGGTCGCGGGCACGAACGGCGCGCCGGTGACGGTCGAAACCCTGGACGCCAGCGGCAAGGTGGTCGCAAGTACCGCTCTCGGCTCGATGCCCCCGTTCGGCATTTCGGCGTCGGTCACGGATGCGGTCGTCGCCGGCGGCAAGGTCGTGCTCGTCGGCACCTCGCTGTACTTCAAGCTCGACCCCAAGGCGGTGGGCGGGACAGTGTGGCGCGCGGACCTGGACCTGGCGACGCTGAAGCCGGCGTGCGTGCCTTGACGGGTGAGGATCGGAAAACCGGGTCTGGCCACCACGGCATCTGAACTAAGGGCCCGGAAATGATTTACTCAATCATTTCTTGGGCCCGTTTGCTTGCTCAGTGGGTCGCCAGCTAGCGGACCAAGGGTCCGACTCGCGGCTCCGTCCTGATGTG
>VGRO01000340.1 GCA_016875335.1 Deltaproteobacteria bacterium | reverse complement strand
CGACTTATTGTTTTCCAGTCCCTTACGCCGAAGTTGCGGGTTTGGCGCGGTCGGGGCTAGTTATCTGGGTGGGGCGCTTTTGCGCGGTTTGCGTCTGGCGTTGCGCTCTTGAGGCGTGCGGCCGCACTCCCAACGATCCACCGCGTCGCACAGGTCGCAGCCAGAATCCCCGATATGGCCCAGACGGCCAATGCAATCATGTCCTCATTCGGCAGTGAATTGGCCGGGGCCCAGAGCCACCAGGTCGTTGCCGCGAAAATGACGGCCGAGAACAGGAAGATTCGCCCGTAATCTCGTGCACTCAAGTGCCCATCATGTGGGCCGCGGTTGCGCGTCATCCTGGCTCTCCGCAGGGTCCTACTTGCTGGTCGCCTGTGCGTCGCGCAGTTGCCGGTTATCCCGGTGCCCCAGCAAACTCAACCGCCGCAGCCCGTGCGCTCAAACCCTTGCACCCTGCGCCTTGGCAAGGCCAAACCGCTCAACAGGCAGCCCAACGCATTCAGAAGCTGCGGCAAGATGCCGGTCGGCAGTGGCCATTACGCGCGCGCCGGACGCCAATGCGCTAGCGAGTTGCAGTGCGTCAAGGGCGCGCAATGGCACATCCACGCTGCGCATGAGCCGGCAAGCGTGCTCATAGAGCTCGGGCGACATTTCCGGGATTGAGATCGCGCCGCTGGCGACGTCGGCCGCAAAGGTGCATTCGACGCGTTCCGCGTGTTCCGAGGAGACTGCCCCAATGCGAACGCGACGTTGAACCACAGACGCGAATTCGACCGTCGCAAGCCGCGAGATCGTCGCTGGGATTGCGTCCGCAAGCCATGCTTCAAATTCGTCGCTGCCGTCCTCCAAAAAATAGCGCTTTGCCAACGCTGAGGTGTCGACAAACGCCGTCATGTCGGTCCCCGCTCGTCCTCAAGCAGCACTTCCGTTGGAATCGCCATTGGGCCGCCATCTTGACGCAGGCGAGCTTGTGGCACGAGGCGCGCCATCGGCAGCGGCACCAGCTTGGCGATGAGCATGCCATCGCGCAGCACCCCCACAACCTCGCGATTGGTGCACACGGCTCGAACAGCAGCCGGCGGGAGCGAAGCACTGTCGATGTCCATGACCTTCCTTTTTCGCCGCAACAACGCCCGCGGCGGAATCAAATTGCGCCAATCGCGGCCCATGCGCAAGTGCTGGCAATCGCGCGGTCCGAACGGCGCGCCAATGGAGAAATGGATTCTACCCGCTCGGATTCCCGCGCTCTGCCGGACGCACCCGCGGCAGAGCAAGCACACCGCAGTCCGGGCACGCCGTAGGTTCAAGCCGCGACCACCGGCCATGCCCCCTTGCCGCCGCCCGCTCCGCCTCCACATCGCAGACCTCGGTTGCCCTGATGCCCGCGCTGTGACGACGTCACTGGGGCATTGCCAAGGGCGGTGCTGGGCGCCATATTCAGCGACGCCTACTTCGAAGTTGGGCTGTCTGGAGGCCAACGCATATGTTGACGCACGTTTTGAAATCGGAAGTCCGGCACCTTGGCGAACCCGATGACGACCCGCCAATGAAATGGCGGGCTCGGGATGAATGTATGGACCAGCCCGCGGAGGCGGGCGTCTGAACCGTGAGCACGCCAATTCATTGGCGTGTCATTCCATGCCGGGAGCCTGGCGGCGGACGATCGGGCAAGGCCAAGGTCGCTTGCGGGCGCGCGGTCGGGCACGTCGACAGCGGAGTTGGGTCGTGGGAAGGCCTTCGCGGGTGTTGGCGCACGCATGTCGTCGAATGGCCGGCACGTTGGCGAGCCCGGTGACGACCCGCCAATGAATTGGCGGGCTCGCGATAAAAACGCCCGCCTCCGCGGGCTGAGCTCTTGCGGCTCGCCAGCTCAACGAATACCGGTGCACTTCCATCTGCCGCGCCCCCTTGCCGCCGCCCTCTCCACCTCCACGTCGCAGACCTCGGTTGCCCCGATGCCCGCGCTGTCACGACGTCACGGGGCCTACGCAATCGGTCCCCGCACCGCCCCGCACGCATGGCCTTTGCACGGGAGACGGTCCACGCAGCGTTCGGCACGCATGCCTTCTGCACGGGAGAGGGTCTCCGCAGCCATCCGCACGCGTGCTTTTCGGACGGGAGAGGGTCGCCGTACAAGAAAGAGGCCGCGCAGTCGCAGCCCCACCACACCCTACCCCGCCCCAACCAACCGCACCACGCAGCGCTTGCGCTCAAAGCCAATCGCCCACGCATACACCGGCGACCCGCGCACGGCCTCGACATAGCGCCGCTTGGCAATCTGCGCCTCCGCGCGGTCACACGCCGTCGCCGCAGTCTCGCCGTCCTCGGCCGCCTTGAACTCCAAGAGCGCCGCCGGCAGCGCGGCATCCCCCGGCAGCAGCACCACATCGGGGCGGCCGTGCCCAAACTCGCGGTTGCTCTCGATCCGGTACCCCGCCGGCACCACGCTCAACACGCCCAACACGAACACGTGGTAGATGCGCTCCGGCGTGCGGTCGTACAGGTCGTGGTAGCTCAGCACGCCCAGCACCAGCGCGGCCAGGCGTTGCTGCGCCTCGTCTTGGTCGCCACTCAGCAGCGCCGCGAACAGCCGCTCGGGCGCCAGGCTCAGCGTCGACCGATTGGCCAGCCAGCGGTGGTACAGCCCGCGCAGCGCGCCGCCCACTTCCAGGTTGGGCGTGGCCAGGGTCGCCAGCAGCTCTCCGTCGGCGCTGCGGACGCCGCTGGCGCTGAGGTACCCAGCGTGCAACAGCATCGTGAGCAGCATCTTGGAATCGCGCTCGATGTCGCGCATCGCCACGCCGGGCACCACCGGCCCCTCTACGCTGCCGCCGCTCAAGACCAATTCCAGCGCGGTGTGTACGTCGGGCGCGGCCCGGCTCAACAGACGCTCCAGCAATTCGGTGCCGCCGGTGGCGATCCAGCGCGCTTGCAGCGGGTCGCGGGGCTTGCTCAGGGTCTCTGCCACCGACCACGGATTGTAGATGGCGTGGCCGCCGATGCTGTAGCCGTTGTACCAGCGGCGCATCTCGGCCAAAAGCGCGGGGTCGTCGCCGGCCAGCTCGGTGACCTCCGCCTCTGTGAAGCCAAAGTCGGTGGCAAAGTTGTGCTCCAGCACCGTATCGACCGTGAGGTTGTTGAGGTCGGAGAGCACCCCCTCCTTGGCGACGCGCAGCACCCCGGTCATCACGGTGCGCGCCACGGCCGAGCTGTCTTTGGCCGCCTCGCCAAAAAACGTCTTGAAAAACGTCACGCACTCTTCGTAGTAGCCGTGCAGCCACGCGCTTTGCAGCGGCGCGTCGTATTCGTCGATGAGCAGCCACACCCGTTTGCCGTGGAACTCGTGCAGCGCATGGACCATGTGCATCAGGCTGAACACCAGATCACGCGCAGGCGCATTGCGCGCGACAGCGTTGGCGAGCTCGTCGCGGCGCATTGCGGACATCTGCTCCGGCTCTACGCGCACGGGCGTCCAGGCTTGCAGCACTGCGGTGCGAATGGCGGCGAGCGCTGCGGGCCAGTGCATCGCCTTGACGCCCTTGAGCGACAGGTACAGCACCGGATGCTGGCCGCGGTGCCGCATCGCTTCGGCGTCGTCCAGGATCGCCATCCCTGCAAACGGGTCGCGGCTCGGTGTGTCGCCGGCCACGGGTAGCTGCAGGAACTCGCGCAGCATCGTGATGTTCAAGGTCTTGCCAAAGCGCCGCGGGCGGCAGAACACGAAGGCCGCCGCGTCGGTCCGCAGCACGCGGGCGCAAAACAGGCTTTTGTCGACGTAGTTGCCGCTCGGGCTGTCGAGCCGCGCCGCGCGGAAATCGCTGAAGCCGAGGGGTAGGGTCTTGGGCATCGCGCTCGGGCACCCGCGCAGGCACAGCGACCGCGCTGGCGCACCCTAAACCCGCGCGGCGGTTGCGTCAACGCTTGGTGGAGGCCAGAATCCACCGCCCCGCGCCGGCCAGCCGCGGAGCGGCGGTGCCGGCGCCTTTTTTCGCCTCCACGCCGTGCCCGGCAGCGCCCGGCGGACCTTTTTTGCCCCCGGTTTTGC
>VGRO01000339.1 GCA_016875335.1 Deltaproteobacteria bacterium | reverse complement strand
GCGCGGTCGCCGGAGGGTCCGGCGGGGCGCAGGCGGCGGAACGGTGGGGTTTCGTCGGGGCGGCTTCGGGGCGGAGTGCCTTTGGGGTTCCTATCCGCGGCCAGGCCCAGTCATCCGGCGTGCACGACGTCTGGTGTTGCCGACCTGTGCGGCGTGCCGGTCGAGATCCTTGCCAAGGCACGGGAGTTCGGGGTACTGGGGGCGATGCGTAGCGGCCGTCGGTCGCAAGGCGGAAATGCCACCGGTACGCCAACTTGGTTGCATCGGCGCCGCGAGTGGCTGTGTCTTCACCGTTCCAAAAACTCCCGCCATCGTCCTGGGTCGCCCACAACGACTACGCGTTCGCCATCGCCGATGGCTTCCCGGTGAGTCCCGGGCACACGCTGGTCGTCACGAAGCGTCTGGTCGCGACTTGGTTCGACGCGACACCTACGGAACAGTTGGCTCTGATAGACCTCGTTGGAGTGGTCAAGAGGCTCCTCGACGCCAACCACCACCCGGACGGCTACAACGTTGGCTGGAACGCAGGCGCGGCCGCCGGGCAGACGGTGCCGCACCTGCATGTGCACGTCATCCCGCGCTACCACGGCGACGTCGCGGACCCTCGTGGGGGCGTCCGGCACGTCGTCCCGGGCAAGGGCAACTACCTCGCGACCTGGCAGCCAGCGGACGCGGACGATGTGCAGCCGCGCCGGTCTGCGCTGGCGGAGGGCGGTTCCGACGACGCCTTCCTCGCGCACCTGGAGCCGCTGCTCGCGCGCGCCAACGACATCGCCGTCCTGGCCGCATTCGTACAGCACGCGGGCGTCGAACTGCTCGCGCCATACCTGCTGGCGGCGGTGGACCGGGGTGCGCGGGTCCGCCTGTTGACCGGGGACTACCTGCACATCACGCAGCGCGCAGCCCTGGAGGCCCTTCTCGGCTGGACTGCGCGCGAGTCCGCCGGCGGCCCCGGCCGGCTGCCCGAGGTCCGCATCGTGCAGACGGCCGGCCTGGCGACCCTCGCCAAGTCGTTCCACCCCAAGGCGTGGCTCGTGCGCGGGTCCGGGTTCGCCACCGCTTGGGTCGGGTCGTCGAACGTGTCGCGCGCCGCCTTGCTCGACGGCATCGAGTGGAACCTGCGCATCGACGAGGCGCGAGACGCGGGCGCTTTCCTGCGCGTCGCCGCGGCCTGGGAGTCGTGGTGGCTGCGTGGAACCGTGCTGGACGGGGCGTTCCTGCGCGGCTACCGAACGCGGTTGCTTGTGTCCATCCAACATGCCGCGCCGCCAGAGGAATTCGTTCCCGAAGCCGCCAACCCGCCACCCGCGCCGCACTCGCTGCAGAAGGCCGCGCTCGCTGATTTGGCGCAGGCACGGTTGGCGAGCCGCCGCCGTGCCCTGGTCGTGCTCGCCACCGGGCTGGGCAAGACGTGGCTGGCCGCCTTCGACGCCGCGGCGCTGGGACGTGACCTGGGCCGGTCGCCACGCGTGCTTTTCGTCGCCCATCGCGAGGAACTGCTGCGCCAGGCCGAGGCCGTGTTCCACCGCCAGTTCCCCAACGCCACCCGGGGCTACTTTGCCGGCGCCGCGGACGACCTGGATGCGGACCAGGTCTTCGCTTCCGTGCTGAAGCTGGCGCGCCCCGAGCACCTGCGGCGACTGGAGGGGCAACCGTTCGACTACGCCGTCATCGACGAGGCGCACCACGCCGAGGCGCGCGGCTACCGGCGCGTGCTCGACCACTTGCGCGCCGAATTCGTGTTGGGCCTGACCGCGACGCCGGACCGCGCCGACCAGGCCGACGTGCGCGCGCTGTTCGACGGTCACGTTGCGTTCGAAGCTGGCATTTCCGACGGCATCGAGGCCGGCCGCTTGGTACCGTTCGACTATCTGGGCCTGCCCGACACCATCGACTACCGGCCGATCCCGTGGCGCAACGGGCGCTTCGATCCTGCGGAGTTGGAGGCCCGCGCCGCCGACGAATTGCGCATGCAGCGAGCCTGGAACGCACTACAGCGGCACCCTGGACGGCGGACGCTCGTGTTCTGCTGCTCGGTGCGCCACGCCAATCTGGTAGCGGCCTGGTTAGGCGCACACGGCCTGCGGGCGGTGGCAGTCCACACAGGCGAGGGCAGCGCGGACCGGCGGACGGCCCTGAGCGCGCTGGAACGTGGCGAACTGGACGCCGTGTGCGCGGTCGACCTGTTCAACGAGGGCATCGACGTACCCGTCCTCGACCGCGTGCTGATGCTGCGGCCCAGCGAGTCTCCGGTCGTGTTCCTGCAGCAACTCGGCCGCGGCCTGCGGGTGGCGGCCGACAAGGCGCGGCTGACGGTACTCGATTTCGTCGGCAACCACCGCGTGTTCCTCGACCGCTTGCGGATCTTGGCGGCTGCGATCGGCCTCGACCAGCGGCAGCCCTTGGCGGCATGGCTCGAGGTGGCCGCGCGCACCGGCTCGCTACAGGCGGACAACGGCTGCAACGTCGCTCTGGAACTCGAAGCGGTGGACCTGCTGCGAGCGCTGCTGCCGCGGACGGACCGGAACGAGGTCGTGCGTGTGTTCCGCGAGATGCGGGCGGCGCGGGAGCATCGACCCACCGCAGGCGAATTGCACGGGTTGGGGCTGCGGCCACGCACGGCGAGTCCCGACGGCTGGCTGGCGTTCGTCGATGCCGAGGCTGCCTTCGACGCGGACGAGCTTGCGGCGTACCAGGCTGGCCGGGCCTTCCTCCGGGATCTCGAAACAACGGAGATGTCCAAGTGTTTCAAGATGGTGACTCTGCAGGCTCTGATCGAGGCCGACGCCTTGGCCAGTGGCTTGGCGGTGGACGAGTTGGGTGCACGCTGCCATGCCATCCTGCGACGGACGCCCGACCTCGCGCGGGACCTACCCGACGATCTGCTTCACGGCAGTCCGGACTCTGCCGCTTGGCGACGCTACTGGCGCCAGAACCCGGTGGCCGCGTGGATCGGCGAGTCAGCGAAACAGCCGCGGCGCAACTGGTTCCGGCTCGACGGCGACCGCTTCGTGCCGGGCTTCGACGTGCCGTTCACGGTCGCGGATGCCCTGGGCACGCTGGTGATCGAACTCGTCGAGTGGCGCCTCGCCGCCTACCGCCAGCGACAATTGCCGGGCCAGCAAAGGGCTTTCCCGTGCAAGGTCACTTGGAACCAGCGCGACCCGATCCTGAAGTTGCCGGACCGCGCGCGTGTCGCCGGGGTCCCCGATGATGACACTGAGGTCACGCTGCCCGACGGCCGCCGCTGGACGTTCGGCTTCCGCGCCCAGTTCGTCAACATCGCCAGGGACGCGCCAGGCGGGACCAATCGCCTGCCCGAACTACTGCGCGAATGGTTCGGTGCCGGTGCGGGTCGACCCGGCACATCGTTCCAGGTGCGGTTCGTGCCACACGGCGGGGGGTGGCATGTCGAGCCCGTGGCGCTGGGCGACGCCGACCTCGTGCCCCTGCCCGTGCGCGTTCGGTTGCCTGCGTTCACCTCCTTGCGTGCGGCGGCAGGTTGGCGGCTCGAATTCCATGATGCGAGCGCCATCGGACCCGACGCCGAGATAGAACTCCCCCTGCGCCGCAGCCTGCCTGGGTTGTTTGCACTGAAGGCGAGCGGCACGTCGATGGCCGGCTGGCGCCATGCGATTCAAGACGGCGATTGGCTGGTGCTGCTGCCGCTCGGCGATGTGGGGCTGGACGCGGTGCTCGGCGACATCGCGGTGGTGGCGCGCGGCGAACCGGAAGCGCGGACGCTGCACGTGAAGCGGGTCCTGCGGCGCGATGACAATGCAATCGTGCTGCGGTCCGACAACCCGGACGTGCCCGACATGGTCGCGGCGCCGGGCGACATCGCGGTGGCGCGGGTGGTGGAGGTCGTGCGCCCCTAGCGGTCGAGCCGCCGTCCGCTACCCCCCGCAAACTTGCTGGTCCAACTCCACCTTCCCCCCGACCTTCATCGGCCCCGACCAAGAAAGGCGGCGGTGGCCCGACCCGGGACGACTTCACGTTCCCGACCTCGAACAAGCAGTTGGCCTTCCTCCAGCACATCTACCGCAAC
>VGRO01000338.1 GCA_016875335.1 Deltaproteobacteria bacterium | reverse complement strand
CAAGAAGAAGGCTCCGCAATGAATACCTTTGCGCCCGTCGAGTTCCTGCCTCAAGCGGTGATCAACGCCTCGCTCAAGGCTGTGTATCCGACCGACGGTGCGGTCAACCTGCAACTGCCGTTCTGGCTGTTTGCGACTGGCCACGAGGACATGCTGCCGTGGGCCCTTCCGCTGTGCGAGGCTGGTGGGGCGCTGACCAGTGTCCATGCGCTGCGCGACCCCTACCACTGCATTCGGGTGACCAACGCGCTTACCGCGCTGCGCGGCAAGGGTCAGGTGCTCAATCCGCAGGGCCTTGGGCACTTCGACTGGCTGGCGGTCAACCACAGTTCGGCGAGCATCCAGGATCCCGTGTTCTGGCAACAGCCGATGACGGCGATCAAGATTCGCACGATCTGGGCGCGGCGGGTGGCATTGTCCCTGCTGTCGGACTTCGAGCAGCGCTTTCCATGGAAGTTCAGTGACTTTCCGCGTTGGCACATTGGCGTAATGCTCGACTACCGCCCTGAGCAGGGCGAGCCGGTCGTGTCCGCCGAAAGCAATGGTCAGAGCTATTTGCCGGTGATCAATGGGCAAGCGCTGATGGAGGGCACCCTGCCCAATACCGGCGGGCTGTTTGACCCGGAACCGTTCGATTTCTATTGGGAGGCGCAGCGGGTACTGGAGGCGTTTCCGGCACAGACGCCGATGGCCGCCGTCGCTTCATTGGCGAGGTACATGCGGACGGTTCGATTCACGCATGGCTACCACGTGAATTGGTTTTCGAATTTTGGCCCGCTGCCTGATCCGCCGGGCGGATACGCGGGGCCCTGCACAGGTACGCTTGGCCTATTGCAAGGCCAGAAGCGCTATTATGGCTGCGCGCATCAAGTGGTCGCTGCGCATTGGGGCGGCTGCCCCGTCAACTCGACCTACGCCGCCCGTGTGTTGCAGTCGATGAATATTCCGGCTTGCCGGCTGCAAAATGTCCAGGTTCCGACCAAGAATGCGGATGTCAAAATCGCTTCGTACTGGGACCGCGCCGATGCGCAGGTGGGCGGGTCCGATTTGCTCAAGGGCCAGACCTACGTGGGTGGCGGTCAGTCAATTCCTGGCCATAACGGCGTCCTTGCACTTGGTGCCGGCCTGGGCTATTTCCATGGCGACGAATTGTTGGTCGACTATGGTGTGTACACCAACGACGGCGTGCCTGCCTTCCCAGCGGGAGCTGTCTACTACACGCTGCAGTTGTTGCCGCATAATGAGGAGCCAGTTCCGGCACCCGCAACCGCGAGCGCGGCCTGCATAAAATTGGCTGCGTACTTGCTCCAGCTGCCGAACGTTTCGGCGTTCAATATTGCGAATCGGGTAGCCTGGGCCAACAGTTTGATCCTACGGTCCTTGAATTACGCCAGCAAGCCGACCCTTGGTTTTTCTGCCGTCGACGTCATGCTGCGCCGGCTGTTGGACGCGCTCGAATGGCCCTGCGTGCGCGCGCCCATCAGCAACCTGGCGCGCTTTATGCCGACGGCAGAGCCGGCGTCGGCGCTCATGGAGGGCGCTGCTGCGCCAGCGGCAAATCGCTGGCCACCGTCAGGCCCTAATGCGCCCGCGGTTGCGGCGTATTCGCTGGCCCAAGGCACGGTGCCCACCCAAGCGGCGCTGTCTGCCCTGTGGGCAAACAATGTTCCGGTGTCTGCTGGCTACGCGCAGTATTGCGACCGCCGCACTGCTGTGCTCATGGCGAAGGACACCGGCAAGATTCTGGAGAGCTCAACCACTGTGCGCGAGCACTTTCGACTCGTCTTTGGTAGCACCGACGCAACTCCTCAATTTGTCGGAGCCTGGGCCGTGCGGGTCGTCGGCCTTGCAATCGACTACGTGAAGGCGCAGGCGACCGCCGGCCAGCCAACGGCGGAACAAGCCCAACAGATTGGCATGAAAGCCATGCTGCTGTGGGCGGCGGTTGAGGACATCTGGCGGTATTCCGTACCAGAGGGGCTTGGCAAAGCCGCTTTCCTTGCCGCGTTCGGGCCACAAGGCCGCGTTAACTACCATGAAAGCGCGGTGTGTTCCTATAGTGCCTTCGCCCAGTTGGCTACTACCAACCCGAACACCATGTTGTCGACCGAGGCGAACCTGGCGGAACCGATGTACAACTTGCAGCCGCTGGCCAAACCCTACTTCGTGCGGCGCTGTTCCCCCACCAGTTCCACGCCCCTGACAGAAACCCACATGCTGCGCAGCGTCACCTCGCTCATCCGGCTGGCAGTGCAGACAATGTGTCGCGCAGTTGGCCACGCAGTCCCTGCCGTGATGCCATGGGAGTGACCCCGGTGCGGGCACATCGGCCTGCCGAGGTTGTCCGCCGCGCATGGCCATGGATGGCAGTGGCGGCGCTTGCGTGGGCGTGTGAACCGGTGCCGGTCGCTCGGCCGGCGCCACCGCTGGCGGTGCCGGACACCGATGCCGTGGTCACGGCAGCGGACGCTGACAACGCGGCTGCCGGCCAAGCCGTCGATGTCGTCGACACTTGGGGATGCGAGGTCTGCCCGGACATCCCTGCGGAAGTGGATGTGACCCAAACGGCACCGAAGACCGACTTTGGGTGCTTCGAGAACACGCTGTACACCATCAATGGTGAATCGTTCGATTTCGCCGACGCGTACAAGATCGGCGCCCAGGGCGGAAGGTTGTGTGCAAATCGAATCGGCGGTGCCGGCTATTTGTATGAACCCAAGCTACCGGTCTGCCCTGCACCGGCTCCCGGCGATTTTTTCAATCCCACCCGCAAAGAGGATCATTCCATCGTATTTACAATACCTTGCGACGCACCAACGGACGTCACCGTCGATGTCGAGATCTCGCACTGCGTTGCCAAAGTCTGTTGTACAGAAAACAAGCTTGCAGACACGCAAGATCCATACGGATGGAATCATGTGACGGTCGAAGGCACTGCGGGCGCGCAAGTCAGATTGATCACGAGCTGGGGACAGACCAAAGCCGGGCCCTACGGCATCGGAGCCGGGCCGGTCAAGACAGTCTGCGGGGCCTTTCACTACAAGGGACAGGGCTTCAGGTTCCAGTTCACGTGGCCGAAAGGCACGCCAGTTGCCCGGTGGGCGCGCTTGCGGTTGCGCGCGGAGGGTGCGATCGCGGATGCGTTGGGCAAGCTGTTCAAGACGACCGCCGCTGGCGACCTCCTCGACCTGACCGTCCAGGTCACGCCAACCGCCGCGCCCTGACCGCCGCAGCGCCCAAACCTCCGCCGCACTGCCCGCCCGACGACGACGACTCACCCCAACCACATCGTAACCCCCCGAAGAACACCGCATAGCGCCGACCGTTCGCGCAGTGCATTCTGCACACGGGCGTGGCAACCGCCTATGCAGAGTCGTGCACGGGTCGCCAGTTCTGGGGCAGCAGTTCGGCTAGGCGGTTGACGGGATGGTCGATACTCTGCCCCCCTCGCCAACCTGGACACGGACAGGGTAAGAAAACCCCTGCCGGCGAGGAGATCGGCAAGGAGCACGTATGACGACCAAGCAAGACCTGACGCGGACATCACCTGCATCGCAGGCAGGGGCTGAGACATCCGAGGCGGCGGCCAGCGACAGCGGCGTGGTGCGCGGGCGCCCCGGTCGGCGCACGCTGGTTGAGCGCAAGGAGGCGGTGCTGCAAGTCCTGATGGGCAAAGCAAGTATTGACCAGGTGGCGGCGCAGATGGGCGTGTGGCGCGAAAGCTGGTGATTCTGCTGTGGCGCCATGCGACCACCGGCGAGGTGCCCGACGGCGTCGAGTTCAAACCCGGCGACCGCAAGCTCAAAGTCTGCTACCGGCAGTCGCGACCGGAGGCGAGCGCGCGTCGGCGAAGTCCGGTTCGCCAACCGCGGCAAACAGCGTAAACCAGACTGGCCCAGAACCAACCCGCAGGAACGCCAAACCTTGAACTGTTGCCCCGACAAGCCAACGTGCAAGCTGCACCCAAGCCGGCGGCTGGTCAACGCCGGCCTCCTCACCAACCAGCAGTCTGTGGCCTGGGCGCCGTGGGAAATTCCCCGGACCGATTTCGCGGGCGAGGCTGTCACTCGCGTCATCGACCACCTACACCGCACCGG
>VGRO01000337.1 GCA_016875335.1 Deltaproteobacteria bacterium | reverse complement strand
GCGGGACAAGAAGGCAAAGCCCGTCAAGACGCCGATCGAATCGGCCAAGGCGAACACGGCATCGATCCTCGCGAGTTTCAACAAGGCTACGGAAACCGAGCGGGCCGCGATCTTGGCCAACGTGAAGACCTTGCTGGCGATGTTGGAAGCCTAGCCCTGGCCCTTGATCCTCGCGAAGAACGACTTCCCTACGGATAGGAAGTGGAAAGGCCCTCGCCGTCGCCGGGCACCGCCCTCCGCTGCGCGCAGACCCGCCGGCCGCAGCCAAGCCGAGGTCGACGCCCCGTTCCAGCCGCCGTCAATCCCATCGGACCAGGCAATTTCCGCCGCGCGCACACACCTTGCCCGCCTGGCGCGAATTCCTTCGCCCCATGGCCCCATTCCTTCCAGCCGCTTCCGGCCGATTGGCGTCCGCTGCCGCTCGCGACGCCGCCAACTCCAGCTCGTCCCGCCGCACCTCCGGCAGGTCGTCCGGCGCAGGCCCATCGACGGCGTCCTGATCCCCGGCGTCGAACATCCCCGCCGGGTACAGCTCAGCCCCAGGCGGACCCCGGATCGCGATCACCGTGCCCGCGCGGATCTCCTCGTCGCCGTCGATCCCCAAGTGCACCAGGATCGCCCGAGCCGCCACCTTGTTGGTCACCGCCGCCAGCAAGCGACGACGGCCGCCGCAACACATCGGCAAATATCGAACTTGAACGCTCGGAGCAACGCATCGCGCCATCGCATCTTCGTGCGATGGTGCTCGGGCTCGGCGGAGCCGGAGCCTGCGTCGGGCGGGGCCCCTGCAAAGGCCTGGGCAGCAGGTGGAGTTCATGCCAGCGCCTTCCATTTGGCAAGAGAAGGTCGAAGCACTCCCTTGCGATGTGCTTGGCCGAGTACAGCGCGGGCTTTGCCGCAGGCTACCCGACAACGCCGAACCGCTCGATGCCCTTGCCGAACGCGAGCCGGCCCTGGCGGCCCTGCTGCGACCGTCCTTGCTCGGCCACCTGATCGCCGCTCCCCAAGCCGGCCGCCCGCAAAGGCTCGAGTTCGGAAAACGGCCGCCGAAGTTCAGACCGCACGGCGGTACCAGCGCGGACGCGGACGGATGTTCGCTTCATGGCAGTACTCAGGTGGGCAAAATCGATCGCAAGGGGCTCGAAAAGCTGTGCCGGTATCTGGTCCGACCGCCGTTGTCGGCCCAGAGACTCGAACTGGCCGGCGGTGGCCAGGTCAGGGTCCACCTGAAGAACGAGTGGTCTGGAGGCGTCAAGTCAGTACTCATGCCAGAATCGGATCTTGTGCTGCGGTTGCGGGCTTCGGTGCCGCTGCCGAGGCGGTGCTAGTTGAGGTGCGCGGGACGCTTCGCGCCCCACGCCGCCATGCGCCCCGAGGCCGTGCGCAAGTCGCGGCCGCCACGGGGGTCTGTGTGGGCGCCCGTGAGCACGAACGCAGCGGAGGCTGCCGAGCAGGCGAGCACGCGCACGAGCTGGGCGCTGGCGGTCAAGCGGGGATTCGGACAGGATCTCCTGCAGTGCGAGTGCGGTGGCCTTCGCAAGGTGATGGCGGCCGTCCAGGACGCTGACGAGGTCGAACGGTTCCTGAGGCACCTTGGCCTTGGTGAAGGTCCCGAGGACGCCGAGTCGATCCGAGGTCCGCCGGAGCTTTTCGAGCTTGCTGAAGCGGCGCAGTGAGACCAGACGGACGACGAGGCCGTTGTGGACGCGGTCGCGTAGGCGAGCAGGGCCTGGCCTGGCGTAGGAGCGCGTGCCCGGTTGGACTTCCTATGCACGGGACGGCGTCCACGGGCGATGCTCAACTGCTTGACCCGGGCACTTCAGTCAGGCACACGAGCACCAACGAAGGGCGACGATGAAGGCCGATACCATCAACCTACAGCAGGCGTTCCAGGGCTGGTGCCGGCTCGAAGTGCCGTTGTACCAGCGCCCGTACGTCTGGCGCCAAACACAGCAGTGGGAGCCGCTCTGGACCGACGTGCTGGCCGCAGTGAATCGCCGCGAGGGGGCCGAGTCCGCTGCCGCAAACGGCGGCGGGGGCTTTTCAGTTCCGCATTTCGTCGGTGCAGTCGTACTCCAGCACATTCCGAGCACGCTGGGCAGCATCCAGACCCGGTTGGTCATTGACGGTCAGCAGAGGCTGACAACGCTACAGATTCTGCTGGAAGCCTTGGCGGACCACGCGCGGTTGGACGATCACGCTACGGCACAGGCATTGCAGATGCTCACCCGGAACCCGGAGAGCCTCGCTAGCAATTCAGACATGGTTTTCAAGGTTTGGCCAACCAACGTTGATCGCGACACCTTCCGCAAGGTCATGCACGCGACGTCTGCAGACGAACTCCTGACGTCGATCAGCAAGCCAAGCCACACCGAGGACATGGGGCACCAGATCGGCAACTGCTACCTCTATTTTTTCCGCGCCGTCCACCGCTGGTTGGAAGAGGACCCCGGCCAGCGTGCAGCAAGAATGCGGCGCATGTTTGATACGCTTGCTCAAGACATCCAGTTGGTTACAATCGAGCTTCAAGGCGCTGACGACCCCCAGTTGATCTTCGAAACGCTCAATGCTCGCGGCACACCGCTCTTGCCCGCGGACCTCATCAAGAACCACCTGTTCGGCAAGTTGAAGTGGCCGGAGGCCGAGACGAATTCGCTCTACGATGCGACGTGGGGTGAGTTCGACCGAGCGCGTCACTACTGGCGCGAAGTCGTCGGCCGCGGCCACGCACAGCGTCCCCGCATCGACTTGTTCATGCAATTCTACCTGTCGGCGCACACGAAGGCTGAGGTCCAAGTTCAGCACTTGTACGCAACCTTCAAGCAAGACGGTGACCTCGCGAAGGAACCGGTCGATGCCGTCCTGCGTAGAATCCGGCGCCACGCCGACCTGTTCCGATCCTTCGACAAGCTGGCGTGCAAGCAGCCACCCAGTCGCGCGTCCCTGTTCTTCCGCCGCCTGGAGGCGATGGACCTGTGGACGGTCTACCCGTTCCTGCTGGCGTTGTTGTCGAAGCACGATGTCGATGACCCGTGCACCCAGGCGACACTGGAAGACATCGAGTCCTTCTTGGTGCGGCGCTTGGTTTGCCGCCTCAACACCCGGGGATATGGCCGATTCTTCCTCGACCTGATCAGTTGTGTCGACAACGACCCTCAGGTCACGCACGACCGTGTTCGGTCGCACTTGCTGAAGTCTGAAGCTGCGGTTGGCCGTTGGCCTGTCGATGACGAGTTCAAGCGCGAATGGCTGGGCGATCCGATCTACGAGAATCAACTTCGGGCGAAGGTGCGGATGGTCCTTGAGGCGCTTGAGCACGCGAAGATGTCGCCGCTGAGCCCAGGGTATTGGGTCGGGAAGCAGCCCACCATCGAGCACTTGCTGCCTGTTGAATGGGCGAAGCACTGGCCCTTGCCCGATGGCCAGGATGCTGAGGCCGAACGGCATCGCAACCGCGTCCTACACACCATTGGCAACCTCACGCTGCTGAGCGCGCCGCTCAACTCGCTCGCGTCGAATTCGGCGTGGAGTACGAAGCGCACGGAGATCGGCAAGCACGCGATGTTCCAGATGAACGTCGACCTCATGCAGGCGATGGACTGGAATGAAGATCAGATTCGGGCGAGGGGTGAGCAGTTGTTCGAGTGCGCGAGGCAGATCTGGCCGCGACCCGACCTTGCACTCTGCTGACGGCGTGGGAGTCGCGAAGCTGCGGCCTCCACCGGGGCGCAATCCGCCCGCATTGGCCGCATTCAAGGGCGAGCCTGACGGCGGACCTACCAAAGACGCGGCCGCAACCGCTGTGCCTGCCCCGGCTTTGGCGGCCGGCGCGGCACCGGCAACTTCCGGTGCCCCTGGCCCAAGCGCGACGCCGATGGGCGATGCGGCGGCCAAGGCAGTGAAAACGAAACTGCTCTGGGCTGAGGCGCTCCGGCGGGCGTTCGGATTTTCCGTTGAACAATGCCCATGTGGCGGCCGGCGCAAGCTGATCGCGGTCATCCGCAACCCGGCCCAAGTGGAGAAGATCCTCCGGCACGTCGGCGAGTGGCGCGAGGCCGGCGACCGCGACGACGACAGCGCAATCGCCATTCGCGGGCCACCGG
>VGRO01000336.1 GCA_016875335.1 Deltaproteobacteria bacterium | reverse complement strand
CACCACCGGCAGCCCGAACTCCCCCGACAACGCACGCAGTTTCTCCCTCAAGAATGGCCAAGCGTGGTGCAGCGCCAGCTCTTCGGCAAACTTGCCCAGCAGTTCCACCGAGGGCGCCTCCGACAAGCGCGCAAACCGGTACGCAACGCGCACGGCCACCGCCGCCGTCGCCACCGTGCGCCCGGCGACATCGCCCCACCGCACCTGCAACTGCACGATCACGGCCACGCCGTCTTTCACCGGGTCCGCAGGGAAGAGCAGCTCCGGCTTGCCCACCTGGGTCTGCTGCGCGACTGCCTCCGGCATTGGCCCACCGTCTTCGCTCCACGTGGGCTCGCGCTCAACCTGCACCCGCACATAGTCGACCGCGGTCAAATCGGCGCAGGCGACCAGCCCCTTGAGGTCGTGCACGCCGCGCCACGCCAGTGCGTCGTAGGCGGCAAGTGGGTTTTTCTGTTCCACGACCACCGCTTTCGCTTTGCTTGCCATTGCCCGCCCCCTTACGCCGCCAGGGCCAGTTCGCCCATCGGCGCGGCCGCTGCGTCGCTTGCCGCTGCTGCGTCGTCCAGCGGCACCCACCTGGCCTCGAGCCGCAGCCCGACGTGCCGGCCCATGGCGATGAGCGTTTCAGCCTTCAGCGACGGCTCGGACGAAACCCAGCGCAGGATCTGGCGGCGGTGCACACCCATGGCGCGGCCGAGGTCGGCTTGGGAAATGCCACGCTCGTCCATTGCGGCCAGCAAGTGCCCCATCAGCGACAGGACTTGCATGTCAGCGAGCGTCGACTCGGCCCAGCCCGCGCGGTCGCCGATCTTGCCAAACGCTGCCAGTAGGTCGCGGCGTTCTTGCTCTGTCATCATCGGCGTTGCCTCCGTCGGTCCGAAAGGTTGATCACATTCGCTGCGGCAAGGCGGTTCCTTGCTTCGGCAACGGCGGCCTGCGCCGCGGCAATCTGCGCGGGGTCGGCGCCGCGGTGGCCGCCCTTTTGTTCAGCGCCGGCCAGCACCAAGACCAGCAGCACTGGCACGCCAGCACCCGCCGGGCCTGCGTTGCCGCCGTAGTAGCGCACACCGTTGATGCGAATCTCGAAAAGATCTGGGTGGCCTTGCAGCCGCGAACACCAGTTGGTCCGCGTTGCCACCGCCAACGAAACGCCGGCCAGCGACAATGCGCGCGCAGTCGCGCGATCGACGTCCACCTCGGGCGTGAGCGCCGCGGTCTTTTGGTGCCAATCGGCGACGGCGATGACATGCGCTGCCGGGCCTGCGGCGAGTTGCACGAACGCGCCGTCGGCCCACAATGTAGACAAATTTGTCACCAAGTCAACCCCGGCTGCCGCGAAGTGCCGGCTTCGGGTTTGCGTGGGGCTCAGACCCCGTGCCGTGGTCCGCATGGAGGCCGGCGGCGTGGATGGTGCAGACAAGCTTGGAAGGCGCCGCAATCGGCACGCGCGGCGACACTGTGTCCGCGCCTTGGCTTGCGGCGAGCGAGTATTCGGGAACCAAACAAGCCTCCAGGATCAACCGGGTGTAGCGTGAAATTCCGCGCAAGCGCGCGAACGGACTGCCCTTCAATCCCACAGCCCCGGCTGCGCCGGGTTTTCCGCTTTCTTGCTCGCCGCCGCGCCTTTGCCGGCCGCAACGACCGCGGTCGCCCCGGTGGCAATGGCCGGCTTTGCGACCACCGCCGCCCCGGTTTGGCCACCGCCCGCACCGGCGAACACGTCGGGAAACTGCAAATGCCAATGAAAGAACTGGTACTCCTCGGCCAGTCGCCGCACTTCGGCCTCGACCGGTGGGGTCAAAGCGTGGCCGGCGCGCAAGTTGAGGAACTCGGCGTTGGTCAGCGCCGGCATGCCGGGCAGCTTGTGCCAGACAAACGCGGCGCACCACGCATCAGCGATGAGCTTGGCGCGCCGGTACTCCGGCGAGGCCAGGTAGCCTTCATACGCCGCGGCCTTGCGCGCCACGTCTTCCAATTCGCCGTCGCCGTCGGCGTCCAGCTTCGCCATGGCCGCGCCAAGGGCCGCAAAGTCAATGGGCACCAATTTGTCGCCGAACAGGTCGCGCTGCGTGCGCGCGGCCTTATTGCGTTTCTTGAGCAGTGAAACCGTGGGCTTGTCGTCGCCTTCCAACGCCGCAAAAGCATCGTCGGGAATACCCACCGCCAAGCCGTTGGCATCCTTGGCTTCCAACAATTCGGGTGTCGCCCCCAGCAACGCGTTGCCGCGCTGGATGTGTGCGTCGAGAAACGACAGCGGCCGGCCCGGCTCCAAGGCTTCCATCCACAGCGAAACCTTGCACAGCTCGACCGCCATCGGATTGAGGTCCACACCGTAGATGCAGTGGCCGACGACGTCGCGGGTGGCGTGCTGGACCTCTTCCGGGCTCGGTTCGACGCCGCCGGAGCGCAGGCGTGCCAGTCGCATCGCGATGCGTCGCGCCGCAGCCACCAGGAAGTGCCCACTGCCGCACGCCGGATCCACGACCGAGAGTGCCAAGACGGCCTGTTCTGGGTCTTTGGCCTTGCATGCCTCTTCCAAGACCGGGTCGAGCGCCGAGTCGAGCAAACACTGCACCAGCGAATCCGGGGTGTAGTAGCTACCGGTGGTCTTGCGCTCGTTGCCGGCGGCGGCCCGCAGACGAAATTCGCCAGCGGCGGCATTGAGTTCCGGCACCTGCTCCATCAGCGATTCGTACACGCTGCCCAGTTCGTCGGCCTGCACGCCCGCCCAGTCCACCGGCCGGCGCACATTCGCATCGCTCAGCGTGCATAGGTCGCGCAGAGCCCGATACAGGTCCTCGTTGGTCAATTGCGCCGGGTCAAGGTCTGGCAGCGCCTTTGACCGCCGGTCGCCGTCGCGGTCTTCGCCGGCCCACAGGAAGCTGCCCAGCGCTGGCAGCGCGAGATCGGGATTGCCGCGGTCGAGTTGCCGCATGACCAAGCGGAGCACATGCCAGCCGTCGCTGTGCGGGCCGCCGCGCCGCTGCATTGCCAGGGTGCGCAGCCGCCGGGTCGCGTACAAGCGCTGGAAGCGCTGGCGCGCGTCTGGCGGTGCGTCGCGGTCGAGCAACATGTCCCGATCTTCGGCCACAAACAGGAAGATGAGCCGGTATGCGAGCCGCAGCAACTGTCGGTAATAGTCTTGGACCGTGAGCGTGCCCGCCGACAGCCGTGCGCGCAGGTCGTCATTGGCGCGGTGCTTGAGGAATCCAGCCCCGAGCGCCACCAACGCCTGTTCGACGCAGGCGCGCAAGCGGCCGAGTGCGCGCACGCCGTCTTCCTTGGCATGCTTGTGCCACTGTTCCAGAATGCATGCGCCTGGGTCGGTGGCCTCGACGCGCGAGACGTGGCACAGCAGGTACAGCACGCGAAATGCGCTGTAGTGCTCACCGGCAAACATCGCCTCCAGGTCGAACTCGACGTAGGCCTGGCGGGTAAGGCTGCGGTGGTCGCGCAGCAATCGCAGTACCAGACCGTTTGTCGCCATGCCCCACAGGTGGCCGTCTGCATGGTTCAGCAGGTCCTGCACCAGCCCGTGGGGCCGGTTGCCCGGGCCACCGCGCTCGCCACCTGCTGGCCGGTCGAGGTGGACACCCACACCGACCAGGTGCAGCGGCACATGCCCCCAGCGGTGCGATACGGCGAACGTGCGCCCGCCGGTCTCGATCGCTCCGCGCTCAGCCTGCAAGCGCCCATAACCCAGCTCCTGAAACAGGGGCAGCAGCCATCGCTCGCGGGTGAGCGTCGTGGCGCGTTCGTTGGCGGGAATCTGGGCCCGCGCCGCCTGGAAGTTGGCCCAGCGACCTGTCAGGGCCGCCCAAGCGCGGCTCATCGCCTGGCTCAACCCGTTGGCAGAATCTTCGTGGTAGTCCGCCGGCCGCGTGCCGGGTAGTGCGGCGTCGCCAGCGGCCACCCGCTCCAGCAGTTGCTGCGGCAGCAAGCCGCCGACGACCTTGACCGTGGTGCCGAAGTTCATGTGCGCGGGTGTCCTATGCGGTTGCGGCTAGTACCTCAGGCCCGAAGTTCGCGCCGGGTTCCGGCGCGCAACCGGGCCGAGGTACTTCCGGCCGCGGCTGCGGCCGGACGCGGGGGTGAGCGCGCATGGGCGCGCGAGGGGGCTGCGAGCCCCC
>VGRO01000335.1 GCA_016875335.1 Deltaproteobacteria bacterium | reverse complement strand
TTTGGCGCAGACGCCCTTGCCACCGCATATGCCAATACCCGCAGACTTGCAGTACTCGGCGGGGGCGCAGCCACTCTGGCTGGCCACGTCGCAGCCGGTCGGGTCAGGCTTGCCGCACGGAGTAGCGCAGGTCATGGTTGCGCTCGTGCTCCGACAGTTCATGGTATTGCCAGTTGGACTCAATGTCGCCGTTCGCGACCAGCGCGTGCAGTTGCATCACCGCCTCGGCCCGTTGCAGCGACCAACGTGCGCCCGAGACCTCCACCCGGTCGCAAATCAGGTGCCGGCGCGCCCCTTCGATTTCACCGCTTGCGATCGGCGCGCCAGCCGCGAGCAGTTCGCCGCACAGCATCATGTGCTTGCGTTTCGTCAAGTAGGCCACCGGGGGTAGAGGGCAGTCACCCCAAGAGCTCCGCCCAAAACTTTCGCCAGCGAAACCCCACTATTCCGCCGCCTGCGCCCTGCCGGACCCTCCGGCAACTGCGCGATCGCCATGCTGCGCCGGCTGATCATCGGCGTCAAGCCGCGATTTTGCCCGCCGGAGGCACACGGCTCCCGCCCAGCGCCAGCGCACGGCTCTGCGCCGCCAGCCCCGAGCACATCCACCGCCAAGTTCAAGCTGTGAACGCGCGCGCCGCCCTGCCCTGCGCTACGCCGCCCAATCGAGCTCGACCGGGTCGTCGAGGCCATCGAACCTGTCGCTCGGCGTCGCGTCCACGTCATCATTGAACGTGCCCAGTGGCCCGCGAATGGCGATTGCGCTGTCGTCGTCGCGGTCGCCGGCCACGCGGTCGACGAGCCGACAGCGCCGCCCGAAGGCGAGGTCGAGCCCGTCCACCAGCGTGGCCGCGTGGTCTCTCGGTTTGTGCGCACGGCCGAGGAGTTGGAGCTTCTGGCGTGCCACTGGGCCATGGTAGCGGCCAAGCCGCTGTCGGCCGGGCGCAATGAGGGCACGCGCGCTGCCGGAATCACGCTGCAAGTGCGGACCGCGGCGTTGCTGGCTGAGTTGGACGGGACGCCGTAGGGCGGAGGCTTGTCCCTCGCCGCCCATTCGCGCGGTGGCCACACGACGCGAAAGGCGGCCGCCCACATGGAGCGCTGCGCCCAAATAGATTGCGGTGCTACGCCCGGGGCCTATACACTGTTCGTCCAGCGCATGGGCAACTTCGCAACGCCGTTGCCGGCGATGCCGTAGGAGGCGACGATGCAAGAGTTCTTCTTGAAACCACGCTCCTTTCCCACGCTTCTGGTCCTCGCGGCCATTCAATGTGGTGGGCAACCAACGCCGCCTGCGGTGCCCACCGAGGTCACCAATGGCGACGTTCCTACCGCCGATCAGGTCGCGGCTGACGGCAACAACGCCGACGCTATTGGCGCCGGTGATGGGTCCGATGTAGCGCCTTTGCCGTGTGACCCTTCGGCGTGGAACGCGGCCTTGGTGAGGCACCCCGTCGAAGCCGCGCCTGGCGCTGGCCCGCCACCGTATGACGAAGTGTGCGAGCCCAAACTCGACCGCAAGTGCCAGACGACCTGCGACTGCAAGTTCGTGTTTGTCAACTGCAACTTCACGGCAGCCAGCACAACCATGCCTTGGTCGCAGTGGAAGCCGGGCATGAAAAAGGGCGGCGTATGCATGGACAACATCAAGACCTGCGCAGGCAGCGTTTGGCCCAAAACCGCGGACAAGGTCATCTGCATGACGGGCTTGTGCTCGGTGACATCGCCCCCATAGGTCGCAGACGGCCAAGGTAGTGTTGCATCTCATCGCGTCGGCTGCGGCACAAGATGCGTGCGACCGGCAACCGATCGTGCGGCAAGCCATTGATGCCCGCATCTGGATCGCGGGCCGCTTGACCCACGCGGCCGGGCGGCCAAACCTGGCCCTCCGATTCGCCCTCAATCCAACGAACAAGGTCTGCGACGCCGAGTCAAGAAAAGGTGGAGCACGGCCGCCGCTTTGTCGGTTTGGCTCGCCCCGATTTTGTGGGTAGGCGCTGCAAAGGCACTCCACCCCAAACCCTCGCCGGCGAAACCCCACCGTTCCGCCGCCTGCGCCCCCCCCCCTCCGGCCCCTCCGGCGAAAGCGGGCTAGGGATGCTGCGCGTGCCGATCGATCAAGTCAAGCTGCCTGTCGTAAGCTAATCAAATGTCCGCATCCAGGAGCAGATGAAATGTCCGCTTTGAACGTGCAGGGTGCGTCGCTGCAGCGGCGATGTACAGCGAGCGCGCAGCGGTGAAGGCAATGAGGACGCAGGACGCGATTGCGAAAGCAATCCGAAAAGAAATCAAATGGTATCAGGCGGCGGAGATCCTGGGCGTAAGCCCACGGCAGCTGCGGCGGCTGCATCGTCGCTGGCAACGTTTCGGCGAAAAAGGCTTGTTGGACCAGCGCCAACGCACGCCGAGTCCAAAACGCGCGACGGCGGAGGAGGTCGAGACGGTTCGCAAGCTTTTCAGCGAAAAGTACTTCGACTTGAACATCCAGCACTTTCACGAAATGATGGTCGAGCTCCACGGACTGCGGCGCGGGTATACGTGGACCAAGGGCGTTCTGCAGCAGGCCGGGCTCGCTGAGCGCGCGCCCAAGCGCGGCCAGCGCGCGCTGCCGCACGCGCTATCCGGCGGCATCCGACACCGCGGACCGTCGGCACGCCCACCCAGGGGGGGTCAGTTTTGGTGGCGCCGAGGGGGTCAGTTCTAGGGACGCTTGACTTTACTCGGCCCCCCAGCTGCTGGCTCGACTGATTGGACGCATCGCATTCCCAATCCCGGGTCTGACGCGTGTTCAGCGAGCACGCCCGGATTGTTGGCATATGCCTTGTAGCGGAACTCGCTAGTCCTGTAGCCAACGCCGTCGAAAGAGGTCGTGC
The DNA here is from genome assembly GCA_016875335.1 of Deltaproteobacteria bacterium. GTDB lineage: Bacteria > Myxococcota_A > UBA9042 > UBA9042 > UBA9042 > SXRM01. The sequence continues at coordinate 1,288 of VGRO01000335.1, read as the reverse complement.
GCTCGGTTTGCCAGACGACTGGCCACCACGATCCTCCACAAATGATATTGTCGGCCCCGGCCAGTCCCTCGGTCCATTCAGTGACACCTCCAATCACGTCAAGAACACCACGCGGTGTCACATCCTCGGGCAGCGTTCCAACTTTGCATGGACTCTTTTCTGAACGGCCGTTGTCGTCCTTTTGCCAGCACTGCTTGACCTCTGGTTGGGCCACCAACCATCGCGACTTGGCCGCATCGGCGCCGTACGCGAGATAAGCCCACTCCTCGCTGGATGGCAGTCGCTTGCCCACAAAATTGCAATACTCTCGCGCTTGCTTCAGGTTCACGCAATTCATGGGAGCATCTGCATTGTCTCCATCGCCGCGATTGCACCCCTGTTTGGGGTTGCTGAGCGGGGTCGGCGTACACTTGCCGGCTTTGACGCACGCCGAATAGTCCCTGAAAGTGGCTTCCGTCACGTCAACCCGCAACGGCCCGACGACACCGCCGCCAACTTCGGAAGTGCCTGTCGATACGATCCTACCCTCGCGCCGACCATCGGCGTGGATGGTCACGTATCCGGATGCCCCGCCGATTTTCGACCAGCCATATAACTTGTGGAAGTTGATCAACGTCGCGCGCGGCAAAGCGACGTCGCGGACCAGAATGTCAAGCGAAACCTCGGCAGGGGGGGGTATCTTCGGCCATCGCGCAGCCTTCTCCCGGTTGCAGAACGTCGTGCACGCGTTGGGTGTCAATTGTCCCATGGCGGTTTCCAGTCTCCAGTGCCAGCGCGCCTGCGGACCGTTCGCAGCTATCCACTTGTCGATCGAAGCAATGCACGCCTTGGTCTGCGCAGCTGGTGTTGAGGTGCAACTTGGCTTGTCTACATCCAGTTTTGCTGCTTCAAGAAAGGCATCGCACTTTGACTCACACCATGGGCGCTCCGACCCGGCAACGGCAACCGCCATGGACGGCTTCTGGTCTCGACTCATCGCCTGCCCGTCGGCGGCGCCCGCAGGTAGATCGGCTGGGGCCGCCGTGGGGGCCGGGGTCGGCTCGATGGCCGGGCTGCCGCACGCCGCCGCGAGCGCCAACGCGACGGTCACGCCGATGCTGCCGCGATGCGGCGTGCGTCGAATACAGTCGAAATTCATGGTTGTTCTCCAAAGCGCCGGTGGGCTGCGGGGGCGCGGATTGTGCCACGGGGCGGGCGTCGACGCCAAAGGCTGCGCCGAGCAGCTCGAGGACGACCCTGTGTGCCCAGGCGCGCACCTCTAGCTGCCGATAGGGATAGGAGAGGGATA
>VGRO01000334.1 GCA_016875335.1 Deltaproteobacteria bacterium | reverse complement strand
GGCTGGCTTTCGAACTGGGCAAGGTTGCAGGGCTGGGCGAAGCGGCCTAGCGCGGTGCTGCGACGGCGCCGGTGCGCCGTGGAGAAGGCAATGTAATCAGTGGCTTGAACAATGGGGGGGGGACGTGGGAGTCCTGGGAATCAGCGAAAAGGCGTAGGTGCACTTCGTCGCACAGCGACCTGTAATCGCGCGCGCCCGAAGATTCGGGTTGGGCCTCGAACACGACCTTGCCTTGAAGCTGTGCGCCCGGCAGTGCGGTATTGACGCCGATTTCGGTGCGCAAGGACAGGCCGTGGTAGCTCTGCGCGATCGCCCGGCGCATCGCCGAGTTCTGCTTGTGATTGCGGCGATCGACGCGCGTGTGGAGCAAGCCGAGCACCTGCGGGCACCTGCCCAAGGTCCATTGCAGCGTCTGAAGCGTGCGCATCAGGTCGTCCACGCCCTCCAAGGCAAGCACGGAAAGATCGCAAGGCACGAGCAGCTGGTCCGCCGCGTAGAGAGCGTTGAGCGTGAGCAGCCCGAGGTTCGGCGGGCAGTCGATCACGATGACGTCAAAGCGCGACCGCACAGTGCGCAAGGCGCGCGCCAGGACAAGGTCGCGGCCCATGCGGGTGGCGAGTTGGGCCTCGGCATTCGACAGCTGTTTGTCGGCCAGCGTGATGTGCAGCCGCGGCAGCGTGGTTGGCGTCGCCGCACCGGCGAGGTCAGGGTCATGGGCGAGCAACGCCTGACTAACGTACGTGTCTGCTCCGGTACGCAAGTGGGCACGCAAGCTCGACGCAACATGTCCCTGGGCGTCGAGATCGACCAGCAAGACGTGCAGGCCATGGTGCTGGGCGAGCCCAGCCGCAAGGTGAACTGCGGTGGTCGTTTTGCCTACGCCGCCTTTTTGGGCCGAAACCGCGATGACACGCGCGCGGTTGGCAACCGTATTGGTGGCGTCCCACTGCAGTGGGCGTACTGGCTGGACGAGGGTACCGACCGCATTCCACAGCCGCTGGCCGAGGACGCCACCGAGCGACTGGCCGACTTGGGGCGCGCGCGAGGGAGAAGCCATTGCGAAACCGGAGAGCGGCAAGAGCGGCGCCGCGGCGCAAAGTGTCGCACCGGGCGAAGCTTGGTCAACTTTTCGGACCGCAGTCTGGTGCTCGTGTCCAGGCGCCTGGTCAAAATGTGGCCGAGAATCCGGCGGTCACAGACCTGAAAGCGGGCGCCGATGCCGGTTCGGCGCCCACATCGGCTGCCACGCGCAAGAACATAACGGCACGGGTCACCGCCGTCGCCCGCAAGGTCGCCAACCACCTCAATTGCAGGGTCGTTGCTTCCCAGCGACCTCCAGCCCATTCCTTTCGCGCGGTCGGGAACAACGCAGCCATTGCCATCCAGGTGACTTCGGTTTGGGCCTGGTAGTGCATGGTGGCCACACCGTTGGCGGCTTTCGGGCTCGGTTCATGCGGTTCATGGCGCGCAACCACCATGTCCAGCAGCAGGACGTCGAACACTGCGTGCACGTCGGCGCCCACGCCCAGCACACCCTCGTCGCAAGGGTGGGCTCGGGCCGTGACAATCCCGGCGCGGCCACTCCACGGCGAGGACCCGACGGAGCGACTGTGCTCGTGCGAGCTTGCGGCTCGAGCTTCGGCGCGCAGGCTGTCCAGGTGCCTGCCGCCGGCCTTGTATTCGAGGCTGCGATGCACGCCAGTACGCCTGCTGGTGCCTTCCCCCGCGTTTCCCGCGTTTTCGACCGATTCTCGAGCCCCCCCATTGTTCAAGTATCTGACATCAGGGTGGATAAGCGGGCGATCGCGATCGAACTGTTCCGCTCGCCTGCCGCGGTGGCTTGCCCGGGCTCACACCCTGCGCTACCGTCGCGCTTGGCGCGAGCGGCGCCAGGCCAAACCGCTGTGCCCGAGCCCCGATCAATCCCCGCCGACCCGTCGCCTGCCACAGAGTGGTTGCGCTTCTGGCTGCGAGAATCAGGCCGAGTGCAACAACTGGCCGCGCTGGCGGCGGCCGCGTTCTTGGCGTTCTTCGCCGCGCAGTGGTTTCGGCTCGACAAGGAGTTGGCCGGCGCCCACCGCAAGGTCGCCGCGCAGGCCGAGGTCGCCTACGTGGCGCCAGTGGCCGCGTTGAGGGTTGTGTCGCTCGCCAACCAGGGGTTCGTGGCCGACGCGCTTTTCCTGCGCGCAGCCCACTATTTCGTCGACCACCTGATGACCGACAGTCGGCTGCCTTGGCTCGACCTCTATCTCGACGCGATTTGGGGGCTGGACGCCCAGATTCGTCAGACGTACCGATGGGGTGCGCAGGTCGTCAAGTTTGGCCAGCGCATCGATCAAGAGGTCGCCGAACGCGCCAACCGCTTCGCCCGCTTGGGCTTGGCGTACTTTGCCGACGACCCGTGGCTCTACCACGAGATCGCGTTCAACTTGCGCTACAGCTTCGTGGCCAAGGATGCGGCAGAGGACCGGAGGCTCAGGACGCTGGCCCTGCAGTACTTGGAGGCGGCGTACTCGTTCCCGAGTTTTGCGCTCGATCCGAACTACCTCGTCGGCCAATACTTGCGCGCGGGTCGCGGCGACGACAGCGTGCAAGCGGCCCTGGAAACCTACGCCCAGGCCACCGAGGAACAGCGCCAGAGCTTGCGCGCGCTGCTCGATGACCGCAACAGGTCACTGCTCGCGGGCGAATTGGCGTGGATCGACCGCGCCCACCGGCGCGATCGACCATGGGCCGATCCGACGCTGGCGTTGTTCTTGGGGCCGCGCCGTGTGCCCGCCCCGCCGGTCGACGCCCACAACCCCGAAAACTGGTACTCCGAGCCGCCGACGTCGGCCGAACTGACCAAGCGCCTGGGGCTGGGCACAGCGGTGCCGCTCGACGGCGGAGGGCTGCGCGCCGACGAACGACCGGGCCTCGGCTTGCCTGCTGGAGTCACCGTCACCCGTTGAGCTGCCCACCCGGGCGGACCGCACGGCGCCGCAGCGCCGCACCATAGGATTACCCTGTGCAGTCGCTTCTCGCTCCCATTCGCGGCACTACCGTGGCGATCACCGGTGGCGCCGGATTCATCGGCTCGCAGCTGGCGCGCGTGCTGGTGCAGGCGCCCGACATCCGCGTCGTGCTTTTCGACAACCTTCACCACGACGCCATCAGCGGCACCGATCTGCTGCGCCACCACAACGTGCGTTTCGTGCGCGGTGACGTGCGCGACGTGGCTGCGGTGCGCGCGGCGCTCGACGGCGCCCACCACGTGATCCACATGGCGAGCATTGCCGGCGTCGATACGGTCATGAAGATGCCCGTCGTCACCATGCAGGTCAGCTTGCAGGGCACCATGAACGTGCTCGAAACCTGCCACGCCCTGCACGGCGCTGGCGCCGACGTCCGCCGGGTCATCGACTTTTCCACGTCCGAGGTGTTTGGCCGCCATGCGTTCAACGTCGCCGAATCCGACACGACTGCCTTGGGCGCGGTGGGCGAGGCACGCTGGACCTATGCCGTGGCCAAACTCGCCACCGAGCACCTGGCGTCGAACTACCACAAGCAGTATGGGCTGCCGACCGTGGCGATCCGGCCGTTCAACATCTACGGGCCCGGCCAGGTGGGCACGGGCGCCATCCACCATTTCGTGCGCAATGCGTTGGTCGGTGATCCGGTGGTGGTGCACAACGATGGGTCGCAGATTCGGTCGTGGTGCTACATCGACGACATCGTGCGCGGCATCCTGCTGTGCATGGCGCGGCCCGAGGCGGTCGGCCAGAGCTTCAACCTGGGCAACCCGCGATCGACCGTGACGATCTGGCAACTGGCCCGCGACATCGTGCGGCTGGCCGGCAGCTCAAGCGAGGTCCGCTCGATCAAATGGGATTTCGTGGACGTGGAACTGCGCGTGCCCGACATCGGCAAGGCGCGCCGGTTGCTCGGCTTTGAGCCCGTCGTCGAACTCGAGGAGGGCTTGCGCCGCACGATCGCGTGGTACGGCGACATGAAGCTCGGCGGGGCGCGCAACGAGACGCACGGTTGAACGACTGGGCCGAATTGGGGCCCGGAAATGATTTACTCAATCATTTCTTGGGCCCGTTTGCTTGCTCAGTGGGTCGCCAGCTCGCGGACCAAGGGTCCGACTCGCGGCTCCGTCCTGATGTGAGAGTGATCGACTTATTGT
>VGRO01000333.1 GCA_016875335.1 Deltaproteobacteria bacterium | reverse complement strand
ACGCCCCCCCCCCCATTGTTCAGATCCATGATTTCATGTGATTTTCTGGTCGAGCCGCGTGCTCAGGTCGGCCGATTGACGGCCCAACCACCGTAGCGCACCATGGCAGTGCCGCTGGCGAGCGCGAGGCGCCGTCCGCAGGCACCCTGGGGCGCGCTCGATGTCCATCCACAGCGCCAAACGACGCCTGATCGACCGCACCCGCAACGGTTTGGTGGCCCTAGGTGCAGGACTTCTCTCGGCGCCGGTGGCCGCGTGGGCCGCCGACTACGAATTCGCCGCCATCGGCGCCCCCCATTTCTTCGGCCCGACCAACGAACTCGGCCAGCCCGAGGACGCCTCGGGGGGGCCTGGGACAGGCGTGGTTGTACGGCGCACGCCTGGGCGTCTACCCGTGGCCGGCGCTCGGCCTCGAACTCGAAGGCGCGGCCGGTTCGACGACGTTGACCAGCGTTTGGAACGGCACGGCCAGCATCGGCGTCGCGACCCTGCGCACCCACGCCATCGCGCGGGTGGGGCTCGGGCCGCTGGGGTTGTCGGTGCTCGGCGGCGGCGGCTGGTTGCGCACCCTGGCACCCAGCCATGTGACCTTCGGCAACGACACCGACCCCTTTGGCTACGCAGGCTTGGCGCTCGACGGCCGCATCGGTGGCCGCGTGGTCGTGCGCGCCGACGGTCGTTACCACATCACGGCCAGCAGCGTGTTCGGCAATCCAATAGCAAGCGAGGTCAGCGCTGCGCTGTCGCTGGGCTGGCGATGGCCAACGGCCGAGGTTGCGGCGCCACAGAGGCCGAAACCGCATGGCGACCACGACGGAGACGGCGTTGCCGACGACGAAGACCAATGCCCGCTGGAGGCAGAGACCAGAAACGACGTGCGCGACGACGACGGCTGCCCGGAGGACCGCGATATCGCCAAACGGGTCCATCGCACGCTCTATGTGACCCGCGAAGACGCACAGCTAGGCGTTTTGCCGCGTGAACTTCGTGCCGACCGCCTTGCCGTAGCAGTGACGCCGACCGACGACCCGTTGCCGCCGCCTGAACCTCTGGCCGACCGGACCCTGCCCCCGCTCGTGGGTCCCGGCGACGACGACAAGGACGGCCTGGACCGCCGCGACGACGCCTGTCCCGACCAGGCCGAAGACGCCGACGGCTTCGAGGACAGCGACGGCTGCCCGGATCTGGACGACGACAGTGACGGCCTCGCGGACGACGCGGACGAATGCCCGCGCGAAGCAGAGTTGGTCAACGGCGTGCGCGACGACGACGGCTGCCCCGAAGACCCGGCAGAAGTGCGGCGCTTTCACCAAACGCGTTACGGCGCCTTGGCCGACGACGAAATCGCGCTCCTGCCCGAGGATGCCAGCCGCATTGCCGAGCATCGATCGAGCCGGCGGCCACTGCCAAACGAAGACAAGATTGCCGTCGTGGCTGCGGCACAGCCGCTGGCGCCCGGTGCGCTGCCGCCGCTCGTCAGCAACGGCGACGACGACCGCGATGGGCTGGTGCGCGCGGACGACGTCTGCCCCGACCACCCAGAGGACGTGGACGGGTTCGAAGACGAGGATGGCTGCCCCGACCCAGACGACGACGGCGATGGGGTGCCGGACCATGCCGACAAGTGCCCGCGCGAAGGCGAGACCCACAATGGGTACGACGATGACGACGGCTGTGCCGATGGCGTTCCGGCGCCCTTGGCAGAGCGGGTGGGCGTGTTGCAAGGCCTGGAATTCGGCAAGAACTCGGCGACGATCCTGCCCAAGTCGTTCGCAGTGCTGCAAGCCGTGGTCGAGGTGCTGGTCAAGTACCCGCGGGCCCGCGTCGAAATCGCCGGCCACACCGACAACGCCGGCAAGCGCGACAAGAACCTGGACCTGTCGCAACGGCGGGCCGAGTCCGTGCGCGCGTGGCTGATCGGCAAAGGCGCCGACGGCCAAAGAATGACCGCCAGGGGCTACGGCCCGGACAAGCCGATGGCCAGCAACAAGAGTGGCGCGGGTCGCGCGAGGAACCGCCGCGTCGAGTTCACCCTGGTCGCGCGCGAACCCGGTGCGTAGGAGGTAGGATGGTTGGTCCGTGGGCGAAGGCGACAGGCGCGTGCGCGCTTGCGTCGATGGTCGGCGTCACCGCGGTCGCAGCTGAACCCTGTGGCGGACTGCGCCTGGACGCGACGACGGTGCAGTCGGGTCAGCCGCTGCCGGTCAAGGCCACGCTGGCCGGAGACGACTTGGCGTGTGCGGCGGCGGTCGGGGCGCTGCTCAAGGCCCGGCCAGCCGTACGCAGCGTAACCATTGCCGCCAAAGTGCCGATCGACCGTCGCGAGGTGGGCGCCCAAGCCGCGGCCGCGTGGACCAAGGCCCTGGTCAGCGCCGGCATCCCAGAGGCGCGCATTTCGACGGTCATCCCGACCACCAACCCCGGCACGCCGCCGCAACTGCGTATCGCCTTTCGCGAGCCGACGCCGCGGCCGGTGGCGCTGCTGCAGGCGACAAGTGGCGCCGTGCAGGCGGGCCCCGACCTGGACAAACTCGGCCCCGCAGCAATTGGGGCACAGATGGTCTCCGGCGATGTCGTGGTCACGGGCGCTGCGGCAAGCGCGCGGCTGGCACTGGCGGACGGCAGCTTCGCGACCCTGGGCAGCGACAGCGCGGTGCGCATCGGCCGCATCGAGCTGACCAGCGACCTCAAGCGCGCCGTGACGCTGCAATTGGTCAAGGGCCGAATTGAGGCCATCGTCGAGTACAAAGGCAAAGGCTCGTCGTTCGACGTGCTGACCACCACCGCGCTCGCCGCAGTGCGCGGCACCCGGTTTCGGGTACGGCACCTCGCGGCCGGCGGCACCGGCGTCGAATGCTTGCACGGGCGGATCGAATTGCAGGCCACGCTCGGCAGCAGGGCCAGCGTTCTGGTCCTGGCCGGACAGTCTGCGCGCGTCGACGCTGCGGGAAATGTCAGTCCTGCCACGGCATTGCTGGGCAGGCCGCAGCCCCAGACCCCGCTGATGGGCGATGTCGCGCGCACCAATGCGCTCGCCTGGTTGCCGGTGACCGGCGCGACGCAGTACCGCGTGGACATGGCTGGCGACGGCGAACTGGTCACCCGCGCGCGTTCCTACACGGTTGCGGCCGCAAGCCTGCCCATGCCCGCCGATCTTCCGGCAGGCCACTGGTTCTGGCGAGTGACGGCCATCGATGCTGCGGAAACCATTGGGATTCCGAGCAAAATCTACAGTTTTCGCGTGGGGGCACCATGACCGGGCCGCGTTGGACTGTGGCCTTGCTGCTGGTGGCCGCCGCGGCGGGCGCGGCGTGCAACGACGACCTCTTGGGGTATCGGAACGCCAGGCAGCAGGCCGGGTCGGATGCAGAAACGTCAGACAGCGCACTTGTTGCGGACATCGCAGGCAACGAAATCGGCGCGGAGGTGACAGCGGAAGCAACCGAGGACACGCCCGAGGTTGCCACCACCGCCGAAACGGTCGAGGACGCCCCAGACGCGGGCCGCTCGGCCGATGTGCCAAACCCGTGCGCGAAGCTGGCATGTGACGACAAGAACCCGTGCACGGCCGACAACTGCGACCCTGAAACCGGGTGCAGCCACATGCCCGTCACAGAGGGCACCCCGTGTCAAGCCGACAAGTGCGCGGTCGCAGGCAAGTGCCTGGGAGGAGCCTGCGCGGACTTCCAACCCGTCCTTTGCGACGACGGCAATGCGTGCACCGCCGACGCCTGCGACCCCATGACGGGGTGCATCTACACACCGATGCAAGGCGAGTGTTCCGATGGCGACGCCTGCACCAAAGGGGACCACTGCGCCGAAAACGGGCAGTGCAAGCCAGGCAAGGGATGCGACGCCAACGCGAACTGCAATAAGGACGTCGAACTCGGCAAGAAGTGCGTGTGCAAGGACGGATTCCAGGGCGACGGATTCACGTGCATCAAGCCGTGACCGGGAAGCCAGCCGCAGCGATCGCGCATGGACGCCCTCTCACCGAAGCGACGATGCCGCGGAGGTCCGCCAACCACGCCCATGATCCACCGCCAAAAAAAGGTCCTGAATCCTTGGCGATCGAATTAACTCAGGTTTCCCGGGGAAACCGGCGCAAACCTGCACCTTCAGGGTGACAGGTTTGCGCCGGCGGTTAATTCGACACGCCGAGTGGGCCTCTCAGCCACAGGCAAACAGCCACAGGCTTCAGGCTTCAGCCACAGACGCAGCGGCAGCGGCAGTCGC
>VGRO01000332.1 GCA_016875335.1 Deltaproteobacteria bacterium | reverse complement strand
GGTTGCGCGGCGGCGGCAGGGGCCGCGGCCGGAACGGGCGCAGCGGCGGCAGGCGTGAGCGCGATGGGTGGCGGCGCCGCTCGGGTGGACCACCAGATCGCGCCAGAGAGGCCGACGACCGCTGCGGCGCCGAGGCCGATCCACAGATGGACCTTGCTGGCCGGGGCGGCGCCGGATTGGTGGGCCACCTCGGGCGAGCCGTTTTCGGATCGGATCGGTTGTGCGGCAGCCGCGGCCGCCGATTGGGTGGGGAGCGGACGCCGCAGGGTGACCGGCCCGCTCGGGGCCGGTGGGATCCCGGCTCCTGGCAACGCCGAGGCGCCCGCGGTGGGGGCAGCCGCGCGCACGCTCGGCCCACGTGGAGCAGGGCGCGGTGACGAGACGGGCCTGGGCACCGATGCCGGTGCGGCCATGGCAGGCACCTGCGGACGTGCGGCGGCCATGGTGGGCGCGGGGTCGAAGTGGCCGTGTGACCCCGGCATCTTGCCGGTCACCGTCGCGGCCCCGCCGCCGACGACATCCACTTCGCCGGACAGGGTAGCCGCGAACACGTCGGCGCCGTAGACGGCCGCGGTGCTGTCGGGGTCCGGGGCCTGCGCTGCCGCACCCTGCAGGGCCACGATGACGTCCTGGGCCTTGTCGTAGCGGTGCGCGGGATCGGTCGCCATCAGCGTGTGGACCACGTCGCACACCGCGCGCGGCGTCGGCGCGCGGCAGGCGCCAAACGCCCGCGGCGGTGGCTGGGTGATGCGCTGGATGAGCGTGTCCATCGCCGATTCGGCGGCGAATGGCACCTCGCCGGTCAGCAGCTCATACAGGATGCAACCAAGCGCATACAGATCGGTACGGGTGTCCACGCCGCTGCCGCGCGCCTGTTCCGGGCTCATATAGGGCGGCGTGCCGATGATGACGCCCGTGGCGGTGCGCGACTGGCCGCTGACCGACAGCGACTTGGCAATCCCGAAATCGAGCACCTTGACGAAGTCCTCCTCGCCGAACACGTTCTGCACAAAGATGTTGTCGGGCTTGAGGTCGCGGTGCACCAGGCCCCTTGCGTGGGCTTCGGCCAGTGATTTCAGGACTTGGACGGCAATGTGGGTGGCCCGCTGGTAGCCCATCGGCGCCTGGCGGGTGGCGATGTCGGTCAACGTATGGCCGTCGAGGAACTCCATGGCCAAGTACAGGTCGCCCGCCGGCGTCTGGCCAAAGTCGAACACTCGCACCGTGTGGGGCTGTTTGAGGCTGGCCGTCACGGCCGCTTCCTGCTGGAAGCGCCCTACCATCTCTGCGCTGCCGGCCTGTTCGGTGCGCAGCACCTTGATGGCGACGAGGTCACCCGTACCTTGATGTTGGGCCTCGTAGACAGCGCCAAAACCGCCCTCGCCGATGAGTTTGGTGACCAGGTAGCGGCCGCCAACTACCTGACCGACCAGTGCCGAGATGGTGTGGTCAGGGACCACCGTTGGCGTGCCATCGTGCGGACAGGTCAGTTGATCGGTCTGCCGGTTGCAGGTCTGGCAGGTTCGTTGCATGGGAGCGCTCCGGGCGGGTCAGAATCGGCCGGCCAGCCAGATGCCGTGCGGCCCGAGGCCGACGCGGGCAGGGGCATCGCCTGGCCCCAGCAGGAAGCCCGCGGCGACCGCGAGCGCGCCAGCACCTGCCAGCCCAATCCCTGAAAAATACTGAACATCTGCAGTGGACCTGGCATCGGAGTACGCGCTGTACGACAAGGCTTTGGCCGTGTATTGCGCATTGGCGTCCTTGGTCGCGGCGGCCCCCACGCCCCACAGTGCGGCGCCCGCGATCACAGCGGCCCCTCCGCCGATCCACGCGGCCCACTGGGCGCCGCTCTGCCCGGCGGTGACGGTCGCTGGGGCGGGCTGGCCGACCGCATCGGCGCCGCGGATCAACTCCGCCTGGACGATCCGCAGCCGCTCGCGCGCCCGCGCAAGGTCGTTCTCGACACGCGTCTTGGCCGCAGCATCGGCGGCCGCCAAGCGCGCGACCTCCCAATGCTCGATGGCCCGGCGCAGCGACTCGGCGTCGCCCAGCGCCTCCAGGGCTTGTGCCGCCTGATCTTCCAGGCGCGCCTGTGGGTACTTGCGCGCCGCACCATCGAGCGCCAGCGCCTTGTCGCGCGGCGTCGCCTTGCGCAGCTTGTCGAGGTTCGCAAGCACCGTCTCGCGCAGGCTCGGTTCGGTCTCGAGCGCGTAGTAGCGCTCCAACAGGGTCAGAGCCCGCTCCCAGTGGCCAATCTCCTGCCACGCGCGCCCGGCATAGCGAAGCACCCGAAAGCCCTTGGCGTCCAGCGCGTAGGCGCGCTCGAAAAGTCCAGCCGCCTCGAGGTACTCGCCTTTGGCGAACAGGGCAGCGCCCTTGGTGGCCAGGGCGTTGGCCTCGACAGCGGGCGCTGGACCTGCCCAAGCACGATTGACCGCGAACGCCGATGCGGCGACGGCGGCGATGGTGATCGCACACAGCCACCGGCGGGCAACCACGCAGCACCAGGGCGATAGGGAGGATGGGATCACGAACGGCCTGCCCGGCGTCATGCCGAGGGCAATGGTGGCCGATCCGTCCGGTGGCGACAACCGACGCACACAAGGCCCATGGGCGTCCAGCGCGGCGACTTGGGGCCGCGCGAGACCCGCTGAACCCTGTCGTGTGGCCGTCGGCAGCGTGTATTCCCGGTGGGTTGCAGCGTTGGCGCTGCACCTGGATCGGCGCGCGGTCGGTCATCCGCTTGTCACGGCGCGGCGGACGCGCGTGTTCCGTTCCAGGCTGCCGTCTGGTGCGATGCGACGTCCTACCGGACCCCGGCAAGCAAGGTGATTGCGCCGCGCAGGCTCGGCGATACAGTGTGGCGACTTGTCCGCGCGCAAGCACCGGTTCGGGCCTGGATGGGGTATGCAGTTGACGTCCGTCGCGAGGTCAAAGGGTCTGCAGGCACATCGCCAGCGCGCCCGGAGCGACCGACCGAAGCGCACTCGGGGTCAGTAGCGAACGCCCAACGCAATGCCGAGCGGCGCCGAGGCCGCTCCGGTGTCGCCATCGCTGAACTGATACCAGCCGTCCGCGAACCACACCATGTCGCCCATCGGCCAGTCCAACCCCGCCGTCGCCGTCCCGAGCAGGGCTGAGCGCAAGACATCGGCCGTTTCGTCGATGCCGCAGGCGCCGTCGCGCACGTCGGGCAGATCAGGATCACCACACTCAAGAAGCAGCCGCTGTGAACCTGGGCTATACGGCACGATCTGCATGCCGAGTCCAAGGTTGAGGTGCACATTGGGGCGCAGCGTCAGGGCCAGGAAATGATTTACTCAATCATTTCTCGGGCCCGTTTGCTTGCTCCGTGGGTCGCCAGCTCGCGGACCAAAGGTCCGACTCGCGGCTCCGTCCTGATGTGAGAGTGATCGACTTATTATTTTCCAGTCCCTCAGTTCCGCCTGGGCAAACACGGCTGTGCGCACGGCGACCGCGACGCCGCGGCGGATGAATGCGTCTTGGAAGCGCTCCCACTGCTCGCCGGGCGGCTGGACGTCCAGCGTTAGGTCCATCGTCAGTGGTTGACGCTGCGCGGATTCGGCCTGGCCGGGCTGATGGCGGCGAACCCAGTCGGTCACGCGCACCAAGCGCGCCCACGGCACGCGGCCCACCCCGAATTCGCTCGACAGGCGGACGGCATGGGCGCCAATGGGGAAGCGATTGCGAAGCGTGAATCCGCCCCACGCCGAAGTGGATTCGTTGAGTTCGCCCTTGTGGATGCCGGTGACGGTGTTGCGCGCCAACGCTCGGTGACCGAGGTCGCCCCACAGGCTGAGCTCCAGCCGCGAAGCCAGACCGATGCTGGCGGCCCCGCGCAAAAGGGTCGCTGGCGCTTCGTGACTGGCCCGTTGCGAACGCGCGCGCGGCGTGCCGGCGGAGGGCACCCACCCTCCAGCGAATTCGCCCTGGACCGACCACTCGCCGCCTTCGACACAGGTCAAACCTCCGGCAAGGCCCAAGTTGCCGTCCCCTACGCACATGACCCGTCCACGCGGGCTGTCCGTACCGCTGCACGACATCCGTTTTCGGGGCAACAGCATCTTTGCAGTGTATCGAGTGCCTGCCCGCCCCTCGCCCGCTCGCCCGCGGCCGCAATTCCCCCACCCGCCGCGCCGTGCTAGACTGCCGGCCCCTCGGCGGCCACCTTGCCGCGCCGCTCTCCCTCGTTCAGCAGACCGAATGCCACTGATTTCCCACGAGTTCACGCTGAATCCTGGTGGCCAGCCGC
>VGRO01000331.1 GCA_016875335.1 Deltaproteobacteria bacterium | reverse complement strand
CGCCGGAGGGTCCGGCGGGGCGCAAAGCCGGTTTCGGCCGGCGCGGCCTCGGGGCCAACCTTGTTTGCGGTTCCTATCCCTGCCTCGGGGCCAACCTTGTTTGCGGTTCCTATCCCTTGAGCGTCGGTTGGGATTTCAAGGGCCTGTGACGGCTGGCCACGACAACCCAAGATTTTGTTAGCATGGCCTCCATCAGGCTGTGCGAGAGGAACCCATGAAATCGCGTCTGGCAGCTTTGGCATTTGCGCTTGCAACCCTGTTTGCCGCCCCAGCGTTTGCCGAACCGCTGCAGTTGGCCGCCCAAGGGCGCCTGACCTCGAACGGCGGTCCGGTGGCAGACGGCACCTACGCCATGGGGCTGGCGCTCTACGACGCACCGACTGGTGGCAAGCCATTGTTCCTCGAAACGTTTTTGGCCGTGCCTGTGCAAGGCGGCGTGTTCGCAATCACGCTCGGCGCGGCGCAGGTTGTGCTGGACTCGGCCGTGATGGCCACCGGCAAGCTCCTGTGGGTCGGAGTGGTGGTGGGCGGCGACCCGGAATTGCCACGCGTGCAGTTGTTGCGGGTGCCTTCCGCGGTGCATGCGCTGGTGGCCGCGCAGGCGCAAGACGTGCAATGTTCGGGCTGCGTGGGCAGCGAAGATTTGGCTAAGGCCTCGGTAACCGGCGAGAAAATCGCTTCGGGTGCGGTTGGCAGCAACCACGTCAACTTTAACTGGGCGGCTTCGGACCAACCGGGAGGCCCGGCGACGTTTGCGGTTGCCGCCAACACCGCCAAGTTGGCCGACGCAGCCTCGTTTGCAGACGATGCGGGCAGCGCCGCCAAAGCCAAAGCACTCGAATGCACGGGCTGCGTCAAGGCCCCAATGTTGGCCGACAGCGTCGCCGCAGACCTGGTCGCCGCCGGCAAGCTTGCCAAGGTGGCCACCAGCGGCAAATACGCCGACTTGCAGGGCGGACCTGACCTAAGCGGCGTCGGCACGCTGGCGGGCAACAACGACTGGAAAGGCGGCCAAAGCTGGCTCGGCGCCCTGAACTTCAACAAACAGCAAGCCCAACTGTTCCGTTTCCAAAACGCCGACAAGGAGCCGACGACCTGCGACGCCTCGGCGGTCGGCGTCACCTACTACAACACCGCCACCCAGGCCTTGGTCGTCTGCAACGGCAAGCTGTGGCAGACGTTTGCCAAAGTCGCCACCCCGGGGAGCAATCAAAGCAACCCAGGCGCGTCGTGTCTGGCCTTGGCGACGAGCGGCGACCAACCCAACGATGGCATCTACTGGATCAAACCGCCCGCAGCATCGGCGGCGTTCCAAGTCTATTGCGACCAGAAAAACGGCGGCTGGGCGCTCCTGCTCAAGACCAGCAGCAAGTCGGCGTGGGGCTACAATGCACCGGTTTGGACGGCCGCGGACGACCTGAACGGCAGCGTGCCCAAGGGCGACGTCGACGCCGACGCCGTGTCGCGGGCTTTCTACACCCTGAGCATCGTCAGCACGCGGGCCTGCATCGCCAAATACGACGGCGGCGCCTATGCCTGCGAGACCCTGCAGCACGCTGCCAGCACCGCCCGCAACCTCGCCAACGCCGCGCCGCTTGCGTCGACCCAGGGCACCAACAACCTGCTGACGCCGACCTGGAAATCCATCGTCGCCGGTGGCGTGTGGGGCGCGATGACTTGGCACCGCTTCGGCTGGAACACGGGCACCAGCAGCCACGGCGGCGCGCGGTTCGGCTTCACGGCCGACAACGACAGCAGCGACAGCCAGGACAGCGGCATCGGTTTCGGCCTGTTCAAGAACAACGCTCCGAGCATCGACGCCGGTGCCGGCTACTACCAATACCCGTGGACCCCGGCACCCAATCCGCCGACAGCGATCCTGCAAGGCCAGATCTGGGGCCGTTAGCGTAAAATGCCCAACCTGCTCGCGACCAAGAATGGCCGGCTCGCCGCGCTGTTTTTTCTGTATGTGACCGAGGGGATTCCGCTCGGCTTCACCGCCACGGCGCTGGCCACCGACATGCGGCGAATGGGCCTCGGACCCAAAGATATCGGCGCGTTCGTGGCCTCGCTGTATTTGCCGTGGGCGTGGAAGTGGGCGATTGGGCCGGTGGTAGACGTGGTGGCGCCGGACCGCTTCGGGCGGCGGCGGGCCTGGATTGTGGGCGCGCAAGCCTTGATGGCCGGCACGCTGCTGTGCGGCATGGGCTTTGACCGGCCTCGGGGCCAACCTTGTTTGCGGTTCCTATCCCTCTATCCCTTCCTATCCCTCCGCGGTGCTGACGCAGCATTGGAGTAGAAAGCATGGCAATGATCACGTCGGAGGCATCAGGTCACCCGTTCGCTCGCGGCCACTCGGCCGTTCTTCTCGCGGAGGGTATGTGGGTCCGAGGTAAGGCCAGTCTCGATACTGATACTGGCCAGCTCTCAATGGTGCTGGGGCTGGAAACCGACCGGGTGGACTTCGGGCCGAAGGGACGCATGACCGTCTACCTCTTCGACGGCGGTCACAACGAAGTCGCCCACATGAAGATGCAAGAGCCCATCGCCATCGATGGCAAGGCGCCGGGCCGAGCGCGCATCGAGGAGTTTCCGCTGACCGTCAACGTGCCGCGGGACGTGGCCGCGAGGACGACTTCGCTTGAGGTGTCGGTCACGTACGATGGCAAGCAGTTCGGGCTCTGGGGGATTCCGCTCGACACCATCGTTCAGGCCATCGTCATCATCATCAAGTCTCTGTGAGTCCGGACGCTGACGTCGCGTTTGGGCGTACCGCCGAGTGAGGCGAGCCCATCAGGTGTTCGTGTATCACGTCAGAGCGACGGTCGAGGTGCGGCAGAGCCCGTGGTAGGGCGGGAAGCTGATCCCGAGCCCTTCGAGATCGCGCTCGGAGAGACTGTCGCCGCGGTCGTCGCGCGTGCCAAGCGCGGAACGGGTGACCTCGGCGACGGGCACGCGTCGCTCGCCGCGCTCCACGAAGAGGACCTTGCGGCCGGTGTCCGGATCGATGGCCTCGCGGACCCACGGGCTAATCTCCTTGGCGAGCTCGGGGTCGGCCTCCATCTGCTCGAACGTGCGCAGCCCCGTGCTCACCGTGAACGTCTTGCCGTCCAGGAAGCGGCAGATCTCGGTCGTCCGCTCGTCGAGGATGGTCTCGATGATGTAGCGGTCGATGCCCGCCTCGGCGTAGGCCGAGAGCTGCGCGAAGGAGCGGCCGTTGGCGACGAACGCGCCGGCCACCGTCTCCCAGTAGAAGCTCCCGCGGCCGGCGATGACGTCGCGCGCGGCGGCCTCGAGGTCGCGGGCGATGTCCTCCCGGCCGAGCCCCGCTTCGAGGCCCTGGGCGACGATCTGCCGCGCCCGCTCTCCGAATCCCTCGTGGCGCCGGCCGTACTCGTCGCGCACGTAGTTAGCCTGGCTCGTCGTCAGGTGTCGAACGATGCGCCGGTTGAGGCCGTTGAAGTCGGCCGCGCTCGCCCAAGCGCATACGCTCAGGGAGCTCTTCGAGAGCGCGGTACGGTATGGCCATGGCCCGCCCAGGTTTCGGAGTGGTGGGGCACTGGCTGCAGCGATCGCGGCGCTGAATCGCCTCGGGTCGGACGGTGGGCTCACCCCTGCGCAGCGCGAGCACCTGGCGGAGTGGGCGGGCGCGCTCGCAGAGCAGCACTTCGAGATGCACGGCCTTGCCGCAACAGTTGGCGACCGCTGCGTGGCTGCAGGCGCCGTTGGCCGGGTTGCAACTGTCGGCCGTGCACGGGTCGCCGTCGTCACAGGCGCCGGCCTGCTGGTACACGCAGCCCTTGACCACGTCACAGCTGTCGGCGGTGCAGCCGTTCTTGTCGTCGCACACCACGGTCCCGCCCTTGCCGCACTTGCCGTTGGCGCATTTGTCGCCGGCCGTGCAGGCGTTGCCGTCTTCGCAATTGGTGGTGTTGCTGGTGAAATAGCAGCCCCCCTTGGCGGTGTCGCAGCCTTGATCGGTGCACGGGTTGCCGTCGTCGCACGGCGCCCCGGCGCCCGGCTGGCACTTGCCGTTGCCGCACTTGTCGCCGCCGGTGCACGGGTTCTTGTCGTCGCAGGGCAGCGCGTTGGCGGGGAAAATGCAGCCGCCCTTGGGATCGCAGGCATTGTCGGTGCACGGGTTCTGGTCCGCGCGCGCCGTCAAACAGGTCCTTGAGCCGGTTCTCGGTGCCTCCGACCCATTGCGACAACAGCGCCGGCACCTGGGCCAGCACCAGCGGCCGGCACAGTTCGGCGGCGATGGCCTCGGCGCACAG
>VGRO01000330.1 GCA_016875335.1 Deltaproteobacteria bacterium | reverse complement strand
GCCCGCGAATGGCGATTGTGCTGTCGTCGTCGCGGTCGCCGGCCTCGCGCCACTCGCCGATGTGCCGCAGTATCTTCTCCACTTGGACCGGGTTGCGGATGACGGCGATCATCTTGCGCCGCCCGCCACATGGGCATTGTTCAACGGAAAATCCGAACGCCCGCCGGAGCGGCAGCTGTCCGCCCGCAAGGTCCGATTTCATCAACGAATGTGCTTGCTCGCTCTTGCCGCACCGCCCGCGGTACCACGCCACCAGTTCCGCGCCGCCCAGCTTGCTCGCCGTGACCACCGCGTGGACCTTGCATTGCCCATGCCCGGCGAATTCCATCGTCTGGAATGGCAGTTCAGGCTGCACGCCCGCCAGCGTCGGCTGCCGCAGCACCTCGCGCGTCGCGATGAACTTGTAGGCAGGACCGTCCTTCTTGGTCGCCGACGCGTTCGGCACGAACGGCACGTCTGCCCATTGCTGCGCCACCTGGCCTTCCTCGCGCGGCAGTTCGTGCCACTGTTCCGGCCGCAATTTCGCGATTTCCTTGCGCAGTTCCTCGGTCATGTCCGCGCCGACCACGAAGTCGATGACGCCGAAGCGCTTGTTCTTGCCCTCGGCCAGGTACCGCAGCAGCTTCCACTCGTGACCACCGGCCTGTCCGCCGCTGCTGAGCGCGTGGTCGAGTTGGGGCTGGCCGTCGTCGAAGGCACGCGCGTGGTCGCCACCTTCGAGACGCTGGTCAACCCCGAGCGCGCGATCCCGCCGCGGCTGACCGACATCCACGGCATCACGACGGCGATGGCCAGCAAGGCGCCCACGATGCGCGAGGTGCTGCCGGCCTTGCTCCACCACCTCGACGGTGCCGTGTTCACCGCCCACAACGCCCAGTTCGACCACGGGTTCCTGGAGCACGAGGTGCGCCGGGTGCACGGGACGCGGGCCGGGCTGCCGGTGGACGCGCTCTGCACCAAGCTCTGGGCGTGGCACCTCTACGGCCGCGGCAACGGCTCGGGCGAGGCGGTCGAGGCGCGGCTCGGCATCCGCAACCGCTGCCCGCACCATGCGTTGCCCGACGTCGAGGCGACGGTCGAGGTGCTGCTGCGGTTCCTGGGCAAGGGCGGCGTGACGGTCGAGAACCTGGCCAAGGCGCGGGCGTTGCGCGTGCTGGGACCGATGGGCAGCGGCAAGCGGCCGGCGGCGGCGTGGGAGCCCGGCAGGCTGGCGGCGTGCGTGCGGGGGCATGGGTGACGGGCCGTTGGCTCGGCATCGACTTCTCCGGCAACCACCTGATGTGGCGCAACGGGTGCACGCGGTCCAACGTCTGGATCGCCGAACTGCACGCGGTCGGGCGCGGCCTGGAACTGGTCGATCTGCGGCCGGTTCAGCAACTGGCCGGCGACGGCGAACCGTTCGCGCGCCTGGTCGCCTTGCTGCGGGCCGGCGACCACGAGGCCGCGGCCGTCGACGCACCGTTCTCCGTGCCGGCCGGGCTGGTGGCGTACTTGCGGCTGGCCGGACGCGGCAACAAGACCTGGCGCGCCTGCGAGCGAGGTGCCGGCGAGGCGCTGGCGTACAGTGCGCACTGGGCTTGATCGGCGCACCGAACTGCTATACGCTGATGCCTGCATGGGAAGATAGCGCTGTGTGGATAGCATAACAGCATGAAACCAAACGTCAACGGCACGGAAGTTCCATGGCTGGTGCCGATGACCAGCGAGTTGCTGGATCGGTTGCTGCTGGCGGACGAGTTCGGGAGTGCTGGATCCCCGGGCACCTTCGTGCGCAAGACGGTGCGCGGATCGACCTACTGGTACGTCCAGCACCCAGGACGCAAGCAGGTCTACTTCGGCCCCGACAACGAGCAGGAGGCCAGGCGCCGAGCCGATCTCGAACGGGTCTGGGCCGGGAAGCGCGAGGCGGCGGCGTCGCGTCGTGACCTCTGCACGATGTTGCGGGCAGGGCAGGTGCTTCCGATTTCCGGCGCACTCGCGCGCGTCGTCCTCGCGTTGCACGGTGCAGGGTTGCACAAGACGGGCGCCGTGGTCGTCGGCACGCATGCGTTCCTGGCGTACCAGGGACTGCTCGGTGTGAAGTGGTCGCCTCGGCTCTCGGGTACGTTGGACGTGGATTTGGCCAGCGCACGCCGCATCGAAATCGTCCAGGTCGAGCACGTCGACTTGGCGTCCGTGCATAGGAAGTCCAAGATCGCACTCCGGTCCAGTTCGCTCCTTGCGCCACTATCACGGACATGGTACTACAGCCGCAGCCTCCAGAGGGTTCGGAGTTGTCCATGCGATTTTCGTTCTCGGCGTCCACGGTGTTCTTTGCTGCCACCCTAGCCGGCTGTGCGCTGTGGGTGGCGACCGCACCACGCCCTGCTGCTGCGGCAAGCCGCGGCCATCTCAACCGCTGCTCCGACGCCGTCCGCGAGATCCGCGGCGGGACGCCCCGCACGTTCGAGACCCGCGACATCGACCCGTCAGAGGTTGAGAGCGCGATCAGCCACATCAACCAGCACACTGAGCGGCTCAACCGCGCACAGAGAATGATGGACTCGGCGGGTCCGTGGGAGGCCAGCGACCCGGCGTTGGCTGAGTGCGTCGAGTTGATGAACAAGTCTCGCGCCTACATCGCGTCGACCCAGGCCAAGATCCGCGCAGCGCAGGCCAGCGAGGCCCAGCAGGCACCGGTGCTGGCGGCGGCCAAGGGTGAGAACCAGCGGCGCGTGTTCTTCATGCTCGCCACGATCCACCTGGCCAAGCAGGCGCGGGTTTTCGAAAATCTCAAGCCGGCTGAGGCCAGGGCGTTGGTCGACTCGCTGGCGCCGCTCGAACCGTTGTGTCAGCAGGCCCTGCCCGACGCCGCGAAGACGGCGCCCAAGCTGCCAGACCGCAATTCAGCCGGCGGTTCCGAAATGCGCACGGGCGGCTTCGCGCTGCCGTCGAACCTGACCGAGCGCGCCGACTGGTGGTGCTGGCTGGCCGCGCACCGCAAGGAGTTGGCGGTGGCCGCGCTGGCCAACGTCAACGTGGTTGCTGAGGGGTATGGCAACCACCACATGGCGTTCGACGAGGTCCTCAAGAAGGGCGACGATTGGAATGGCGCTGGCGATCCCTGGCTCTTCCTGGTGGCGTCGGATTCGAAACCGTTGGTGGCGGGACTGAAGTTGGCGCTTGCACCGTGGTACAAGGCCTTCGAGGTCGAGGTGCCGGCCGACTCGTTGGCCGGACTCGACGACCAGATCGCCAAGATTCGCGCCGCGATCATCGCCGCTGCCGCGCGCAACCCACTGCAGGCGGGCCGCGACCACGACAAGGCGATGGAGTCTGGGGCCAAGGCCGCGCTCGGCCGCATCTATCCCAAGGTTGCGGTTGTCGCGTCGTGGATGGACGCGGGCGCGTGGACCGTCGAGCAGAACAGTCTGGGCATCCCGCTCAAGCGCTACCGCAGCGGCCAATTGGTCTACCGGGTGGGCAGCGACCCGTGGTGTCAGCGCCGCACCTTCAACCGTGTCGAGCCGCACATGGGCGGTGGCAAGTACGGAAAGGCCGAAGAGAAATTGCTCGGAAGCTCGACCGCGACCCAGTGCCCGTAGCCGGGCGCCGCAGGGCCTGGCTCGGGCTCAGGGGCGACCTTGGTTGGAGTTCCTTCTATCACCCTCCCCAAGTCAAGTCCGAAATTCGGTGCCAAAACTGTTCCGCGATTTCATCTGGTTCGGTTCGGCGCGTAGCGCCCTGCCCGAAAAGCGCCGTACCTGTGACGGCGCATGCGCAAGATGACCCTCGTCGGCGCTCGGCCACGGTTTTCGTGCCGGTGGCCCCCTGGAAGCGGTAATTTTCAAGCGTTTGGCTGGCGACGGCGTCCCGCAGTTGCGGTTGGGCTCGAAGCGCGCGCAGGTGACCGTCGGGATCGCCGCCCCACTTCGGTCGCGCGCGGTGCAGGTGCGGCGCAACCATCGGAGTGGTAACGACAGTGGCCTGCGGGTGTGGTCGGACCACGAGAAAGATGTGGACGTGCGATTGGCTCTCGCGGTTCCGCGTTGTTGTCCTCCCCAAGTGTCGCCGCACCGCTCGCATCTGGCATCCCTGCAACATCGATTGACTGTGCATAGGAAGTCCAACCGCTGTCCCCCGCGAAGCACCCAGGCCTTTCCACGCCGCTCACCCCGCCAACCCCATGCCGACGGGCGACTCCGGCCTGAAGCTACGCGCGCTCCGAGGCCAGTTCAAGCCGAAAAACAGCGGAATTCCGGTGCCGCGAGCAGACCCGCCCCTTGCCGCGGCCCATGTCGCCTGCGG
>VGRO01000329.1 GCA_016875335.1 Deltaproteobacteria bacterium | reverse complement strand
CCGTCAAGATCAAAGGGCTGTAGTCCGACATGGGCTGGCAGCACGCGTTGACCACGCTCGGGCCCCTGGACTGGTTCGTGGCCGGTTTCGCCACCGCGGTCAGCCTGCTCGGAATGCTGTTGCCGCGCATCGGCAATTTCATCGGCCGTCTGGTGCTGGGCGAAGACCCGCTGCTGCAGCGCTGGCAGCTCGCCCGCGCAGCCCGCCGCGAGCGCCTCGCCCAAGCAAAGGCGGCACGCCGCGCGCGCGGCAAGAAGGCCGACAAAAAGCCCGAAAATGGCCCGTGATCGCCCGGCCGACGCGCGCCCCGTGAGCACCGCATGACCGCCCCGCTGGCCCTGGCGTCCGGATCGCCGCGCAGAAAAGAACTGCTCGAACGCCTCGGCTTTGCCGTCAGGGTGATGCCGAGCGAGGTCGACGAGGCCCAGTGGCCCGGCGAACTGCCCGAGGACTACGTCAAGCGTCTGGCGCGCGCCAAGGTGCTGGCCGCTGTGCGGCGGATCGAGGCGACGCTGTACGCGAGCGATTCAGAGGCGCGCCGGCAATTCGCCCACGGCCCGGCCATCCTGGCCAGTCGCGGCGACGACGGGCTGCGCTGGGTGCTCGGCGCCGACACCGTGGTGGTCCTGGACGACGTCATCTTCGGCAAGCCGCAAGATGCCCAAGAGGCGCGCGAGATGCTCAGCCGCCTGTCCGGGCGGGAACATCTGGTGATCACAGCGTTTTGCCTGTACGACCTGCGCAGGAGCCGCGAGGGCATCGAGGCCGTGCGCACCGTCGTGCGCTTCAAGCCCTTGAGCCGCGGCGAAGTCGACGCCTACGTCTCGGCCGGCGAGTCGATGGACAAGGCCGGCGGCTACGCGGTGCAGGGCGTCGGCAGCTACCTCGTCGAAGCCCTGCACGGCAGCTACACCAACGTGGTCGGCCTGCCGCTGTGCCAGGTCGTCGAAATGATGGAAGCGATGGGCGCCCGCGACGTGCTGCCCTGGGAGGGCTGACCGCGTGATCGACTCCGCCACCATCGCCGAAAACCTGGCTGCCGTCGCCGATCGCATCGGCCGCGCCGCACGCCACGTCGGCCGCGATCCACAAGCGATCACCTTGGTTGCGGTGTCCAAGACCCAGCCGGCCGCCGCCATCCGTGCCGCCTACGCCGCCGGCCAGCGCGATTTCGGTGAGAACTACGTGCAAGAGTGGCAACACAAGGCCGCGGAGGTGGCCGATCTGACTGACCTTCGCTGGCACGTGCTGGGCCACGTGCAGCGCAACAAGGTCAAGCTCGTGATCGGCAAGGTGGCGCTCTTGCACGGGGTGGACGACATGCTGGGCTTGGACGAGATGGCGCGCCATGCATGGCAGGCCAAGGTCCAGCAAGACGTGCTTTTGCAGGTCAACCTCGCCCAGGAGGCCACCAAGCGCGGCTGTACAGAGGCCGACGCCGACCTCTTCGTCGAAGTGTTGGCGCGTTCGCCGGGTCTGCGCTTGCGCGGTCTGATGCTCTTGCCGCCCTTCGATCTGGACGCCGAGGCCGTGCGACCGTGGTTCGCTCGCATGTGCGCGCTGCGCGATCGCCTGCAAGCCGCCTTCGCCGGGGTGCCCACGCTGCCGTCCGCCGGCCACTGGTGGTTGTCGATGGGCATGAGCCACGACTTTGAAGCCGCCATCGAACACGGCGCGACCCACGTGCGCGTCGGCACGGCGATCTTCGGGCCGCGCGCCTGACCTTGGTCAGCTGACCGCCAACAGCACCTGCTCGATGGCCCGCACCTGATCGCGCAGCCGCGCCGCCT
Source organism: Deltaproteobacteria bacterium (assembly GCA_016875335.1). Classification (GTDB taxonomy): domain Bacteria; phylum Myxococcota_A; class UBA9042; order UBA9042; family UBA9042; genus SXRM01. The sequence goes on along the minus strand of VGRO01000329.1, from coordinate 2,502 downwards.
CCTCGAATTCCAGGGCCGCGGCCGCGGCCTTCATCTGCTTCTTGAGGTTGGCCAGCTCCTTCTCCAGTCTGCGCAGATCGCCGGCCGAGTCCCGGACGTCGTGGACGCGGACGTGACCGGCGACGACTTCGACGCGATCGAGCGGCTTGTGCACCGATCGCGGCGTGATGCCGTGCGCCGCGTTGTGCGCCTCTTGCTTGGCGCGGCGGCGGTCGGTCTCGTCGATCGCCGCGCGCATCGACTCGGTGACCACGTCGGCGTACAGGACCACCTTGCCGTGGACATTGCGCGCCGCCCGGCCAATGGTCTGCACCAGCGAGCGCTTGGACCGCAAGAAGCCCTCCTTGTCGGCGTCGAGGATGGCCACCAGCGACACCTCAGGGATGTCCAGCCCTTCGCGCAACAGGTTGATGCCGACCAGCACGTCGAAATCGCCACCGCGCAGCCCCTTGAGCAATTCGATGCGCTCCAGGGTGTCTACGTCCGAGTGCATGTAGCGCACCCGCACCCCCAACTCGTCGTAGTACTCGGTCAGGTGCTCGGCCATCCGCTTGGTCAGCGTTGTGACCAGGACGCGCTCGCCGGCCTGGGCGCGCCCGCGGATCTCGCCCAGCAGGTCATCGACCTGCGTGCCGACGGGCCGCACCTCGACCGCCGGATCGAGCAGGCCCGTAGGCCGCACCACCTGCTCGACGAACACCCCCTGGGTCTGGTGCAGCTCGTAGTCGCCCGGCGTCGCCGACACGTAGATGGTCTGGCCGGTCCGCTGCAAGAACTCCTCAAAGCGCAGGGGTCGGTTGTCCAACGCCGACGGCAGCCGGAAGCCGTGTTCGACCAGCACCTCCTTGCGCGAACGGTCGGCGCGGAACATCGCCCCCACCTGGCCGACCGTGACGTGCGACTCGTCGATGATCATCAAGAAATGCTTGGGGAAGTAGTCGATGAGCGTCGGCGGTGGGTCGCCGGCTGCGCGCCCCGACAAGTGGCGGCTGTAGTTCTCGATGCCTGCGCAGGTGCCGCGCGTCTGCAAGTTCTCCAGGTCGAACACCGTGCGCTGCTCCAGTCGCTGGGCTTCCAGCAGTTTTCCCTGGTTGCGCAACTGCACGAGGCGCTGGTCGAGTTCGGCCGCGATGGTCTCGCGGGCGCGGATGAGCAGTTCCTCTGGCGTGGCGTAGTGCGAGGCCGGGTAGAGCGCGGCCGATGCCACGGTGTCGAGCGGCGTGCCGCGCAAGGGGTCGATCCAACGCAGTTGTTCGATCTCGTCGCCCCACAGGGTGATGCGCAGCGCCCGGTCCTCGTGGTAGGCCGGGTGCACCTCGACGACGTCGCCCCGCACGCGAAAGTTGCCGCGCGACAGGTCGAGATCATTGCGGTCGTACTGGATGTCGACCAGACGCCGCAGCAGTTCGTCGCGGCGCACGCGCTGCCCGACGTGCAGTCCGACCCGCATCGCCAGGTAGGTCTCAGCCGCGCCGATGCCGTAGATGCACGACACCGAACTGACGATGATGACGTCGTTGCGTTCGAGCAGCGCGTAGGTCGCCGCGTGGCGCATCCGGTCGATTTCGTCATTGATCAAGGAATCTTTTTCGATGTAGGTGTCGGAACTGGGGATGTACGCCTCGGGCTGGTAGTAGTCGTAGTAGCTGACGAAATACTCGACGGCGTTGCCAGGAAAGAGCGCCTTGAGCTCCTGGTGCAGTTGCGCAGCCAGAATCTTGTTGGGCGCCAGCACCAGCGCAGGTCGCTGCGTGCGCGCGATCACCTGGGCGATGGTGAACGTCTTGCCCGTGCCCGTGGCGCCCAGCAGCACCTGCTTCGGATCCCCGCGCTCCAGGCCTTCAACCAAGGCGGCGATGGCGCTCGGCTGGTCGCCGGCAGGCGCGAAGGGCGACGTCAATTCGAACGGGATCACGGCGGCTCCGCGCTGCCTGGGCGGCGGCGTGGCATTGTCCCCACTTGCACGCTCGCAAGCAAATGCAAGCAGAATCATGTCTTTGCGGCAGCAGCGCATCCGTGCTGGAAAAACGGTTGACAGCGCAGCGGAACGGTCTAGCATGCGCCGTCTTGGTGGCACCCCCCGCCGGGCGCATCGGTGTAGCCCAGCGGGGATGTCCCAACTCGGAAGCTCGAATTTCACCGCTGCCAAATCGGCAGCCGAGACAGGGCGGCAACCGGACGATCTTCGTTGCCCGGATTTTCACGGCCGTTACAGAGTTGGAACGCCCCTAGCAGGAGAAACAAGCAATGCGTCTGAATCGACTGATGATCGTCGTCGCCGCGCTGGGCCTGTCGGCGGGTCTCGTGGCCTGTGAGAAGAAGCCGGCCGAACCCCCGAAGACCGAGGGCGCCGCCGCCCCGGCCGGCGAGGAGAAGAAAGCGGAAGAGAAGAAGGCTGAGGAGAAGGCCCCCGAAGCCCCCAAGGCTGAGGCTCCGGCTGAGGCTCCGGCGGCTGCCCCCGCGGCTGCCCCCGCGGCTGCCCCCGCGGCGGCCCCGGAAGCT
>VGRO01000328.1 GCA_016875335.1 Deltaproteobacteria bacterium | reverse complement strand
CTTGACACGGATGATCAGGCGGCGCAGGCTGGCGATCGCGCGGTCGCCGGAGGGTCCGGCGGGGCGCAAAGCCGGTTTCGGCCGGCGCGGCCTCGGGGCCAACCTTGTTTGCGGTTCCTATCCCTGATGCTGACCACTTCCCTCATCGTCGTATTCGTCATCGCCTACGCGGCGATCGCGCTGGAACACCCGCTCAAGATCAACAAGTCGGCCTCCGCCCTGCTCGGCGCCGGTGTGCTGTGGACCATCTATGCAATGTCCACCGGCGACCATCACAAGATCAGCCACGAACTCGGCCATTCCCTGATGGGCACGGCGCAGATCGCCTTCTTCCTGATCGGCGCGATGACCATCGTCGAGGTGGTGGACTCGCACAACGGCTTCGAGGTGATCACCAAGCGCATCCGTACGCAGCAGCTGTCGACGCTGATGTGGCTGGTCGGCATCGTCACCTTCTTCCTCAGCGCCGTGCTCGACAACCTGACGACGACCATCGTCATGATCTCGCTGATGCGCAAGCTGCTCTCCAACCACGCCGATCGCCTCTTCTTCGCCGGCATCATCGTCATTGCAGCCAACGCCGGCGGCGCCTGGTCGCCGATCGGCGACGTGACGACGACGATGCTGTGGATCGGTGGCCAGATCACGACGATCAACATCATCACCTCGGTCTTTCTGCCTTCCGTCGTCAGTCTGGCCGTGCCGCTCGCCATCACGGCCTTCGTGCTGCGCGGCAAGCCGGTCGTCGGCCCGGAGCACATTGACATGGACCACGGCCTGAAGACCTCCGAGTTCGAGAAGAACGTCATGTTCTGTCTGGGAATCGGCATCCTCGTCGCGGTACCGGCCTTCAAGACCATCACCAACCTGCCGCCCTTCCTCGGCATCCTCTTTGGTCTCGGCATCCTGTGGGCGGTCGGCGACCTGATCCATCGCCACAAGGAAGACGAGTACAAGCACCACCTGACGCTGGCGCACGCGCTCTCCAAGATCGACATGAGTTCGATCGTCTTTTTCGTCGGCATCCTGCTCGCTGTTGCCACCCTCGAGCACACGCACATCCTGACTTCGCTGGCCCAGTGGCTGGACGAGAATGTCGGTCGCCTCGACATCATTGTGGTGCTGATCGGTTTGGCCAGTGCGGTTGTCGACAACGTGCCGCTGGTCGCTGCCTCGATGGGCATGTACGACATGGCGAAATACCCGACCGACCACTTCCTGTGGGAATTCCTCGCCTACTGCGCTGGCACGGGCGGCTCGATCCTGATCATCGGTTCCGCCGCAGGGGTTGCCGCAATGGGTCTGGAGAAGATCCACTTCTTCTGGTACGTGAAAAAGATCAGCGGCCTGGCGCTGATCGGCTACCTGGCCGGCGCCGGAACCTACGTGCTGCAGTACAACCTGATGCACTGACCCAGCAGCCCGCCGCCTTCGCGAAGCCCCCGCCGGTCGGGGGCTTCGTCGTTTATGCTGTCGCCGGGGAAAACCTACCTGCGCGACTGGCCGACCGGCTCGATGGCACTGTGGGCGATGGTCATCGCTGCTCGCCTACCTGGTGCTTTACTACCTGCGTTGAGGGCGTCGCAACCGGCTGTGCCTTGACGTGCGCCACGCTCACCACCATCCTGTCGGCTGACTTATTTTCTCGGGAGATACCTTGAGCGGCGACGCCATCAACCTGCTCCTGGGCGGCATCGGCCTCTTCCTGCTCGGCATGGTGCTGATGACCGACGGCCTCAAGGCCGCAGCCGGGCCGGCGCTCAGCCAGGTGCTCGCCTCTTCGACGCGAACGCGCTGGCGCGGCCTGGCCTCGGGCGTATTCGTTACGGCCGTCGTGCAGTCGTCGAGCGCCGTCACCGTTGCCGCGATCGGCTTTGTGAATGCCGGCCTGCTCACCTTCGGCCAGTCGCTGTGGGTCATCTTCGGCGCCAACGTCGGCACCACGATGACCGGCTGGCTGGTGGCGCTGATCGGGCTGAAGATCAAGGTCGAGGCGATGGCGCTGCCATTGATCGGCATCGGCATGGCGCTGCGCCTTTCCGGTGCGGAAACCCGGCGAGGGGCCGTGGGCACGGCGCTGGCCGGCTTTGGCGCGCTGTTTCTCGGCATCGGCTACCTGCAGCAGTCGCTTTCCGGCACGGCGGAGGGCTTCGATCTTGCCTCGCTGTCCGGCAGGGGGGTCGGCTCGGTCGTCGCCTTCGTACTCGCCGGCCTGTTGCTGACAACGCTCATGCAGTCCTCCAGTGCAGCGCTCGCCATCGTACTGACGCTCGCCGAAAGCGGCCTGCTGCCGCTCCACGAGGGGGCCGCCGCGGTCATTGGCGCGAATGTCGGCACCACCGTCACGGCACTGATCGCCGCCATCGGCGCAACACCGAACGCCCGGCGGGCCGCGGCGGCGCATGTGCTTTTCAACGTACTGACCGGCGTCGTCGCCCTGCTCCTCCTGCCCTTCCTTGTCAGCAGCGTCGACCTGCTGCGCGACGGGCTGGCCCTCGATCACTCACCGGCCACGCAGCTGGCGCTCTTCCATACGGTATTCAACCTTCTCGGCGTGCTGCTGATGTGGCCCCTGTCGACGCATCTCGCCCTCTTCCTGCAGCACCGCTTCCGCTCGCGCGAGGAGGATCTCGGCCAACCGCGCTACCTCGACCGCAACGTTGCCTCGGTACCGTCGCTCGCCGCTGGCGCGCTGCGCCGTGAACTGGTGCGCTTTGGCGGCATGGCGGTCGGTGCCGTCTGGGCGCGCGCCGGGCTATTGACCGGTGCGCAGGGGCGCCCCGACGATTCGGCGGCACTGCCGCTGCTCGACCGCGGCATTACCGATTTCGTCACCCGTGTCAGCCGCGCCTCGATGTCGGGGCGGACGGCACAGACGGTAGCCGCGCTGCTGCGCGTGCAGCGCTACTACGAAACCTGCGGCGAGTTGGCGCCGGAAGTTGCGACGGCACACGCAGCCGTCGAGGCGCTCGGCGAGACACCCTTGCGCGAAGCCGTGACCCGGCTTGCCGAGGAGGCTGACCGCCTGCTCGTGCAGCTCAACCCGGACACCGAACCGTTCGCACCACTCGCCAAGGAACAGGCAGAGTGCTTCGAAGCCGATTACCAGGCCCTGAAGGCGGGCCTGCTGACGGCAGGCGCCTGCGGCGACATCGACATCGCGACCATGGAGTCGCTGATGCGCAGTTTCAGCACGCTGCGGCGGGTCGTCGAGCAGGCTGCGAAGGCGGCCAGACTGCTGCAGCCGGCGCCCGTAGCGGAGTAAGCGGCGTGCCAGCGTGCCGCGTGCTAAGCTGCGACCCTTTTCCGGCGCCGGCGCGGCGCTGATCGCCATATTTGACGGAGGCACGATTCGTGACAGACAACAAGCAGGGAGTTCTCAGTTTTGGTTCGATGACGCTGATGGTTGGTGGCTTGGCCTTGTTCGGTCTGCTCGCCTGGGGCTGGGTGTCCGGGCAGGAACTGCCGCTATGGCCGGCACTGCTGGTGGCGGGCGTCAACGTTTTCGGCGCCTTCAGACTTGTTCAGGAAACAAAGGCCAAGCGTGCCGCGATGGAGGCCGCCGCAGCCGAGGCGGCACAGAAGAAGCGCAAGTCGAAATGAGTCTGTGCAGCAATGTAGCGCTCGCAGTGGCGATTGCGCTGGGCCTTGCGGGCTGCAGCGAGCGGGGCGGGGCCGACCCCTATGCGCTGATGGAAGGCGAGAACATCTACAAGGCGGAGTGCGCGAGTTGCCACGGCGCAAAGCTGGAAGGACAGGCGGACTGGCGGACACGCCGGCCGGACGGCAAGCTGCCGGCGCCGCCGCACGATGCGAGCGGGCACACCTGGCACCATCCGATGGTACAACTGGTCGCCATCGCCAAGCATGGCATGGTGCCGCCAAATGCGCCCGAGGGCTACGTTTCGGACATGCCGGCCTTCGCAGGCAAGCTGACCGACCGGCAGATCGAGAACGTGCTGCTCTGGATCGAAAGCCAGTGGCCGGCGGAGATCAAGCAGCGGCGTACGGAGATGCTGCAGCGGCGCTGATGCCTCCACCGTCCGCAACGGCACATGTTGCAGTCCATAAAAAAACCGCAGCCCGGAAGCTGCGGTTTTTTGTTGGCTGCAGCCGAGGCTGCGGACCGGGGAATTACATGCCCATATCCATACCACCCATGCCACCCATGCCGCCCATGCCCGGCATGCCGCCGGCGGCCGGCTTGTCTTCGACCAGCTCCCGCTGCGCGAGGAGCAGTTGGAGGCGCTGCTGGCCGACGTGGCCCAGCGGGTCACGCTGCAGGTGGACCGACATTTCGCCAGGCGGGCGAAGGCGGTGTCGAACGACGACGACCCGTTGCAGGCGG
>VGRO01000327.1 GCA_016875335.1 Deltaproteobacteria bacterium | reverse complement strand
GCCTCCCGCAACTCTCGCTGCAACCGCGGCCACTGCTCCACAAACACCTGCCGCACCAGGCTGGCCTCGGGCGTGCGGCGAACGTACGACAGCCCAGTCGGCTGCGCGGGCTTCGCGCTTCGGGCGGAGGCGGCGGCACTGGCAACGGGCGGCGGCATCGCCCAGGTGATCGGTAGCGGGGCGCCCGTCGCCGCGCATGCCCGCCCGCATGTGTCGCCGCGCCGGGGTGTTCAGGCCCCGACCGCAGCAACGCGATCCTCAGCCACAGCGTGGGCGGTCACAGTCAGGCCCGTTGCCCAAGCCCGCCGCCGCAAATTCAGCGTCGACCGTCACCGAGGGCAGGTACGGTGGCGTCGCGCCGTAGTCGGTGCTGGCCGTGGCCGACCACTTGGCGGTGGCAGCGTTGCTCTCGGGACTGGCCATCGTCGCCACCTGCACTTCGCCGTTGACGAGCAGGGCGCGATGGACGATGCCGCTGGCCGGCTCGACGGCCACGGCGATCGCGCTGGCGCTGGCCAGGTCGGGGCGCCGCGTCAAGGCCCGGCCGTAGCGGTCGAAGGCGATGGCGTAGCGCCGGTCGGCCCCGGGCTTGAACCACGCCACCATCACCCGCTCACCGTCGATGCGCGCGATGGTCGGTATCGCGACCTGGTCCAACTGGCGCGGCGGCGCGTACGGGTTGCCCTTGGGGTCGTAGAAGCGCAGGTACAAGGCGTTTTGCGAGTAGCCCGAGTCGACCCAGCCGCCGTCGTCGAACACAGCGCCGGCACGCACGGAGTACTCGACCACGCCCGCACCGAGCGACGCCGCCCCGCCCACCGAGGCCAGCTTGCCCTGGCCGCCGTAGGCGAACAGCTGCGAACCAGGCGTACTGCCATTGTGAATCAGCAGATACGAGCCCATGGCGGTGAGCCGCCGCGGCATAGCAGCGGGGCCCTGGCCAACGAACACGGCGGACTTGGACGTGCAGGGACCGCCCGGCTGGGTCGGCTGGCACCAGACCAGATTGCTCGAGCTGTCGTGTGCGAACAAGCTGCCATCGGGCATCGTCGCCAACGTGTTGGGCCAGCCGTTGCCTGGCACCGGGGTGACGTTGGCGGCGAGGCCCGCGCCTGTCCACGCTGCGCTGTATTTCGCGGCGGGGAACGGCTTGGCGCCAGCGGCGATCCACATGACTGCGGCACCTTTGAAGGGCGCGGAGCTGCCGCCGAATCCGGCCATGCGCACGATGGCCTCGTTGGTGGCAGCCGGCGCGATGGTCCCGACCTTGACCGGGCCGCCGCCGATGGCCTCGAGCGCACCGTCGCCGGCCACCGTCCACAACCTGGCCGCGATGTCTCCCGCGCCCGCCGTCGACGCATAGGTGTAGCCGAGCAAGGCCTGCGCCGGGCTGTTCGGCCCGTCGGCGAGCGACGCCAACGCCGTGCCCGAAACCAGCGCGACCTTGTCCCCCAGCACGGCTGGCAGGCCTTCGCGGGCGCCGTCCGGGCGGACGAGGACCATGCGACCTGTCTGGCCGCCGGGCCAGGCGACCGCTGCCCGCGCCCCCGCCAGGCCGACGGCCGTGATGGACGCTTCCGTGGTCCAGTTGGTCTGCGGGTCGGGCGCCGGCGCCGGGTCGATGTCGTGAAAGCAAGTGTTGTCGCCGACCGCACAGAGGCCCCCCGAGCAGAAGCCCGACGAGCTGCAGGCATCCGCGATGCAGGAGGCTAACTGGTTCTTGGGCGTCACCACGCAAGCGCCGCTGACGGGGTCGACGCCGACTGTCGCGCAGGTGCCCTCGAGGGTCGCCGCCAGTCCGCACACCTTGACGACATCGGCGGTGCCGGCGCAACCGCCCTTGCCGTCGCACTGGTCGCCGACGGTCGAGGCCTTGCCGTCGTCGCAGGCGTCTTGGGTACAGGGGTTGTTGTCCTGGCACGGTAGCGGTGCCCCGGCGACGCAGGCCTTGTCCTTGCAGGCATCGCCCAGCGTGCACGGGTCCTTGTCGTCGCAACCCGACGTCGTGGGGGTGTGGACGCAACCGCCCTGGCTGCCGCAAGCATCCGCGGTGCACGGGTTGTTGTCATCGCAGTCCTTGGCGCTGCCCTTGCACGCGCCGGCCGCGGCGCCGGGCAGGCTCGGGGACAGCCACAAGGACCTGGCCGGCCCTTGCCTGGCAGTTGACGTTCGTCTGCGGTGTGTTTCTTGCGCCGACCTCCGCTCCGCGCCTGATGGCGCGCCCGTCCCGGCGGCCCACCCGGACCGACGGGGACCACCCGTCGGTCCGGGTCGCCCCCAGATCGCTCAGCGGCCGAAGGCCGGCCAGCGCGACCGCACCTCCGCGGGGCCGCCGGCGCGGGCGTCGGGGGGGCTACGGCGGTGCACGACCTGCACACGAACCACCGCGACGTCGTACCAGTCGACCGCCACCCCGCGCAGCGCGCTGCCCGGGACGCTCAGGACCACCGGAACTCCGCCGACGCCCGCGCTGCCCTGAATCGCCGCGTACCACGCCGGCCGTTCGGCGAGCGGCACCGCGAACAGGTCCACGCACCAGCCCCCCGGCTCCAGCACCAGGTCGCCGGCGCGACAACGGCCGGCGACGGGCCTCCGTTCGCCCGCCCCGCCGCGCTTGTCGGCGACGTGGGCGTACAGCGGGACCTTGGCGCCGGCGGCGACGCCTCGAAAGGAAACCGTATTGTCCAGGAACATGACACTCCCTCAGGCTCCGACGCGCCGTGAGCGTGAGGGCGCACCTCGACCGCACGCGCAAGGCAGAACCGAGCGCCGGAGCCAAGGAGGTCGTGGGAAGTGGGTCACATCACGCTGGTAGGATAGGCGCGCCCGGGTCGATGTCAAGGGGCGGTGCGGCCACCGGGCCCGGCGCCGAAGCCGGGGGCGGTCATCGACGCCGCCACCCTGCGCCCGAGGCAGTCGTTCCACGTGATTTCATGGGCTTGAACAAATGGTGGATCTGCCTGGCGGCTGGCGGCCGAACACGCGCGACACGGCGTCGAATGCGCCGCCCGCGTGCAGGTCGTGGAGCTGAAGGCGCCGCTTGTCCTTGGGGCCATCGATCTGCATCGCTTGGGGCGGGTGGGCTTCTGGGACGGGCTCACCATCCGAGCGGCGGTCGCCGCCGGGCGCGCGACGCTCATCAGCGAGGGCCTTTAGGATGTCGAGAAGTTCAGCGGCGTGCGGGTGGTCCACCTGTTCGCTCGGGGCCCGGTCAAACCGCATGGCAACTTCCCGCCAGGATCGCTGGCCCAAGCTCAAGAGCGGGCAACAGCGTCGCAGGTCAGCCGGCCGTCCTCGTCTGTCCGCCACACGCTGACCTGAGCCAGCCCCGGCGGACGTCACGCTACTGGTTGTCCACGTCCGATGCAGGGTGGCGGTGGCGGCCTGTGGAGGTTGTGGGAAACCTGAAGGGTTTTCCACAAATCCACAGGCCCGGTCTCGCCCTGGCCCAGGCGCTCCGGTGGCCCCTCGTGGTTGGCGCGCAGCAGCGTCCGCCGGTCCCGTGATCTTGGCGCTTGCCAGGCGCCACGCGGCGGCCGCACCGCGTCAGTTGGTGATGTGACCCCCGGCGTTCTGATCGGTCCCTTCGCTCGGCAGCCCCACAGCTGGTGAAGACCTGATATCTCCGGGACGTCCTCGATGTCGTGTGCACCGGCGGACCTGCGCGGGCAGCGGGCGATCGCCGACGTGGCGCGCTTGGAGTGGCAGATTGTCGTTTGTGAGGTTGGCGTCCGCAGGGCGACCGAGGATGGGGGAAAGATCTGGCCGGCTTTTGCGCTGGCGGTGGCGGCGCGGCGGGTGCAGGGGGAAGGTTTGGGGCGGGCCGCGCCGCTGGCACGCTTTCGGTCGGCCAGCGACAGGGGCAACGGATCAAGCATGGCCAAGGGTGTCGCGGACATCCTCAAGGGGCCCGCGAAGTTCGGACGGGCTGATGGCCGGGTCGAGAATCGGCCGCGGCTGCCCAAGCAGACGAGGATCACCAGCTGGCTGGCGGAGGGTGCGCAGGCGCGCGGAGATCACGAGCAAGGCGCACGCGGCCGGGGCGACGACGCAGCTGCAGGCCGACGAGGCCGGGGCAATGTGCGGCGACCGAAGGCCCATGCCGACGCACAGAGGGCCCCGACCGACTCGGCGCTGCTGAAGTCCCGGCCCTTGCGCGGCGATGCGCAGACGGATGCAGCACCCGCTGGCATCGGCAGGCTCGCCGCTGCACCGGTTGGCGATATAGGTAGGATAGGAACCGCAAACAAGGTTGGCCCCGAGGCCGCGCCGGCCGAAACCGGCTTTGCGCCCCGCCGGACCCTCCGGCGACCGCGCGATCGCCATCCTGCGCCGGCTGATCTTCCGTGTCAAGCC
>VGRO01000326.1 GCA_016875335.1 Deltaproteobacteria bacterium | reverse complement strand
CTTGGCGAGCACTTCCTGGTCAATCCACACCACGAACGGCGCGGCCACCGTTAGCACCAGCTTCACCTGGCTGCCCGCTGGCCCGGCTTCAACGTCGCGCACCAGGTACTCGCCGCGGGTAGGCACGCTGGTGCGCCGCCACTCGGGCGGATCGACCGCCAGCCAGTGCGAGGGGCGCTGGATGTGCAGGTCGGCGGGCACGGCAATGTCAGTGACGACAAAGGCGCTGGCGAGGATGCCGTTGCGGGCTGGGCGGTGGTAGTTGGTCACCTTCTTGGGCAACGGCTGCCAGACTTGCTGGTCGGCGCTCCAGTTCGCCGCCCAGTATTCGTCGGCCTTTGTTCGCTGCGGGTCGGTGGTCGTCGCGCCGCAGCAGAGGACCGGACAGGTAACTAGGCTTGCACGCTGCAGTTCCTCGCGCCACAGGTTGACGCGGTCCGGCCGGGCTGGCGCAAAGGACCAGTAGGTGCGCCCATAGCGGCGGATCTCGGCCTGTTTGCGCTGGATGATTCCCTCAAGCGATTCGCCAACGTGCGGGCCAACGGGGTGGAAGAAAGCGAGGTCGTAAGTGGGCATGGGCGGCTATCCTTGGCGGCTTGGCGGTGGTCCGCGGCTGGTCGAGCTAGAACGCAAGCAGGGTCGCAGGCCGCACATCGAAAGGCAATGCCGGCGCCAGGCGTCATTGCCAGCCTAGGCAAGTAGGTTGTGCGAGGTGTAGTCGCCGGTGTCCCAAGGCGTGGGGAGGCGCGGCCAGGCCCGGATGTCCACCCCGATTGCAACGACGGAGATGACGGCGACGACGGCGAGGAAGGTGTAGCGCATGGAGTGCCTCCTGGATCCAAGGGGTAGCGCGAGTGGCGGCTTGGCGCAAGGGGCGGTCGGGCTTGGCGGGGCGGTAAGCGACAGGGTGGGTCGGGTTGCGGCGAACAGCGTTGGCGGCGGGGCACGTCACCCGGCAGTTTGTCCGTGCCTGCGGCCGGAAGCGAGATGGGACTGCTCAGCGGCGCCGCGCTTGTCGGCCAGGTGCGAGCATTCGAGTCTGCCATCGTCGCCAGTGCAAGCTGCCCCGGTCGCCTTCGTCCTAGCCAGCAATCAACGCCGCCAACAAGCCAATAATGGCGCCCGGGATCGCCCCGTAAAGCGTCAAGTAGCCCACAAGCTCTTGCGCTTGCTTGCCGGCGAGCAGGCTCGGCAACGTGTCCGTGGCAAAGCCGCGCACCGCATCAGCTACCAGGCCGCGCGCATCCACTTTGCCTAGGGCGGTCTCTAGCTGCGGAGCAAGTCTGGAGACCACGTGCGCGTGCAACCGGTCGGCAACGGCGGTGGCGCGGTCGTGGTCGGGCGCTCCCTGCACTTCGCTCGCGAAGGACTCGACAAAGCCGTTGAATACTCTGGCGTTCAGCCCTTTGATGACTTGGCGGGTGTCACGGTCACGTAGAGCCGTGAACAGAGCGCGGCAAACGCGGTCGATGGCCTTGTCGACAGGTTCGCCGGGTTTGCGCCAGCCGCCGACCTTGTCCATGTAGAAGCCGATGGTTCGCCTGAGCAGGCCGTCGCGCTCCCGACGCAGCGTGCCGACAATCAGCTTGCGGACCTCGGGCTTGGCAAGCACTTCGCGGAGCCATGCCTGCACTTGTTGTCGCAGCGCCGGTGGGAGTCGCTGCCAAAGGACGGCCACCCGCTCCTCCTCCAGGTCGCGCATGGATGCTCGAATAGCCTTGCGCAGGTCCCCCTCCACCGTGCTCGTCAGGAAGTCCTGGGCCTTGCCACGCACGACCCCGCGATTCTTGGCGTCGGCCATCCACCGTCGGGTGTCGTCGGGCGTGCCAACCTTCCACCAGGCGCCGACAGCTGCGAGCCATCCCAGTCTCCTTCGGATCATCGGCAGAATAGTCGTCCACTTGTCGGCTAGGAAGGCATGCACTTTGGGCTCGTCGATAAGCGGCAAGCCTTTGTCGCGCACAAACGTGGTGCCGGAGTCGTAAAGCGCAAGCAGGTCGTCGACGGTGTCGCTGCCGATGACCTCGCGAAGCTTGCGCTGGTCCTCGGCGACTGCGGCGGCTAACCTGTCGACAAGATCTGTATTATTGCCAGGCAGTTCACTAAGGAAGACAAACCACCCATCGAGTGCCGTGTGGGCGACTTGCGGCAACAAGTTACCCACCTGCGTGTCATAGTTGTTGCGGTACAACGCGTTGAGCCAGCCCGCCAGCCTGTGCTCCATGTCGGCCGAGAGCAGCCACTCGGTCATGTGCTCGGCCAGGTAGTCGCTCAGGCGGTCGATCGACACGTACTCGTAGGCGCCGTCTCGCGTCTTGACCTTGAGCTTGCTGTCGAGCGCGCCGAGTGCCGCTGCGAGCCCGCGCCGAAAAGCTTCGCGGGCGTCGTTCGACTCCAGATACTGGCGCAACCGCAGCCCGGGATTGGCTTCTTGGGCGACGGCCCGGCCGATGGCGTCGGCGTTGCCTGCGAGGATGCCCGGGAGCTGGCGCTTGGTGGCGCCGAGTGCCAGCCAGTTGCAGGCGACGCCGGCTAGGGCGCCGGTGGTGGCGCAGGTGGTTAGCAGGGTTGCGTCCATCGTTTGCCTTACAGGTCGGGCAGCACCTTGACACTGCGCCGGTTGGGCCCAGGTTCTGGTGGGGCGTTCGTGGCGGGCTGCCGCCGATCTACGGCCCGGCGGCACGCGGTGTTGCCAGGGCCGTGCGTGGGCCCAGTGGGGCGAGCAGCGCAGGCGCAGGCAGCGTCGAGCGCGGCCATCAGGTGGGTTCTGGTCCGCAAAGCAGAAGGTTGTCGGCCGTCAACTTCCACTGCTCCGTCGCATGACCAAGGGCCTGTTGCCGACTCCGGCGCAATGCAGCCGGGTTCGCACTACCGAGGCGGGTGGCCAAGGCGAGCAAGTACGCGTCGGGTGGTACTTGGTCGAAGCGCGGCATGCCGGCTAGCTGGTCATGCGTCTCGCGCAGAAAGTCGGCATGGCGAGCAAGAATCAGCCTTAGTCGCTCAGGCGGCTGTCCTTCGGCGAGTTTTAGCGCAACCTCGAAGACTGTAGCGAAATCAAGAGTGGCCAGCAGGGGTTCTACGAGTTCGGTTAGTTCAAGCAGTTCCCGAGGCCGAAGTGCGCGAACGACGGCTTCGATTTGCCGACTCCCTTGCTCGAGTAGCGCCACGGCTCGGGCCGCATCGGCTGCCGCAGTGGGGCTCGGCTCGCCGCAGACGGCCAGTTCATCTATAATTCCAATAGCATGTAGGATCGGTACGGCAGCCTGCCCGACCTGCACGCGCTGAACCTGCTCCACCTTCTTCTGCACGCGCAGCAGGTGACCTTCGATGCGCGACACCTGCTCCTTGATTTCTGTCAGGCGCTTGGCGAGAAATGCCGTCGTTGCGAGTTGCACGACCACCACGCCGGCCGCACTGGCGCCCACGGCTGTGGTCGTAGCGGTCACCACCTTCGCCTGCTGAATGTAGCTGACAACGGTAGAACCAAGAGCAATTGCGGCGGAAAGCGGATCAATGACCACGTTTGGCTCCTAAGAACTTGTTGGCGAGTTCCTGCGACACAGCCCTCGCTCTGCGCTCGTTGGAACCGGGAACGGCTAGTCGTCGCCGAACTCCATGCGCAGCAAGGCAATCTCGACAACCGTGGGGATGGTCTTGCGCATCGCCGGACCAAATACGTCCAGGACGGTCCACGCGGTCATTAGCCACCCGAGCCCCGGCACGAGTACTACCGGCAAGCGCCTCAACACCATCTTTAGGACGGTTTTCGCCCCGAACTTCACGACCAGCCCCATTATCAAAGCCGATACTGCCTTCGCGCCAGCCCGGCCTGCTGCGAGAGTGGCAGCGTCGGCGCCTGCCTCGTTAAGTGCAGCATCTAGCTGCGTGCGCTCATCTGCGGAGCATTTTTCGTAGTAGAGTTCAACGACGCGAGCAACCACCGACTGCTCGGTTTCGACAACAGTCGCGCGCACTTTAGCATCGATTGCCTTCGCCACGTCCTCCACCACCTCTCGGTAGTGCACTCCCTCGGGGCGAAATGGCAGCCACACCGTGTTCGACCCGTCCTGACGGATCTCCTTGAGCAAGTCAGCCGTCCTCTCGCCGGGCGCGACGCCGTGGCGCTTGAAGATCGAGTCGAGCCGGCTGGGCTCTTTCGCCTGAACCCTCTGTAAGATTTCAAGAGCGTTGGTGTCGTCCTGGTCCATTGTCGAAGACATCGCTTTCCCTCCCGTTGGTGCCGCTGAACCCTCAAGGTCGTCCTACTAGTCAAACCACTCCGCCAACTTCGCCGCCGCCATCGCCTTGGTCTCCGCCGTCACGTGCACGGCAACCATCGTTAGCGCGGCAGCCATGACGCCGACGTCGTCGGTATAGCCAATGGGCACCATGACATCCGGGATGACGTCGATCGGAAAGATGAAATAGCCCAGCGCCCCGACGATGACCGACTTGGCCCAAACCGGCACCTCGGGGTCCTTCATGGCGAAGTACAGCGTGAGCGCCATGCCGATTGCCTCGCGCCCCGCTGTCTTGGCAGGGATAGGGATAGAGGGAGGG
>VGRO01000325.1 GCA_016875335.1 Deltaproteobacteria bacterium | reverse complement strand
GACAGGCACAGGGACAGGCACAGGGACAGACACAGGGACAGACACAGGGACAGACACAGGGACCAGGGACAGGCACAGGGACAGGCACAGGGACAGACACAGGGACAGACACAGGGACAGGCACAGGGACAGACACAGGGACAGACACAGGGACAGGCACAGGGACAGGCACAGGGACTCTCGGTGGGAGTCCGCTGATCCTTGCCCTGCCCGCCGCCTCGTCGGCGAGCAAGGGACCGCGCTTCCCGCGGCAGCCCCCGCCTGCTATCCTGCCGCCGCGCCGGCCGGTCCTGCCGTGCGCGGCCGTAGGGGCGCGGCCGGTTTGCACACGGACGCGCGCACTCGCGACCGCCCATGTCCGCCCCCAACAGTGCCGCGAACCAAACCTTCGACCCGGAAGACATCCGCACCTGGCCGCGTTTGCGGCCGGCACCGATGCCGCCGCCTCCGCTCCCTGCCCTGCCCTTTGCGCCCCTGCCGCCCCTGCCGCCCGACCAGACCGAGGCACTGCGGGCGGCCGCCCTGCACGCCAACGATCGCTACCTTGCCGACTTCGTCGAGGCGTACGGTTTTTGCCCCTATGCCCGCAAGGGCCGCCGGCTTGGCCAGGTGTTCCGCTACGTGCACTACGCCAGCGACGCCGATGCCCGACCGTTGGTCCATCTGCTGCACGAGGTCGCCGCCGACCGACGGCAACTGGTGGTGCAGGTCATCGTGCCGCTCGTCGAGGTCGGCGCCGAGGCATGGACCCGGTTCTGTGCCGCCCTGGTCGAACACGGCAACTGCGGGCTCGAGCGCGACGACCGTCTCGCCACCGCCGCACTGCACCCCAAACTGAACTACCGAGAAGACAATCCTTTTTCGCTGTTGACGCTGTTTCGCCGCGCACCAGATCCGACCATCCAGTGGGTGCGCATGGACGCCGTGCGCGCGCTGTACGCCGGCCGCGACGGAGGCACCCGCGCCGTGTCGCCCGAGGAGGTCGACGCCTTGCTGGCCAGGCCGCCGATGACGCCGCTCTACGACCGCATCGCGCACACCAACGCCGCCATGGCGCGTCGCCTGCGGGTTGCATGGGTCGAGGAACTGCTGGCCGGCTTCCGCGCCGACGCCCAGCGCGAATACCAGCGCATCTTGCTCGACCCCCGTTTCGACGAAACAGAGGGCGCATGAATCCAGAGTGGGTCCGCATCGCTGAATTGGCCTACCTGGACCGCGCCCACCCCGTCGCTGCCCGCGTCGCCGGCATTGACGTGGTCGTGGTCCGCGTCGGCGGCGCCCCGCGCGTACTCTATGGCCGCTGCACCCACCGCAATGCCCTGCTGGCCGAAGGGCAAGTCACCGATGGCATCCTGGTGTGCGCGCGCCACGGCTGGGACTACGACTGCGCCACGGGGCGCAGCCGCTGCGATGACAACGAGGCATTGGCCGTGTTTGCGTGCGAGGTGCGCGACGGCGGCGTGTGGGTCGATGCAGCAGCGATGGGTCGCTGGCGCCTGGCGACGCCGATGGACTTCTACGAGGACGAGTTGGATCCGTAGGTGCGCTGCCGGCAACCCTGCTGGCCGAAGGACAAGGGCACCACGGCATCCCTCCATTGGCGGAGCCATCGGTGCCTCTGTGCGCATCTGGCACGCGGGGACCGGTGCGCGCGTGCCTTCCCCCATCCCCGAAACCGTGCTACGCTCCCGTCCCCGCCGAAGCGCCAATTCCGCGCGCGTTTTCGGCCCTTGCCGCGCGCCGCCCGACCGCGCCGCGGCTCTACCGCACCCAGGAAAACCACCCCCGATGGCGACCATCAGCGATGTCTTGCAGCGCGCCCAGGCCGATACGCCTGAGGTGCCCCCGATGACCGACGAACAACTGGCGCAGACGGCTGCGATGGCCGAAGCCCAGGCTGGCGAGGTCTACGACGCCGACTCGATCAAGGTGCTCAAGGGCCTGGAAGCCGTGCGCAAGCGGCCGGGCATGTACATCGGCGACACCGACGACGGCAGCGGCCTGCACCACATGGTGTACGAGGTCGTCGACAACTCGGTGGACGAGGCGCTGGCCGGCTTCTGCACGCGCATCGAGGTCACACTGCACCTGGACGGCTCGCTGTCGGTGCAGGACAACGGCCGCGGCATTCCGGTCGGCAAGCACGAAGACGGACGTTCGGCGGCCGAGGTGGCGCTGACTGAGCTGCACGCTGGCGGCAAGTTCGACCAGAACAGCTACAAGGTCTCTGGCGGCCTGCACGGCGTCGGCGTGTCGGTGGTCAACGCGCTGTCCGAGTGGCTCAAGCTGCGCGTCGACCGAGAAGGCTATGCCTGGAATGCCGAGTTTTCGCGCGGGGCGACCCAGGGCGCAGGCGTTGCGCAGGGCGAGGCGTCGAACCGCACGGGTACGCTCGTGCACTTCAAGCCTGACCCCGACGTGTTCTCGATGACCGAGTTCAACTACGAGACGCTGGCGCACCGCTTTCGCGAGATGGCGTTCCTGAACCGCGGCTTGATCATCAAGGTCGAGGACCAGCGCGAAGGGCGCGCCGACGAGTTCGTGAGCCCTGGGGGCCTTGTCGAGTTCGCCAGGTTTCTCAACAAGAACAAGGCCGTCACCCACGAGTACCCCATCCACATCGGCGCCAAGAAGACGCTGGACGACGGCCGGCCTTTTGAGGTCGAAATCGCCATGCAGTGGAACGACGGCTACACCGAGCAGGCCGTCTGCTTTACCAACAACATCCGCAACCGCGACGGCGGCACCCACCTGACCGGGTTTCGCATGGCGATGACGCGCGTGGTCAACGATTACGCCAACAAGGAGGGGCTGCTCAAGAAGCAACCGGAGGGACTGTCGGGTGACGACATCCGCGAAGGCTTGACGGTGGTGATCGCGGTCAAGATTGCCGACCCCAAGTTCAGCAGCCAGACCAAGGACAAGCTGGTGTCGAGCGAGGTCACGCCCATCGTGCAGGCGGTGGTCGGTGAAAAGCTCGCGGAGTATCTGCAAGAGCACCCAAGCGAGGCCAAGAAGGTCATCGGCAAGGCCATCGACGCCGCCCGTGCCCGCGACGCCGCCCGCAAGGCCCGCGACATGGTGCGCCGCAAGGGCGTGCTCGAGGGTTCAGGGCTGCCGGGCAAGCTCGCCGACTGCCAGGAGCGCGATCCGGCCAAGTGCGAGTTGTTCCTGGTCGAGGGCGAGTCGGCCGGCGGGACTGCCAAATCGGGGCGGCAGCGCAGTTTCCAGGCCATCCTGCCGTTGCGCGGCAAGATCCTCAACGTCGAGCGCGCCCGCTATGACCGCATGCTGTCGAGCCAGGAGATTGTGACGCTCATCACCGCGCTCGGCTGCGGCATCGGCGAGGACAAGAACCTGGACAAGCTGCGCTACCACCGGGTCATCATCATGACCGACGCCGACGTGGACGGGTTGCACATTCGCACGCTCTTGCTCACGTTTTTCTATCGGCAGTATCCGGAACTCATCGAGCGCGGACACCTTTTCATCGCCCAGCCGCCGCTCTACAAGGCCAAACGCGGCAAGAAAGAGACCTACCTGCTCGACGACACGGCCAAGGACCAGTACTTGATTTCCGCGGGCACCGAGGACGTGATGGTCCATGGGCTGACCGGCCCGGTCATGGGCGACGAGTTGCAGCGCCTGGTGCGCAAGGCGACCGAGTTCCGCACAACCATGCACCGGTTGACCAAGCGCGTGGGTTCGTCGGCCGACGAACGGGTGGTCGCGGCGCTCATCAAGGCGGCGCATCTGACCAGCGAGATGTTGGCCGAGGGCGACGTCGACGAGACCAAGCAACTCATCGGCGAATGGCTGGCGCTGAACTACCCGTCGATGGGCCACCCGCTATTCTGGTACAAGGCCGGGTTCACCGACGACGCTGGCAAGGTGCACGGCGCCAGGCTGCAGGTCAAGACTCGGCTGGCGGGCGTTACGCGCACCACCGACATCACCGACCGCGTGCTCGGCGGCGCGGACTACAGGCTCTTGAAGCAGCGCAGCGCCGAGGTGCTCGGCATGTTGGGCGAGGGGCCGTTCAAGGTCTCGCGCGGCGACACCGACCACGAGGCCGCGGATTTCGAGGCCATCCTCGACCGCATCTTCGAGTTTGGCAGCAAGGGCGTGACGCTCAACCGGTTCAAGGGCCTTGGCGAAATGAACGCCGAGCAACTGTGGGAGACCACGCTCGACCTCGAACGGCGCACCATCCTGCTCGTGCGCGTCGAGGATGCCGTCGAGGCCGACGCTGCGTTTACGGTGTTGATGGGCGACGCCGTTGAGCCGCGCCGCGATTTCATCGTTTCGCGGGCTTTGGAGGTGCGCAACCTCGACGTGTGAAGCCAGGTGTTGGACGACGCCTCGCCAAGCGATCGGTCGAATGGGTTGCACTTCGGGTCGCCTGCTTGGGTCCCCCGCGGGCCGCCGCGCAGTTCCCGGTGCGGTCAGAACCAGGCGACTTGTCGGCCGCGCTAAGGGCCCGGAAATGATTTACTCAATCATTTCTTGGGCCCGTTTGCTTGCTCAGTGGGTCGCCAGCTCGCGGACCAAGGGTCCGACTCGCGGCTCCGTCCTGATGTGAGAGTGATCGACTTATTGTTTTCCAGTCCCTAA
>VGRO01000324.1 GCA_016875335.1 Deltaproteobacteria bacterium | reverse complement strand
TTGCTTGCTCAGTGGGTCGCCAGCTCGCGGACCAAGGGTCCGACTCGCGGCTCCGTCCTGATGTGAGAGTGATCGACTTATTGTTTTCCAGTCCCTTGGCCCTGCGAGCGTGCAGCCTACTGGCAGTACTTGCCTGAACAGCTGTCCAGTTCTGCGTTGATGGTCACGTCTTCTGCCGAACCCTTGGACTTGCACCCCGCAATGCACCCCAAGAGCAGGCCTGGATCTCCGGCGTTGCAGGCTTGCAGGCACGCGCGCACCTGCTGGCAGCCCGTGCTGGCCTTGCACAGCAAGTAGCTCAGCTTGCACATGGCACTCTCGCACGCTTCGACGCATGCTACGTACTGCGGCCCACCACCGGCGCACTTCTTGCCAATCCACGAATTCTGCACGCAGAACGCCTGCATGCACTGGTCGTAGAACGCCTGCGCCTGACCTGCCGCCAGGCTTGCCGCCTTGATGCAATCGACCTGGCACTTTGCGTCGGTGCCGCAGCCCCCGAGGCATGTGCCGATTTCCGGGCAACCCTGCTTGGCTTTGCACGCACTGTCGACGGTACTGCACTTTGTCGCCTTGCAGTTCGCGAGGCACGCGCCGTCGGTGGGCGCGCAGGCGCCGCCCTCTTCTGGGCAGTCCTTGGCGCAGGCGGTGGAATTCTCGCCGGCTGCGCACCAGCCATCGCCGCAGTCGTCCGCGAGGCACAGCCCAACGGCGCATTTCTTGCCGCCGCCGCAGTCTGCGCCGTAGGCCGCGGGCGACTGGGCGCAGCCGGCCGTGACATCGCAGGTATCGGTGGTGCAGCCGTTGCCGTCGTTGCACGTGTTGGGCGTGCCGGGCTTGCACGCACCGTTGTCGCAGGCGTCGTTTTCGGTGCAGATGTTGCCGTCGAAGCAGGCGGACGGTACGAATTTCGCCTTGCACCCCAGCAACTTGTCGCAACTGTTCTCGGTGCACAGGTTGCCATCTTCGCAGTTGACAGGCGTTGTAGTGCACTTGCCGGCCGTGCAGGTGCCGGCGGTGGCGCATGCGTCGCTGCCGCCGCAGGGCTTGGTGTTCGGCGCGTGCTTGCACCCGGTCTTGTCGTCGCAACTGTCGTCGGTGCACGGGTTCTTGTCGTCGCAACTGAGCGGCGTACCAACGCAACTGCCGGCGCTGTCGCAGATGTCGATGGCGGTGCACGGCTTGCCATCGTCGCACGGCAGGCCGACCAGCGCGGCTTCCGTGCAGCCTTGGTTGTTCTTCGAGACGCACTTGCTCAACTTGCACTGGGTCGTGCCGCTCAAACACACCTTGGGCTTGCCCACGCATTTGCCGTCGAAGCACGACTCGCTCTCGATGCACACGTCGCCGTCGTCGCACGCTGCGCCATCGACCGCGGGCAAGTGGACGCATCCAACCTTGGCGTCGCAACTGTCGACTGTGCATACGTTCTTGTCGTCGCAGGCCAACTGCGACTTGGCCTTGCACGCGCCGTCCACGCAAGTCGTTCCGACGCTGCACGCGTTGCCGTCGGTGCACAGCTTGTTGGCGACTTTCTTACTGCTGCACCCGCTGTCGGCCTGGCAGTTTTCGTCCGTGCACGGGTTGCCGTCGTCGCAGGCTTTCAAGCCGTAGGTGCACGCACCGGCCTTGCAGACGGCGCCGACCTTGCACTGGTCGCCTGCCGCGTCGGGGCAGGTGGCTCCGTCGGGCAAGTTCACGAATTGGCACAGCCCGGTTTCCTTGTTGCACTGGGGCGCTTGGCAGGTCGTCAGCACCAGTCCAGAGCAGTCGTCGTTGCCGGCACAGCCTTTGGAGGGCAGGGCTGCATCGACTGGGGGTTTGACATCGGGCTTGCCGCCGTCGGGCGCGTCTGCCGCTCCGCCGTCTGGCGGCACCGCGTCCTCGCTGTCTGGTCCAGCGGCGTCGGTCGTTTCGGTCGCCGCGGCGTCCTCGGTGGCGGCGTCTTCGGCGGGTGCGACGTCGCCTCCAGAAGCAGGGTCGCTGCACGCGCCGGTCGCGACGGCCCACAGCAGGCCGAGCCGGGGCATCACTTGACGCATTGGCCCCCCTTGCAAGCGCCTCCTGGGCAGGTCGCGCCGTCCTCGCCCGCGTCGTGCTTGCAGCCCGTCGCTGGATCGCAGGTGTCCTTGGTGCACGCGTTGCCGTCGTCGCAGGCGATGGGCTTGCCCGCGCACTTTCCGGCGGAGCAGACGTCTTCGCTGGTACAGCCGTCGCCGTCGTTGCAACTGGCCGCAGTGGCGACTGGTTTGGCCACGCAACCCAATTCCGCAGTGCACGATTCACTGGTGCACGGGTTGCCGTCGTCGCAGGACAAGGTCGCGCCCGCCTTGCACTGCCCCTTTGCGCAGGTGCTGTCGGCGGTGCACGGGTCGCCGTCGTCACAAGGGCCGGTTTCGAGCTTGGTGTAGCTGCACAGCCCGGTCTTGTTGCACCCGGTCTGGTTGCACAGCTTGTCTTCACACTTGACCTTGGTGACACAGGTGGGCAAGCCCACGCCGTCCGCGGGCCACGTGCACACGCCAGGTTTGCAGGGGTCGTCGCTGGCACCTGCAGGCGTGCAGGGCGTGGTCTTTCCCAGATGCAGGCAGTCCTCGCCAGCCCCGCACAGGTCGTCGGTGCACGGGTTGCCGTCGTCGCACTTGTTCTTGGTCACGCAATTCTTGGTGGCGTCACACTTGCCTGGCGACTGGCAGGGCTTGTCCCCGTTGCCGCACACGACGGTATTGTCCTTGGGCAGGGCGAGCGCCGCACAGGCGCCGGTCGCCGGATCGCAAACGTCGTGGCTGCACACGTTGCCGTCGTCGCAGTTCTTGGCCTTGCCGATGCACACGCCTGCCGTGCAAAAGTCGTTCTCGGTGCACTTGAACCCGTCGTCGCAGGCGAGACCGTGGAGCGCGACGTGCCCGCAGCCAAGGCCCGGGTCACAGGCGTCGATGGTGCACGCGTTGCCGTCGTTGCACGCAAGGGGAGTGCCGCCGCACTTGCCCGCCGCGCACTTGGCCTTTGCGGTGCACTTGTCGCCCGCGCACGCCGCGTCGTCCGGCAGATCCTTGGCGAAGCACAAGCCGTTGTCGAGGTTGCACACGCCGATCGCGCACGGTCCAAAAGGCAAGGAATTGCACTGCGTGTCGGTGGTGCACCCGCCGAGGGCCACCGGCGTGTCCACCGCGATCTCCGCCACGACGGCGTCCGGGGCGACTTCGGCCGCGACGTCTTGCGGAGCGTCGGCGCTGTCCAGGCCATCCCTTGGCGGGCCATCGATCGCGGTGTCCACGGTCTTGACCTTGCCGAGGTCGCCTGAGGCGATGTCCGCCTTCGATGTAGCGCTGTCCAGCGCAGTGTTGTCGCGCTTGCCGGGCAGGCACGCCGCGCACACAAGCACGCACGCCCAGGCCGCCCACCGCAGCGCGGGGCGACCGAGGTACACGTAGACACGGTCGGTGGTGGTCGACGTGGCGGGCAACCTGGCTTGTGGCAAAACGCCGTGAACGGCCGATGGAATTCCTGCTGCGGGGGAAGCGCAGCCGGCCCAGAGGGCGCAAGTCTATGCGCAGGTCGGCACTTCGTCCACCTTTGTTCACGAACGCGGACGGCGTGCCCGCGGTGGGCCGCTGAACCGCGCGCAACCCAGCAAACCGCCGCGCCTTGACCCGGAAGCCCGCCGGTTCGTCCCGCACCTTGCCGATTCGCCTCCATCCGCGCGCCACGCCCACCTGTCGTGAACTGCGGCCGGCCGGGCTCGTTGGCCGTCGCCGCGTGCTGTCGATGCGCACACCCGCGTTGCCCGCTCGCCCGCGACCGCGCTACCCTGAACGCGGAGGTGCCGGTGCTCGCGCTGCCCATGACCCTCGCCGCCTTTGCTGCCGCGACCCTGCTGTTGTGGGGCAGCCTGTGGGGCTCGTTCCTCAACGTGGTCGTGTATCGGTTGCCGGCCGGTCTGTCGGTGGTTCGGCCGCGTTCGCGCTGCCCGCAGTGCCTTGTACCCATCGCCGGTTGGCACAACATCCCAGTGCTGTCGTGGATCTTGCTGCGCGGTGCCTGCGCATCGTGCCGGGCACCGATCTCGCCGCGCTATCCTGCCGTCGAGGCGACTGCGGCGGTCCTGTCGCTCGCAGTCGGCGCTCCGTGGCTGCCGTCGATTCTGGGCGCCGAACCCGTGCCGTGGCAGCCCGTGGTCGCCATGTGCGGCGAACAGGCCTTTGTTTTCACCTGGCTGGCCATCGCGCTCATCGACGCCGATCGGTTCGAGGTGTTCGACGCGCTTTCGCTGCCGCTGCCTCTGGCTGGCCTTGTCCTTGCGGCTGCCGTTGGCGATGTGCGCGGCGTGCCCTGGCAACTCGCAGGCATCGGCGCGTTGGCGGGTGGCGCCGGGTTCGCGTTGATCAGCTGGGGGTATGGTCGGCTGACCGGCCGCGAGGGGCTGGGCCTCGGCGACGCCTACATTCTTGCCGGCATCGGTGCGCTGCTCGGGGTGGCAGCGCTTCCGGCGGTCATCTTGGCCGCGGCGCTCCAGGGGCTGCTTTTTGCCGCAGCGACCGTGGCGGTTCGGCGCCGCGCCACGGTGCTGGCGGAACGGGGCCTGCAGTCGGCGCGCCACCTCGCGCTGCCGTTCGGGCCGTTCTTGGTGATCGCCGCCGT
>VGRO01000323.1 GCA_016875335.1 Deltaproteobacteria bacterium | reverse complement strand
GGCGCCCGCCCCCGCCGCGGCCAGCCCTTCCCCGCCGGCCCCGCCACCGATTGCACCACCCAAAGCGGCAGAACCCGAGGCCGCCCCGGCGGTCCCGCTGCCCGCGCCGGCACCCAAACCTGAAGCACCCGCACCCAAGGCCGAAGCACCCGCACCCAAGGCCGAAGCACCCGCAGCCAAGCCAGAAGCACCTGCAGCCAAGCCAGAAGCACCTGCGCCAAGGGCCGAAGTCCCTGCGCCCAAGGCTGAGCCCGCCCCGCCACCCAAGCCCGAACCCGCCCTCGTCGCACCGGCACCGCCTGCCGCCGCAGGACTGGCGCTGGCCGTGACCGCCCGCGGTCTCAGGATCGGTGCGACGGAGCTCGTCGGCCGGGCCGGCTCGGCTCAGCTCGGGGCGCCCGCGGTGCCGGTGCCGCTCGGCGGCGGCAGGGTGCTGGGCCAGATGATGTTGTCGGTCCTGGGGGTTCCGGCCGATGCCCGCTCTGCGGCTCTGGTGCTCGTCGATGCCCGCGGTACCGTCATGGCGCGGTCGAGCCTGACGCTGCCTGTGCCCGGCAACTTCCTATGGGCCCCGAGCGCGGTCGGCCTGCCGGCTGGCACATACGGATTGGCCCTGGAGGTGCTGCAAGACGACACCGGCGGGCTGGCCGGCTGGCGGTCTGCGCCGATGACCGTGGTGCTTGCCTCGACCGGCACGGCACTGCTGCCCGCGGGCGAACCCGACAAGAACGTCCGCGCCACCCTCTATGACGACCGGGCGCTGTTGACCGACAGCGCCATGGAGTGGCTGGGCAAGTTGGCTGCGACCATCAAGGGCGACACCCGCCTGGACGCCAATCGCATCGCCGTGGTCACGGTGCACGACGAAGGCCCCGGCGACGGCTTGGCACGCAGCGAAAAGGCCGCGCGCACCGTGGACAAGATCCTGGCCAACGAAGGCGCGCCGCGCGACAAGATGATCGTCTTTGGGGTCGGCGCCGCGGTAGCCGACAGCAAGCCGGGTCGGGCCGCGATCGGCCCGCACCGCATCGAACTGCGCTGGCGGCCGGCCAACACGGCGTCGAGCGAGCCCACGAGCGAGCGGTTCGCCGTGCCCTCCGGTCTGTGGCTGGACGACAAACTGGTCGGCAAGCCCGACGCGTTGCCGGCCGAACTGGTCCTGCCCGGCGGCAAGCCGGCGCGCCTGCTGTGGCAAAAAGGCGACGGGCCGGCGGCGATCTGGGTGCGCAACCCGCCGCCTGCGCGGCCGGGCGCCGCCGCGACCCCGACCGTGCCACAAAGCGCGGGGCGCGACGTCTCAGAGTTCGGTGCAGAGTTGCTCGATGGCCTGGCGGCCGACAGCCGCGCTGCCGAATCCGGCAAGAAGCGCACCGCCACTGTCGGCGGCGAGTCCACCATCAACCTCGCAGAAGGCACGACGGAGACGGCGCTGCCCGCTGCCGCCGACTTCCAGGTGTGGCTGCCACCGGCCGGCATGGACTTCAGCGCGCCAGAACTCGCCCTGCGCGGCCGGACCCGACCCGGCAACAAGGTCCACGTCGGCGCCCAGGAACTGCCGGTGGCGGCCGACGGCTCGTTCTACGCCCTGGTGCCCCTGCCGGTCGGCCCGAGCACGCTGACGGTCACCAGCACCGACCCGCGCGGCAACAAGGCAATTGTGCAGCGCAACGTCACGGTCAAGGACAAGGCGCTGTTCCTGCTGGCCGTCGCCGACAGTTCGGTCAGCCACGTCGCCGCCCACCTGGTCGACATCGAACGCGACGGCGGCAGCCTGGGATGGACCAACGGCGCCTGGCAGGTGGGCAGCGCCCAAATCCTCGGCCGCGGCGCGCTGTACGCCAAGGGCCGCATCGCCGGCCAGTACCTTGGGCTGAAGGACCTGCGCTTCACGGCGCACGTCGACACCAGCAAGAACCCGCAGTTGGGCGACTTCGCGACCAACCTGATCGACCCCACGCGCTTCTATCCGGTGTACGGCGACGCCTCGCTGCAGACCCAAGATGTGCAGTCGCGCGGCAAGCTGTATGTGCTCGTCGAGGCCGAACAGGGCAAGCTCCAGGTCGGCAACTTGCGCGCCCAGATCCAAGGCATTGAACTGCTCCGGTACGACCGGGCGCTGTACGGCGCGCGCGTGGAGTTGTCGCCCAAGCTCGCCGCGGGCGAAACGACCAAGGTGGTGGCGTTCGGCGCCCAGCAGGACCGACTGATTGCGCGCCGCAGCGACGTCCTGCGCGGCACCGGCGGGTCGCTGTTCTACCTGTCCGCCCGCGACGTCATCGAAGGCAGCGAGCGCATCGAACTGGTGGTGCGCGACCGCCAGAGCGGCCTGGAACTGCTCCGGCTGCCCCAGGCCCGCAACAACGACTACACCATCGACTACCGCGAGGGCCGCATCCTGTTCAAGTCGCCGGTCACCAGCGCCGTCGACGGCGGCCTGGCGCTCGGCCAGATGGCGCTCGGCGGCCAGCACGCGACCTGGAATGGCCAACCGGTGACGCTGGAAGTGCTGTACGAGGCGCGCGGGGCGGTCAGCGGCGACGACGCGGCGTTTGGCGGTCAGGTCCGCCAGAGCGTGGCGTCCGGCGCGGTGAGCGTGGGCGCCAGCTACGTGCAGGAGGGCCGCGGCGAGACGGCAGCCGCGTATCGGGCCGTCGGCGCCGACGTCACGGTCCAGGTCGGCAAGACCAGCAGGGCCAGCGTCGAATGGGCCTACACGCAGAGCCGCGACACCCTGTTGTCGGTGTCCGACGACGGCGGCCTGTCGTTTGCAGCCCCCAAAGGTGTGTCGCCGCTCGCCCAACCGGCGTCCGGCCACGGCGTCAAGGCGCAGATCGACGTCCATCTCGGCGACTTCGCAGGCCAGCCCCAGCCCGCGGACCTGCCCAAGGGCCACACCCCGGTGGATCTCGCCGGCACCGGACCCGGTCGGGTGCGCGCCTGGTGGCAGTGGATCGCGCCCGGCTTGCAGACCGGCGGTGTCATCGCCCAGCAGGCGCAGCAGCGCTTTGGCGGCGACGTCAACCTTGCGGTCAGCCCGCGCAACGCGCTGACCCTGCGCTACGATGGCCTGATGAGCGAGGCCCAGGGTCCGCTTTTCGGCGGTGTCGGCCTGTACACCCCGCCTGCGGCGAGCAGCTTCGCGGCCCTGAACCGCCACAGCCTGGTGGTCCAGGACACCCACAAGCTCGACCCGCGCTGGACCAGTCAGGTCGCCGCCTCCTGGGGTCTGTCGCTCGATCCCGCGAACCAGACCGCGGCCGGCGCCCACGCGGCGGGTGTGAGCGCCGGCTTGGGCTGGCGCGCCACCGAACGCCTGACGCTGCGTTTGGATCAGCAGGTGGTGGCGCTGGGCGATCCGGCGCTCGTCCGAAGCTGGGGTGACCGACTGATCTCGTCGTTCGGCGCCGAATACAAGCTCGACAAGACCCTTGCGCTGACCCTGACCGAACGCCTGGGCTGGGCGGGCCAGAATTCCACCGCGGCGGGCCTGCGCACCTGGATCGACAAGGACACGTCGCTCTATGCGCAACAGCGTCTCGAAGACACATTGCAGACCGGCCGGCCGACCAGTGCTACGGTAGTCGGCGCCGAGACCCGCTACGGCAAGGACCAGTTGAGCCGCGCGTTTGCCGAGTACCAATTGGACGCGCTCGGTTCGGGCGCCCAGAACCGGGCGGTCATGGGCGTCGGCAAGCGGTTCCTGATCGGCACGGGCCTGACGCTCGACGCCGGCTACGAGCGGCAGCAGGTGTTCAGCGGACCGTCGGGCGCGCTTGGCCGCGACGCGCTCAGCGTGGGCGCCGAGTGGCTGGCCGGCGCGTGGTGGAAGGCGACCACGCGGCAAGAGGTGCGCCTGGATCAGGGCGACGCCTCGGCGGGCGGACTGCGCAAGGTGCAGATTCTCAGCCTGAACAACGCCCAAATGGCCATCGGCAAGGAGTGGACGCTTTTCGGTCGCGCCCACATCGCGCGCACCCAGGACCAGACCCACGATCGCGTTGAAGCGGAGGCCATTGAGACCACGCTGGCCTTGGCCTACCGGCCCATCACCAGCAACTGGCTGAACATGCTCGGCAAGGTCACGCGCCTGGTCGAACAGCGTCCCAGCAACGACAACCAGGGCGCGCAACTGCACAGCGACAAGTGGATTGCCAGCTTGGAGCCGGCGTTCGAGGCGCCGTATCGCCTGCAGTTCTCGCCCAAGATCGCGTGGCAACATGGCACCGAGCGCTTTGCAGACTACGGTCTGGACATCGCCAGCGAGAAGATCCTCAGCATCTTGCGGCTGGGCTGGCACGCCACCTCGGAACTGGACCTCGCCGCCGAATGGCGCTACCTGACCACGCCGCTCGTCGAGGAGTCGCGTCAAGGCGCACTCGTCGAGCTGGCGTACTTGTTCGCCAAGGCCGTGCGCGTCGGTGCCGGCTACAACTTCAGCCGGATCGTGCAGGGTCCGGCTGGCGACATCCGCACCACCGCCGACGATGGCGGGTTTTTCGTGCGACTGATGGGCCTGTACTAGTAGGCGAAACCCCAAATTCGCACCGGGATACGGGCCGTGATGCCACAACAATTCCTCAATCGGTTTCGCCTACTAGCTGCTCGTTGCGTGAAGGGGGCTCGCAGCCCCCTCGCGCGCCCATGCGCGCTCACCCCCGCGTCCGGCCGCAGCCGCGGCCGGA
>VGRO01000322.1 GCA_016875335.1 Deltaproteobacteria bacterium | reverse complement strand
CAGGATGGCGATCGCGCGGTCGCCGGAGGGTCCGGCGGGGCGCAAAGCCGGTTTCGGCCGGCGCGGCCTCGGGGCCAACCTTGTTTGCGGTTCCTATCCCTTGTGCTTGCTCCGACGGTTGCTTGCGCGCGTCCGCTTGGGCCGGGTCGCGGCTCTGCCCAATGTCCGGACACGGCCAATTGGCGCGTACCAGTCCACTAGTTAGTAGCGCACCGAACCGGTACCGGGTTTTCGATTGCAGCAGGAGGCAAGATGTCCGCGCACGCCCCCATCGACTGGGCCATTCCCGCCCGCCGCGCCGGGTTTGGCGGCTTCATCGACGTGCTTTTCGGCCCCGGTCTGACCACCGCAGAGCTTGTCGTCCAACTCGGCGCCGCACTGACCCTGACGGCCGCCGCCGCTGTCGCAATTGCGCTCGGAGACCTGGGCTGGAGTGCCTGGCAAATCACAGTCACCGTTTGGCTGGTGTTCGACATCACCGGCGGCGTGGTCACCAACGGCACGTCGAGCGCCAAGCGCTGGTGGCACCGGCCCGAGCGGCGCAGCCTCGCCAATCACCTGCGCTGGTCCGCCGCGCACTTCTACATGCCGCTGCTGATGTGGACGGCGTTTCCGGCGACCTACGGCTGGAGCTTCTTCGCCGGCTCCTGGGGCTACCTGCTGCTTGGGACGGCGGTGTTGGGCAGCGCGCCCTTCTACCTGCGGCGGCCCATCGCGTTCGTGTTCTACCTCGTCGCCATCGCGCTCGGCCTCTATGTGTTTCCTGCGGAGCGGGGCACCCAGTGGTTCATCCCCGTGTTCTACATGAAGCACTTCATCAGCCACCTGGTCCCGGAAGAGCCGTACCGGCCGGTGGGGTCAGTTGCAGGTTGACGGGAACGCAAGCGTGCGGGGGGATGCGCGAATTGACCCCGCTCCCGGCGAATTCGGAGTAGACGCCAGAACATTGGACAGTCAGACTACCCGCGCTGTGCCCTCTAACTGCAGCCCGCGTCCGCACGTGATCCTGGTACCTGGGCCATCCAATAGGCACCGGGTCCCCAACGCCCGGTCGACGCGACCGTGCCGGAACCCGAGGAGTCGCCATGAAGCTGGCCCCTGCGACGCTGCGCGACTGGCTGGCGCTGCCGCTGCGGGTGATGGCGATGTTGGCGCTCCTCGCCGCAAGTGGAGTTGCGGTCGCGTTCCTGCTGACGACGATGCCTGGGCAGTCGGCGACGGGTCCGCTGCCGACGCTCTCCAAGCATCAGCTCGCCCGCCAAGAGCGGCTGCGGCACGACGTTGTCCACCTCGCGTCGACCATCGGAGAGCGCCACGTCCACCGGCCCGACCGCCTCGAGCTTGCCGCGCGCCACATAGAGGGCGAATTGCGTTCCGCGGGCTGGGCCGTCAGCGCGGTCGGCTACGAATGCCGCGGCCTGGTGGTGCGCAACGTCGTCGCTGAACGGCGCGGCATTTCAAGACCTCAAGAGGTCGTGCTGTTGGGGGCACACTACGACTCGGTCGAGCGCAGCGCTGGTGCGGACGACAACGCATCTGGGGTGGCGGTCCTACTGGAATTCGCGCGGTCTATCGGGTCGCGCCCGCTCGCTCGCACGGTGCGGCTGGTGGCGTTCGTCAACGAGGAGCCGCCCTGGTTCCGCAGCCCGCTCATGGGCAGCCGGATTGCGGCCCGCCAGTTCGCAGCGCGCGGCGACCGTCTAACGGACGTTGTCGTCCTGGACGCCATCGGCTATTTCTGCGACGACCCCTGCCAGCGCTACCCGCCGCTGCTCGACTGGTTCTTCCCGAAGGAGGGCAACTTCATCGCTTTTGTCGGCCGAGCGCGCGACTGGCTGCGGCTGCGCGACGTCGTCGGCACGTTCCGCCGCCACGCCTCTGTGCCGAGCGAGGGCCTGGCCGCGCCGCGCTGGGTGCCGGGCATCGACTACTCCGACCATGCGGAATTCTGGGACGTGGGTTACCCGGGCATCCTCGTCACCGATGCGCCAACGTATCGGAACGAGCACTACCACCGTCACAGCGACCTGCCCGAAACCGTCGACTTCGACCGCCTGACGCGGGTCGCGGATGGCATCGTTGCGGTCATTGCGGAGCTCGCCAGCCGATAATGACCGAAGTCGCGCCGCCGCAGCGCACGACGTTCGCCTGGCGCCGTCGCCTTGCGCGCATGGCCGCCATGCTCGTTGGGCTGTGGCTTGTCCTGACCGTGACGCTGTGGCTCGGGCAGGAATGGCTTCTGTTTCCGGCCCCTGCCGCGCCCATCGGCGAGCCCTTCGCGCCACAGGTCCGGGTGCAGGCCGTGCAAGTACCGGTGGCGCCCGGTCTTGCACTGCGCGGGTGGCTCGCCCGGCCCGAGTCGGCGCCGCCCGACCAGCGCATGCCAATCTTGTTGTATTTTGGCGGCAACGCCGAGGAGGTCTCTGGCGTCGTCGGCTGGGTTGGCCGTTTGTCCGGCTGGTCGGTATTGGCGGTGAACTACCGCGGCTACGGCGGCAATCCCGGCTCGCCTGGCGAGCCCGAACTCATGGCCGACGCCCTTGCCATCCACGATTGGGTCGTGCACCGCGGCGACGTTGACCCCACGGTCGTCGCCATCGCCGGTCGCAGCCTTGGCAGCGGCGTTGCCCTGCATGTCGCAGCCGAGCGGCCGGTGCGCGCTGTCGTCCTCATCACGCCCTACGACAGCATCGCCGCCGTCGCGCGGCGCCGTTTCCCGTACCTACCGACGGACCTACTCCTTCGCCACCGCTTTGACTCCTTGGCCCGCGCGGCCCGGGTGACAGCTCCGGCACTTTTGGTGCTGGCGGGGCGCGATTCCGTCGTGCCGCCTGCCCATGGCGAGGCGCTGGCCGCAGGATGGCGCGGCGAGGTTGAGGTGCTGTCGAGTTCGGACAGCTCGCACGCCAATGTGTTGGGCGACCCGCAGGTTTGGGCGGCGATGCGACGGTTGTTGGCGAAGTAGCCCGGTAAGCCTGGGAGGTCCCAAGCAAATCCCTCGCACGAACGCCCACGTCCGACACTGACCCTGTGCCTGCGCCTGTCCCTGTCCGGCGCAGCCGGCTGATTTTGAAAGCCCCGCTCGGTCGCAATTTCCGCAGTACAAGACATCCTCGGCATCTCGGTCGCCGACTGAACAGCGCTTCCACCTGCCACACGGGTCCGGGCCTCGCCCGCGCGCATCACAGCTTGTTCGCCCATTTGAGGTACACCTCCGACAGCGCGTCCCAGTCCTGCATGTGCGTGCCCAGCACCTTGTCCATGCCAAACGTGCTGTCGCCGTCGCCGTTGTCGTACGGCGTGGCCATGAAGCCCCACTGCAGGTAGCCCGCGGCGCCCTTGCCGACCCATTTGCCGATGTCGGCGTCGACCTTGGGGCCACGGTTGGCGCCCGCGAACCCCGCCTCCTCGACCACGAACGGCTTGCCCAGCGCCTTCGCGACCGCGCTGTCGTCCTCGGCGTCGCTGCCGTCGTAGGCGTGGATGGTGGCGAAGTCGATGTGCGGCGAGGCGTAGAGCTCCTTGGCCAGGGCGTCGTCGAGCGCGGCCGACTTGGTGCTGATGAGGCCGACCGTGACCATGTGCGTCGGATCGATCGTCTTCCACGCGGCGGCGAGCTGCTTGGCCCACTGGACGAACTGCCCGGGCTGCGTGGGCGACTTGATCTCGTTGCCCAGCTCCCACGCGAAAAGCGCCGGGTGACCCTGGACGGCGGGAAGGGCAAACTTGAACCACGGCGCGTAGTTGGACTGCCAGTTGCCGTTGACCGGCGTGAAGAACTCCGGCTTCAGCACATCGTAGCCCGAGGGGTCCTTGTAGTAGAACTTGGCGTCGCCCTTGGGGAAGAACCCGGTCGGGTAGTAGTCGGTCATGGCGACGATGAGCTTCAGCCCGTGCGCCTGGGCCGCGTCGAGGGCGGTCTTGAGGCGCTGCACGTTGATCGGGTGGTCCTGTTTTTCGTTGGCGGCAAAAACCCGCACGACCTTGGCGCCAATGGCCTTGGCCGCCTGCAGCGTGAATTCGACGTGGCCCGCGTCGGCGTAGGGCAGCAGGTCCTTGCCGCCGTAGTGCACCAGCCCGCGCGCGTTGACGCCGACGAAACGGAACGGCTTGCCGGCGAGCCAGAACTGCCCGCTTTTGGCCGTCACCAGGCCTGCGGACGGCGGTTCGACGCACGCCGGCCCCTGCACCGTCACGGCCTGGGTGGCGATGGTCTTGGCGCCGCTCTCGGCTGTGAACGCGCATTGCCAGGCGCCACCGTTGGGGAAGACCAGCGACCACTGCCAATGGAAGCCGCCGCCCGGCAAGGGTTGCACGCCCAGCCACTGGCCTTGGACCTGGCCGCACGCGCCCTTGCACGCGACGTCGACGTAGGTCCAGCCGGGCAGGTCGTAGGCGCTGGCGGTCGCGGGCTGACCGGCCTGGGGCTGCGCGGGCGTGACGACGAGCAACGGGAAGGGCTGGCACGCGGGCGTCGGCGGGCATGCGTCGGGCCCGGCGTCGGGGATGCCTGCGTCGAGGATGCCTGCGTCGGGCGGAGCCGTGTCGGGGCCCTCGACGCTTCCGTCCACCGCAAGGAGGTCGGCAGCGGCTGCGTCGGCGAACGGCGCGTCGGCAACTGCTCTGGGCTGAGGCGCTCCGGCGGGCGTTCGGTTTTTCCGTTGAAAAATGCCCATGTGGCGGGCGGCGCAAGCTGATCGCGGTCATCCGCAACCCGGCCCAAGT
>VGRO01000321.1 GCA_016875335.1 Deltaproteobacteria bacterium | reverse complement strand
AACAAGAAGTCGATCACTCTCACATCAGGACGGAGCCGCGAGTCGGACCCTTGGTCGGCCAGCTGGCGACCCACTGAGCAAGCAAACGGGCCCAAGGAATGATTGAGTAAATCATTTCCGGGCCCTGAGGGGCCGTACCCGCAGGCAGACGGCCCGGCGACCGCGAACGCATGGCCAGGCGGGCTACGTGTCGCGGCCATCAGGTTTCCGTCGTCGTCGTGGATTCTGGCTTGCAGTTGTCCGGCAGGTGCGGCCCGATGACCTGCACCCTTTGGTCGATGAACCCCATCGCATGCGGCCGCGCGGGCGACAAGCGAAACGCCTCACCGGCTTGCGCGATGGCGGCGTCGATGTCGAACTGTGGCGCGGTCGCGGGCGAGGATTGTGCCGGCCGCACCACAATCTGCGAGCCACACAATTCGACGGCCCTTTTGTGCGTGCCCAAGGCCGCGCGCGCGGGGCGCGGCAGGCGCAGGGTGCCGTTCTCCGAAAGGGTGGCGGTCATTGCAGGGTCTCCGCGCGGCGCGTGGGTGGCGGCGAAAACCCGCGACCACTCAGGCGCGAGGGCAGGATAGCCGGAGGTGGCGGAGGCGACAACCGCTGGCGCGCCGCCGGCTGTTCGACCTTGACCCCGCGGAACGCCCCCGCGTACCCTGCTTGCCAGGCCCGAGGAGGCCGCCAGAGGTCGCGATGCCCGCCGCCGCCAGGGAGCGCTCGCGCCAGCCTAACCGCGCTACCCGAACAACGGGCGTCGCCGACGCCAAGGCCGGTTTCGACTGGAGCCGGTGGTACTTGTTCGAAGCGGACGACGAAGGCGAAACACTGCACCACAGCAAGGTTCGCAGCGTGTTCTATGCGACGCTGCTCCGCTGGCTGGCAGAGCGCGGCCATACCACAGCGGAGGTGGTAGAGAACGTGTTCATCCGCTGGGTGCCGCACGAGCCGAATGTGCAGATTTCGCCCGATGTCGCCCTGTTTGATCGCGTGCCTGTACCGTGGCCGACGTGTTTCGACTTGTGGAAACCGGACCACGAGGCCCCGCGGGTTGCGCTGGAGGTCGTGTCCACGGACTGGCGCAAGGACTACGCCGACAACCCGCCGAAATATCACCAGTTGGGCTGCAAGGAGTTGATCATCTACGACCCGGAGCACGACCTGCATCCCCGCACCAAGGATCGCGTCGCGCTGCAGGTGTTCCGGGCGGTCGAGGGGCGCTTCGATCGGGTGTACGCGGGACGCGGGCCGGCGTTCAGCGCTGAACTCGGCGCCTGGTTGGTCGAGGTCGGAACCGGCGACGGCCGGCGCTTGCGGCTTGCGACCGATGCCGCGGGTGCGCAGTTGGTGCCGACCGCCGAAGAATCGGATGCGGCGCAGAGGCTTCGGGCGCAGGCGGAGGCGGAGTTGAGGATGGCCGCCGAAGCGGAAATCGCGCGCCTGCGGGCTGAGCTGGACAGTTTACGAAAACCGTAGAGCGACCGACCTTCAGCGCTGCCGCCGGACCCCGTTGCGGGGTTGCGCGCTGGCCCTGACGCAGATGCGCCCGCTGCCCGTCGCAAATCTTGCCCGCTGGCGGCACTTTGCTACCCTTGCGCGGTTTTGCGCGCGCGGGCATCCGCGGCGACGGTGTGGTGCAGATGGAAAGGAACGACGAAAGCGGCGCGGCTCGGCGCGCCTTGCGGTGGGCGGCCCTTGCGGCGCTCGCGCTGTTTGTTATCGCGGCGTGCGGCGTCGAAGGACCCAACGTCGGCTGCACCCAGGACAGCCAGTGCGGCGCCAACCGCCTGTGCAAGAACAAGGTGTGCGTCTCGCCCGACGACAAGGACTGCGCGGCGGACACCGACTGCGCGGCTTCGCTGTGGTCGCCGGCCGGAAAAGCCACCACCTGCCAAGCGGCCAAGTGCGTAGAGAAGCTGTGCAAGCTGGTCAACGCGGCGACCGACACGCTCTGCGAAGACGGCGACGCCCTGCCCTGCACAAGCGGCCAATGCGACGCCGCCGGCAAGTGCAACGTGCCGCTGGTGCCCTTGGTCGACAAGGATCAGTGTTTGATTGCCGGCGCCTGCCACGCCACCAGCGCCAGCGACCCGGCCAGCGGCGACGACGCCAAATGCCGCCTGTGCAACCCCACGCAATCGCAGACCGCTTGGTCGCCCCGTCCGGCCGGCAGCCCCTGCCCCGACGACAAGTTCGGCTGCACGCCCGACGTCTGCGACGCCAAGGGCGCCTGCACCCACGCCATCCCGGCCGACAACTGCGCGTTTGACGGCCAGTGCTGGAAGAAGGGCACCCTCAAAGAAAAGGAAGAGTGCGTCGGCTGCAACCCGGCCGTCAGCCAGACCGGCTGGAGCAACATGGGCACCGAGTTGGCCTGCAAAGACGACGGCAAGCCGTGCACCGACGACAAATGCGACGGCAAAGGGGCCTGCGGCCACGCGCCCACCGCGGCCGGCACCGCGTGCACCGAAGACGACGGCAAGGCCTGCACCATCGAGCAATGCGACGGCAAGGGCGCGTGCGGCCACGACAAAGTGGCCAACGACAGTTGCCACATCGACGGCATCTGCATGCAAGGCGGCACCGTCAACCCCAAGAACCCCTGCCAGAAGTGCGCCCCTGGGGTCAGCCAGTCGGCGTGGTCGCCGGTCTCTGCGGGCGTGGCGTGTACGGGAGACACCCTGGAATGCACCGACGAAACCTGCGACGGCGCGGGCAAATGCGGCGGCGCCAAGGTCAAGGGCAATGCGTGCCTCATCGACGTCGGCGGCAAGCCCACCTGCTTTGGCGCCAACCTGCCCATCGACCCGGCGGCGCCGTGTGTCATCTGCGACCCGGGCAACACCAAGACCGCGCCGACCACGCTGTCGGACAACACCGCCTGCGAGGCCGGGGCGCCGTGTCTGCTCGGCAAGTGCAGCAAGGGCGTGTGCCAGAGCAAGGGGCCCAAGCCGAACACCTGCTACGTCGAGGCCGACAGCAAATGCGCCCAAGCCGACGAGGTCGACCCCAAGAACCCGTGCCAGGCCTGCGCGCCGCAGACCAGCCAGACCGCGTGGACGCATTTGCCCAAGGACACGTCTTGTACGGCCGACGCCACGGTGTGTACGGTCGATGTCTGCGACGGCAAGGGCCTGTGTACGCACAACCCAGACAACGGCAAGTGCGCCGACAAAGGTGGCTTGTGCATGACCGGCGTGTGCGACGCGGGGCTCGGGTGCATCGGGGTGCCCAAGCCGGTGACCGCGACCTGCGAAGGCGCAGACGGCATCGCGTGCACGGTGGAGCACTGCGACGGCAAAGGCGCGTGCGCAATGGCCGGCGCGGCGACCGACAGCCTGTGTGACGACAAGGTGGGCTGCACCCTCGACGTCTGTGATGCCAAGAAGGGCTGTGTTTTTACTCCGGACAATGCCAAGTGCAGCGACGGCAACGAGTGCACCGCCGACCAATGCGACGCCAAGACCGGGTGCAGCAATCCGCCACTGACCGATGGCGTCGCCTGCACCAAGGACAAATTGCCGTGTACACAGGACCAGTGCAAGGCGGGAGCCTGCGCGGCGCCGATCCCCGAGACGCACTGCGTCATCGGCGGGGTCTGCGTCGCCGCCAATGCCAGCAGCGACCTCGGCTGCAAGGAGTGCAAGCCCCTGGTTTCGCAGACGGCGTGGACCAACGCGACCACAGGCAAGGCGTGTGAGGACGGCAGCGCGTGCACGTCGGCCGACGGCTGCGAAGCCGGGGTGTGCAAGGGCGCGCCGGTGGTGTGCGACGACAAGCTGCCGTGCACCTTGGATAGCTGCGATAGCACCACCGGGTGCTTCGCCACCGATAGCTGCCCGTGGGGGCATGCGTGCGACTCCGGTGCCAAGGCGTGCCTGACCGAAGGCGGCAAACCGCTGGAACTGGTGGTGAGCGACGGCGCGAACGGCCAGAACCCGAACCCGACCAACCCGGCGGTCATCGCGCACGACTGGCAGAGCGCCGACGGGCAACTGAGCGGCCAGCGGGTGTGGGTGCTGTGGCAGAGCGACGCCGCGCAGATGGTCGAGAACGGCGGGTGGGTCATCAAGAATCCGGCGGGCAAGGGGGTGGCGCTGCGCGCGCTGGCGCTGGAGCCGCAGAAGGCTGCGGTGGGCAAGAAGCAGAAGCCCGAGGTGGTGACGATGCCGCAGGCGGGGTTCTTTGGTGGGAGCAAGACCGTGGTGCAGGGGTTTGCGGTGGTGGCGAAGGATCCGCAAGTGGCTGGGCAGAGTTGGGTGGGGTGGTTGGAGGGGGATCCCGCGAATGTGGACGCCACCAAGAAGTGCCTCAACGGCGCGGCCGGTGGTGTCGTTCGGCTGGCGCGGCTAGATGCGAAGACCGGCAAGGGTGTAGTTGATGTTGCGGGGGAGGTTTGTGTTGGAGCCGTGAACAACGTGCCAGCGTTTCTGACCGCAGGCTTCGCAGTCTTGGATGGCGCGGAATCGGAGTTGGGCGCTGCTGCGGCGCGAAAGGCCCTGTGGCTGCGGCCGGAGCCTGGATCGTCCGGGAGTTGGGGCTCCGCGCTTGCGTTGCGGGCAGGCGCGGTTGGTTCGGCAAAGTCCATCGCGGTATCGGTGAGTGGCACGATTGCGCCTGTCCACCCAGTACTGGTGGACATGGGCCCGAAGGCGGCGAGCGCGGAGCGGTTTTTGGCGGTGGGGGTGACCGAGAAGGCCGGCCAGTTCGGGCTGTGGGTGCAGGGGATTAGTGACAAGGGCGTGGACACGAA
>VGRO01000320.1 GCA_016875335.1 Deltaproteobacteria bacterium | reverse complement strand
CGGCCTGCGTTGACCACCCCAGTTCGAAAGCAATGCAATTCCAATGCACTACAGATCGCCTGTAGTACACAAACGCCCAACCGTCCAATTTGATTGGAAAGTGACCCTTGCCGGCGCTGTCGCCGTCTACCGCACGGCGACGATCCGCTTGCGCAACTCCGCAGGATCCAAGGCCCACACGACCGACAACGCGCTTGCCAGCGCCCGCTGGTTCACCGTCGCCTCGCTCGGCGCCGTCAGCACGTCCACCGCGCCGGCCAGCCGGAGCCCGGCGGCCCGAACGTTCGCCAGCTCCTCCAGCGCCGACGCCGCGGATTCCGTGCGGCCAGCCGCGGACAGCCGGGCCTCCATCGTGCGCTGCACCGCCAGCGCCAGCACGCACAGCGCCACGTGCGCCCGCACCTTGACGTCGGTGCGGTGGCGAACCGGCCGCAACTCCAGAACGCTCTTGATCTCCTTGAAATCGCGTTCAACCGCGTCTTTGCTGCGGTACAGCCGCACCAGGTCGGCGGGCGCCATGTCCAGATCCGGAGATGCCACCACCACATGGAATCCGTCGCGCGCACGCGCCTTGTGCCATTTGGCGTGGTCGAGGGTGAGCCGCAGCAGCGGAACGCCGTCCGCGGTGTCGGTCGCGATCTCGCCGTAGAAGCGATCCAGCTTGAACCGGGTCAGCACCCGGTGCAGCAGCTTGGCCGCGGCCCGGCTCTGCAACTGGCCGGCCGCGACCTGAGCGTTGAGGCGGTCCAGCCGCGCCTGCACCTTGGCCAGTCGTCGCGCCGCCCGCCTGCGTTTGGCCCGCCACATCAGCGGGTTGAACACCGTCATCACCTGCAGCCACGGGTTGCCGGCGTCACGCGGCGCCCGCGGCTGCATCCCGTTGTCCGCACGCTTGCCGACAGCCTCTGCACACGCGAGCGCAAACGCGCGCCCATGCGCCTCGTGGTCGCTGCCTTCGCAGATCCGCACGATGGCCTTCTTGTTCAGGTTTCTGCCGCGGCCGGCCAGGATCTGCTCCTGCACGTGGTCCGGCAGCTTGAGCATGCTGAGGTAGCGGTGCATCTGCCCGTTGCTGCATCCCAGTCCGCGCTGCAGCGCCGCGTAGCTGGCGACCTCGCCGCCCTGCACGGCTTGCCGGTACTTGCGCGCCAGCACCAGCATGTCGCGGGCCAGGTCGTACCCGCGCAGACGCGGCGGGCGGGTGCGCGAACCGAGCGCTTTGATCACGGCCTGGCGGTCGGCCTCGCCGCGGCGGACGGGCGGTCGCTGCAACACGTAGAGGTTGTCGGCGTGCCGTGTCATGCCCACGGCCACGACCGCCTCTCCAGCGACGTCGAGGCAGTTGGGGTCCTCGGGGTCGATGCCGCCCAACGCCGGACAGTCGACCACCGCACCGTAGGCCGCGTGCTCACTCGCGACGAGCGCGGTGACGAACTGCAGGTCCATGTCGATGAACTCCAACAAGTCAGAGGTGTTGCCTAGCGCGCGGTCGCACACCACCGGCGCGCCGCCCAGCCACGGTTCGACGCGCAGCGACCGCAACAGGGCCAGCATGGTGCGGCCCTCGTCGCTGTTTCCCTGCACGACCTCGAAGCGCAGCGGTATCCCGTCCTGCCGGCACAGCAAGACGATGCCGACCTTGGCGCGATACAGGCCCTCCTTGGTCTTGCCGCGGCGCGCCATGGCGGGGCCGTTGCCGACAAACCAGGTGTCGGTGCAGTCGATGAAGTAGGCGCGACAGGCGGCGCCGTCGGCAGCGAGCAGGCGGCCGG
The DNA here is from genome assembly GCA_016875335.1 of Deltaproteobacteria bacterium. Taxonomy (GTDB): domain Bacteria; phylum Myxococcota_A; class UBA9042; order UBA9042; family UBA9042; genus SXRM01. Next base: position 2,978 of record VGRO01000320.1, on the reverse strand, counting down.
CCAAGGCGGCCTGCAGGTCGGCTTCGGCGGCCTCCAGCCGCTCCAAGACGCGGTGAACACGGGTGTTGTGGAACTTGGCCGGCGCCAGGCCAAGCAGCTCCGGCAGCATGGTGCCAGGCAACCAGCGGCAGGCGGCCAACTTGGAGTCCGCGGCGACGCAACGCTGGGCGACGAGAGCGGCGACGACGTCGGCGGGGTCGACGTCATCGTCATGGCCGGCGAACAACTCGCGCAGCATCTGGCGCAGGCCGCAGGCGTCGAGGGTGTGCAGCACGGCGCATACGTCGACGAGGCTTCGCGTCCACGCGACGGTGGGCGGGACGATATCGGCGACCGCGGTCAATTGCCTGCCCGAGCGGGCAGCGGTGAAGGCGGCCTTGAAGGTCGCGGCCTGCTGGTCGGTGACGGGGCCGAGGTTGCCGACGACGCGGTGCGTGGGCATGCCGTCGCCGGGTCGGCGGAAGCTCTCGACGATCTGGCCGTACTGGCGTACTGTTCCCTTGTAGGCGGTGCGGACGACCCGGAACTGCATGGCGGATATGCCTACGTCCAAAACCGCGGACGTGGTGAAATCTTAGCAAAAGGCAGCAGAAGTCAAGGGTCGTTTTTGTGCCTACAGGAATTTGGAAGCTGTTTGATTGCAGCTGGTTGTGGAGGGGGCGATCAACGCAGGGTGACGGAAGATCCACCATTTGTTCAAGTCCATGGGATCACGTAAAACCCGGAGACGAAGGTGCCGGCGAACGGCTGCGACGCCAAGAGCCAGGCCCTGGTCGGGCCCTGCTTTGGGCGGACGCGAGAGGCGGACGAGACGGCGCCTGTTGTGGGCAGATCCACCATTTGTTCAACTCCATGGAATGACGTGAAACAGGTGCCGCGAGCGCGGGACGGAGGCTCCAGTTGCCCGACCCCGGGTTTGGGAACCGCGCCCTCGGGGAGGAGCGACGCTTGACGCCCCGGGTCCGGGCAGGCAAAATAGCGCCCCCCGCGCGCACCGACGAGGCGCGCTCGAACGAAAACCAAGCGTCAGATCAGGCGGATCCAGGCGCCGCGCGCCGTCTCCGCGCGCGGAAGGAATCGGTACCCATGGCCAACTACGCAGTCATCCTCACCGGCGGCAAGCAGTACCGTGTCTCCGTCGGGCAGCAGGTCACGGTCGAGAAGCTCGAAGCCAACCGCGGCGATGAAGTGTCGTTCGATCAGGTTCTCCTGGTCGCCCGCGATGGCCAGGTCGCGGTCGGTGCGCCGACGGTCGCCGGTGCGCGGGTGGTCGGCCAGGTGGTCGAGCAGACCCGCGACAACAAGGTGATCGTTCACAACTACCGCCGTCGCAAGAACAGCCGCAAGACGATCGGCCACCGCCAGCCGATCACGCGGGTGCGGATCGCCTCGATCGAGGCCTGAGGGCTCGTGGGTCCGCCGATTCACCGGGTCGCAAGGACCGCGGTGGTGGCCCCGCGCAGGCCAGGACTGCCGGAATCCACTTCCGGCATCCGTTGGCCGCTGACCCAGGCGAGAGCGGCTCAGAGGTTGTCCCGCGCCCTGTGAGCGCGGGGCGGCGGGCATCGCGCCAGCGCGGCGACGCCGGCCGGCCAAGACGGACAGACAGGGCGCCGCAGGGATCCCGCTGGCGCGCACAGGAAGGGCACGATGGCTCACAAAAAAGGTCAGGGTTCTTCGCGCAACGGCCGCGACTCCAACCCGCAGTTCCGCGGGATCAAGGTCTACGGCGGCCAGACGGTCACCGCGGGGTCGATCCTCGTTCGGCAGGTCGGGTCGACCTGGCACGCCGGGCGCAACGTCGACACCGGCAAGGACTTCACCCTGTTCGCGACCACCGATGGCGTGGTCGCCTACGGCAGCTGGCACGGGCGCAAGACCGTGTCGGTCACGCCGGACGCGTGATCGGGGCGCAGCTTGAGGTGGGTCGTCGCGCACGACGCGACGCGCACGTCAGGCTGGGAGCGCCGCGCGGACGAGCGGACACGGCGCAGCCCCGACCGTCTCGCTGCGCGTGAGCGCGGGGTCCGCTTCGTCTCAGTGGCTGCGATTCGCTTGTCGAAAGGTCCACCGGCCCCGCTCCGCCGCTTCGGCCACATGTCGGCGTCGCTTCGCAGGATTCGCTCACTGCGACCGCGCCTCTCCCGCTCGCTCCTTGAGGTGCAGGCCGATTCGACTGCCGGGCAGGAATCCGCCGGTGAGGCTTGGATCGGGCCGTCCCCTCGGCGCTCCGCGAGCGCAGCCCAACGGCCAGCGACTGCGTCCAGTGGTCTCCGGCCGTTTCGGCCGCTGCAACGCCGCCTCCGCGGCCTTGAAGACCCTGTGATGCGGTGATTGCCGGGACCTCAACGGGCCGCCGCGCGAGCCGCGAGGCGGCCGACCGACCAGGAGCGACGCTGTGGCCGAACCAGACGTACCCCAAGGGTGCGTCGCAGTGAGACCGGAAGGAGGGGCGCCGCCCGCTCCAGCGAACCGTGGACCACAGCAGGCACGACCGTGCGCACACCGTCTCGGGCGCTGCTAGTTTGCCGGATTCGGCATGGGTCGTGCGGGCGGGCGTGCTCGCAGGTGGGTCCCGTGCTGTGCGGCGAAGAATTGGCGTAACGCCGCTCCCGTGCTAGCGTGTGGGATCGGTGCCGCCGGACGGGTCTCCGTCGGCTTTGCCATGCGCACCGCGGCGGCGCCGCCGATCCACGTCGGTGGAGCGGCTGTCCGGCCGACCCGGGGGCGCTCGCCAGGCGGGCGCCACGCCCCCACCATCGCGCGAGGCGAGTCATGGGCAACGAAGATCGGCGGGGAGGCATCGGCTTCGGCAACCAGCGCCGCGTCGACAGCGGCGCGCGGCCCGCGCAAGACGACGACGAGTCCACCCGCGCGATGGCAGTCGACGACCTGGAAGACGTCGGCCAACCGACAGCCTACTCGGCCGGGCGCGCCGCACCGCCGCCTCCGGCTCGCCCGGCACCTCCGCCGCAGCG
>VGRO01000319.1 GCA_016875335.1 Deltaproteobacteria bacterium | reverse complement strand
GACACCCCGGTCGCCGCAGGTACTTGCGAATCGCCCACGGTCGGCATCACCAGCACGTGGTTGCGGTGGTCGTCGCCGTGCGGCCGCTGGAAGTAGCGCGCCGGCGCGGGTCTATCTTTCGCCCGAGCCGACTCTGGAGTTGCCTGTGCTGGTCAAGATGGCGGTGCAGTACGCGCTCTCGGGTTCGTGGTCCCTATTGGCCGGAGCCGACCTCGGAGCGACCTTCTATGGGCCGGGCGGTGGGTCGCCCGCAGGCGCGGTCGAGTCGCGGGTGCGCTTTGGTGTGGGGTATAGCCCGTAGTCTCTTGAATCCAGAGCATGATTTGATGTTCAGACACGCCCCCCCGCTGCGGCGCGTGTGGCATCGGCGGCCGCCGTGGCAAGGCACCACTGCCAGACCACAGCCGTTTGTGGTCACGCGCGGCGACAATGCGAGTAGACACCATTCTGGCCCCAGAGCCGACTGCGCAGGGTGGCGGCGCAGTCTGCCTTGCGCCATGATTGAGCCGGCCTGCTGGAGCGCGCGCGATGACCCGACCCGACAGCATCCTGCCCGCGCGCGGCCGAATGCTCAGCGCGGCCAGCTGGTCCTGTGTCCTGTGGGGACCTTGCGCGCTCGCTGCGTGCATTTCACCGACTCCGCAGCACCAGCACATCCGCCAGGGACAAGACGTCCTTCTCGATTTTGGCGGCGGCTTGCCCTACGACGCGGCTGACGCCGATCCCGACGCGTCCCTGCCCTCGCACGACGCGATACTGCCCGTGGACTTCGCGGCATCGCTCGACGGCGCGGACTCTGGCGATGTCCTGTTGCCCAGCGACATGCCCGGTCCGCACGACGCGGCACGCGAGCCGGACCTTGGCGGCCAAGCCGTGACCGACGCGGATCCGACGCCAAGCCCAGATGGCGCGCAGCCAACGGACGCGCCCGGCAACGCCGACACCTCGCCCGCGTCTGACGCTTCACCTGAACCCGACTCTGCCCCTGAACCCGACTCTGCCCCTGAACCCGACTCCGCTCTGCCGCCCGACCTGCCCCCAGACGTGCCAATCGTCTGCCCGTCCGTCCCCGCTCCCGAGCCGATTGCCAAAGAGCCGCTGCCCACGTTGCTGCCGGCCGGCGCCATCGACACCGTGCAGGCGGGCGGATTCACCGACGACTTCTTGGCCAACCCTGCGGGCGACATCCGCGTCGGCATCCGCCGGCAGTGGGGCGGTTCGGTGATATTCTGGGGCCAGCAGGCCGGAGGCACCAACACCATCGACGCCCACGACACCGGCCGCGAGGTCCAGGTCGCCTTCTACGACCCTGCGCGCATCCGCCAGGGCTGCGCCTGGAACGCGAGCTGCCAGGCCAGCTTGGGGCCGTGCTCGGACTCCATCACGTTCTTGGGGTGGAACCCGGTGCAGGGCGGCAACGAATGCGTCATCGGCTCCGGTGTAGAGTCCATCGGCCATGGGCCCGGTCTGTTGGATGCGTTGGTGCGTCCACTGCACTGGAACCCCGATTGGGCCGCACAGAGCTGCACCAACGACGGCTGCAAGAACCCGGCGACCCAAGCGCTCAAGTCCGACGTTCAGGTCCAGCAGCGCATCCGCTTTGTGCACAGCCACATCGCCGAGCTGGACTACACCTTGCACAACCTGGCGGCGCTCGACCATCCGGCGACCCTGCAGGAGATGCCCACGGTGTACGCGGCCTTCGGCAAGTACGGGCTTGGCAACTACAACGTGCTCTTGCGCAGCGACGGCCAGCAGGTCCAGATCGACCAGCCGGCCAACGACGGATTTTTCGTCAAAAGCTTCAATAGCCCAGGCGGTTGGGTGACGCTGCAGAACGCCAAGCTCGACTACGGCGTGGGGCTGTACCACGAGAACCGCATCAGCCAGTGGCAGGGCTGGCAGAAGGTCGGCGTATTCAACAATTTTCGCTCGGCGTTCACTTTTGGGTTGGCGGCCAATGGCACGGTGCGGGCGCGCGCCTACCTGATGCTCGGCAGCAACGCCACCATCGCCGGCCTCGCCGGCTGGCTCGACTCCCACTTGCCGGCGTTTGGCGCGCTCGACGTCCCCGAGGCTGAGGCCAAGGTCAGCGGGCCGACCCTCGCCGTGGCGGGCTGGGTGCTCGACAACTTCGCGGCGGCCGAGGTCAAGGTCTTGCTGGACGGCAAGCCGGGGCAGACCGTGCCGCTCGACGTCGCGCGGCCGGACGTGTGCGCGGCCTGGCCGGGCTACGGCATGTGCGCGGGCAAAGTCGGCTTTGCCCAGAACCTTTCGCTGGCGGGCGTGACGCCGTGCGCGCACTTGGTAGAGCTGGTCGCCACCGATAGCCACGGCAACGTGCGCACGCTGGCGCGGCGGCGGGTGTACGTCGGCGGGTGAGGCCCAGAAAGGATTGGCTGAATCCGTTCTTGGGCCCGGTAGCTTGCTCAGTGGGCTGTCAGCCCGCGGGCTATGGGCCCTGCGCGCGGCTGCAAATTGGGGGTGAGCGTGGTCCAGCTATCCGCGTGCAATCCCTACCGGAAGAACAGCGCATGCGCCGTTGCGTTGAAGGCGCCGTCCCAGTTCTTGACGTATTTGGGCAAGTTGACCGGCGAATAGGGGCCGGCCCCGTTTGCATACCCGGTGAAGGCCCAATTGCCATCGCCGAAGCTGACGCCGCCGTCCCCGGTCCAGTCGCGGGTGCCGTAGTGGAACCGCACGCCGCCCGGTGGCTCGCAGTTCCACTGGCTGTGGTTGTTGTTGTTGCATTTGCCGGCCGCCATCACCTCGAACTTGCCCGTCTGCCAGTTCATCACGCCGACCGAGCCGTTGACATCGCCAGTAATGGCGCCGACGAAGTTGTCGTTGGCCAAGTTGTCGCCGAGCTTGAAGTCGTAGCGGTGCATGCGGAAGGGCGCCACGGTCTCGACGATCAGCACCTCGCGGTTGCTCGCCTTGAGCATCGCGGTTGAAAACTGGTAGGTGCCGTTGTCGACGAACTCGGTCGAGTTGGACACCCCGCTGATGGCCTTGAACGCGCCCGCGTCGGTCATGACCAAGAAGCGGGTCCAGCCGCCGCCTTCCATGGCCATCTCGCAGTAGCCGTGGAAGGCCGTGCCATCACCCTTTTTGAGCCAATACTTGCCGCTGCCCGTAGCGTCGCCCGCATCCAACAGGGCCTTGCACGACGCGGCAGGGCTGGCCATGGTCCCAGTTGCGGTCTGCGACACCGATTTCCACTTGCTGCCGTTGCAGAAGTACAGGTTGCCATCGGCGGTGTTGAAATAGGCGAGGCCTGGGTTGGACTTGTCGCAGGCCACCGGTTCCTTGGTCGCATTGTGAAAGCGGAAGTACAACGCCTGGTTGCTGGCAAAGTCCAGGTTGTTGCCCAAGCTGCCGCCGCCCTTGAGCGCCTGCGCCTGGTCCCAGGTGTTGGCGTTGGCCAGCGCGCCGTAGCCGGTCAAGTCGGGGCCGCCCTGCAAGTCCGCGTATTTGCCGCTAGTTGCCACGGCGGCCAGCGTGCCCGCCTTGACCCAGTCCGCAGGGATGCTGGCGGCAAGGGCGGCGGCACCGACGCATCCCGTGCACTGGATGGACCCGGCCTTTTTGGCCACCGCGGCCTCCTCGGCAAACGTCGCGAGATTGGCGATTTGAGCTGATTCTGCCGTCTTGGCCGTGTTGGCTGTCAGCGCGAAGGTGGCGTTGCCGCCGGGTCCATCGGCCGCGGCCCACGCGAAGTTGACGTGGTTCGAGCCGACGGCGCCCACCGCGATCTTGTCTCCTGTCACCGCTGCTTTGGCGAGGTCGTCGGCGCCCACGCAGCCAGAGCACTGCAGATCACCCGCCCAATTGGCTGCTGCTGCGTGCACGGCATACGGCACTTTGCGCAGGGGCTGTCGCGGCAGCTCGGGGTCCGCCCCAACGACAACGCCGACGAACAGCATTTTGCCGTTCGCGAACACCGCAGAGTCGAGTTTTTGGCCGGCGGCGCCAAGCGGCAGCGAGAACAGGCCACCTTGCACCTGGACGGCAAGGAAGAACTCCGTCCACACCGCGGCCCCGCCGGTCGGCGCCTCGTACAGCGACACTGCCATCGGATAGTTGCCATCCGCTGCTGGACCGCCGCTCGAGGTCAGGCGGCCTTGGGCCGCGAGCTCAAGCGGTTCGGCGAGGATCGGACTGGCCTCGGCAACACCGACAATCAGGAGCGCTAGGGTCAACAACGGGCGGACAGGCATGGTGGCAGACTCCAGTCATAGCTGCGGACCAACAGCATAACCGTTTCTTGCGACCGCGACACAACTCGCCACGGCCACTCGCGGTGGGGAGACGAACGCTGGGTGCCGGCGTTCCGCGGCAGCCCCCCCGTCGCGCGCCCTACTCGCCCAGTTCGATCTTCTCCATGGTCTCGTCGTCGCTGAGCACCGGGGCTGGCAGCGTTGCAAGTACGGCACGCAGGAGGTGAAAGACCGGCGCGACGTAGGGCGCAACAGCCGGACCGAGCTCGCGGGTATAGAACGCCGTCAACTCAGCCACGGTGGGATCGGCGCTGGTAAACCGGTCCAGGCCGTGGGCGCGCCAGATCGGCTGTTTGTCTGAACAGCGCAGCAGTTCGCCGTGGACCCCCACGCGCACGCCGTCGCCGTCGACCATCTGATGGCCAGGGATAGGAACCGCAAAGGCACTCCGCCCCGAAGCCGCCCCGACGAAACCCCACCGTTCCGCCGCCTGCGCCCCGCCGGAAACTCCGGCGACCGCGCGATCGCCATCCTGCGCCGGCTGATCTTCC
>VGRO01000318.1 GCA_016875335.1 Deltaproteobacteria bacterium | reverse complement strand
GCCCCGCGGAGAGGAAGCGCCGGTTCACTTCGCGCCGAACCCGCCCTGACGAAACGCCACCGCTGCGCCGCCTGCGCCCCGCCGGACCCTCCGGCGCGGCGCGAACGCCATGCTCGGCCGGCCAACGTGAAGTGTCAACGCGAGAAACGCAAGGCGAGAAATTCCCCAGCCGAGAGAGCGCCCGCCTCAGCGAGAGGTTTCGCCCAGCGCCAGCGCATGCCTTCGCGCGTGCCCATCGCGGGGTGCAGTCGTGGTGGCGCCGAGGGGGGAAGTCGCAGTGGCGGTTGACTGCGCGAGGCCGGCGACTGCCCGCTCAGTTCCCGCTCAACGGGCCCTGCGACGACATCTTGGCGACCTTCTTGCTCAGGAAGATGTCACTCGACAGCTTGATCGGGCCGCCCTCGTTGTGGACGAGGTACTCGACTTTGGTCCAGCCTGGGTTGAAGGCGAGCGTCGTCGCGGAACTGCTGTATCCCGCCGCTGCGTGGACCTTGACGCCGTTCAACCACACCGACATGCCATCGTCGTGCTGGAACTTGACCGCGATGGCGGTCTGCGCGTTGACCTGCACCCAGGTCCGCAATCCGACCACGATGTTGGCCGGCGACGAGAAATCATAGACGAGCTTGTCGTCGGCGTCGGGCACCAAGCCGGTGAATGCGCCGAAATCGGCCAGCGTCGGCGTCCAGCCGCCGCCGGGCGACTTGACGTCCACCTTGACGAACTTTTGCCACTTATTGTCCCCCACCACCGGGCAATTCGGCCCGCAGCCCTTGCCGTCGTCGCACACCTCCCACGGCGCCAGCTTGCCGTCGCCGCACACGACGGCGTCCGCGGGAGTTCCATAGCAGGTGTCCTTTTCGAGCGACGCCGGGCCTTGCAATTGCAGAGGAAAGCCGTTGCCCGAGGCGTCCGGGACCTCGCCGTTGACGGTCGTGTCCATGTGCCAGAGCGCGCGGGTGTTGGCGTCGGTGGCGAACTGGCGCACCGGCTTGAAGTTGCTGGTGTAGCGCACGACGTTGGAGAGGCGGACTTCGTCGATGGCGCCGACGAACCAGTAGGGCCAGCCCTGGTTCAGGTGGCGACCGATCAAGGTGCCGAGGTTGGTGCCGAAGGTGCCAGGCGGCCTCGGCTCCGCCGCGAGCAGTTGGCCGTCGACGTAGACGGATCGCGTGGCCGCGTCGAACACCGCGGCGATGTGCATCCACTTGCCGATGGGATTGGCGACAGGCAACGCCTTGGCGGCTTGCTGCCCGCCATCCATGGCGTACGAACACGCGATGTACTTCTCCGTGGCAGCGGGCTTGTACCAGATGCGAACGCCATACGCGGCCGGTCCGGTGTCGTTGCCGCTGGACGCGATGTACGAAAAAAAGTACTGTCGCCGGCGTTGACACTCGGATTGGCATCGAGCCGGAACCACGCTTCAACCGTCGCCTCCTGCACGTTGAGCAGCGCATTGCCCGCCTTGCCCCAGGCGCCGCCACTTGCCAGTTTCAACGCCGACCGAAGTTTGCAGCCCTCGCAGCCGTCGCAGGGCTGGTTGTTGCCATCGTCGCACTCCTCCCCGAAATCCAGTTTGCCATTGCCGCACGCATTCGCCGCGCCGCACACGCCGCCCTTGCACACGCTGCCCGCGCCGCACGCCGTACCGTCGGGAAACCCCACCACGTTGCACCCCTCGGTTTCGCTGCATCCGTCGGCCGTACACGGGTTGCCGTCGTTGCAGGCGCTCTCGTCCCAGCCGCTGCCGTCGGCTTTGCAGGTCAGCAGCTTGGCGCCAGCGCACTTCTTGGCCCCGGTCGCGCACGCCGCCGCCGCGCTGCACACGCCGGCCTTGCACACCTGCCCGCTGCCGCACTGGCTGCCGTCGGCGACCGGAACCTTGCCGCAGCCGAGTTGCACATCGCAGGTTTCGCTCGTACACACGTTGCCGTCGTCACACAGGGTTTCGACCCAGCCGGTGCCTTCGGCTTTGCAGGTCTTGAAAGTCAGGCCGGCGCACGACTTGGCGCCCGGGGTGCACACCTGCGTCGCCGTCGCACAGGCGCCGTTGCTGCACACTTTGCCCGTCGCCGCGCAGTCGCTGGTCTGGGTCAGGGCGGTGCCAGCCGGGTTGCAGTGCATGACCAGGTTGCCGTTGCACACGTCTTCGCCCGGCTTGCACACCTTGGGCACACACTGGCCGTTGGCGCAGCCCTTGTCGGCGGCGCACGCGGTCTTGACGTAGCCGCTGCCGTCGGCGCTGCACTGGGCCACCGTCTTGGTGTCGGCGCACAGCGCGCTGCCCGGTTCGCACGACTTCGCCACGCACGCGCCCGCAAGACACAGTTGGCCCTTGACCGCGCAGTCGGCGACGGTGGCGGTCGCGGTGCCGTCGGGGCTGCACGCCATCGCCACATTGCCGGTGCAGAAGCCAACCCCGGCCTCGCACACCAGCGGCTTGCAGGTGTCGACGACGCAGGCGGCATCGGACCCGCACGCTTTGATTTCCCAACCGGTTCCATCGGCCTTGCAGGTATGCAGCGTTGCGGCGTCCGCGCATTGGGCGATGCCAGGTTTGCACGCCGCGGCCGCGCACACCGAGTCGATGCACACCTAGCCGGCCTCGCAATCGCCGGGGCCAGCGCACTCGACGCATTGGAATGCGGTCGGGTGGCAGACATGTCCGGTCGGGCACTCCTTGCTGCTTTTGCACGCCTTGGCGGGCGGCACGCAGGTGTTGGCCTTGCAGGTGTGGGCGGCTGGGCAGTCCACTTCGGTCAGGCACACCACGCAACTGCCCGCCGACTTGTCGCAGACCAAGCCCAATGGCGCACACTGTTTGTCGCTCGTGCATGCGGTCTTGGCGAGGCACGCGCCGCCATGGCACAACGGCGCCTCGGCCGGGCAGTCGCTGCCGACTTTGCACGGCACCGGCCCGGCGGTGTCGGGCGGCGCCACCACCTCGGTGGTCGCGGCGACGTCGGCAGGTGACGCTTGCGATAGGTCGGCGCTGTCCGCGAGTGAGGCGCCCGTGTCCGCTGCGTGGCCAGTCGGCGCTGCGGGCGGGCTCGCTGTGCAAGCCAGCAGGGACGTGGCGGCCAAGGCGAGCGAGCAAAGGCAGCAGGGCATGGGAACCTCGGCTTGGGCGTTCACGGCGAGGAAACGGTGGCCTTGTGGCGCGAGCAGCGACAGGCGGCGGCTGGGCCAGTTTCGCATGCCGTGGGCGCGGGGTCCAGGTGCATCGGCAAGCCTGGCTCCACGCGCACCCTTGACGCCCCCGCGCCCCCGCTGTACACCGCCGTGATGCCGGCACGCCACCGCAACCGACCCACGGCCGCCGCGCGCGCCCCCTCGCTGCATCCGCTCGAACGGGTCGTCGTCGTGCTCGCCGACACCGACGGCCCCGAGAACCTGGGTAGCGTCGCGCGCTTGTGCGGCAACTTTGGCTGCGCACTGCGCCTGGTGCGGCCCAACTGTGCGGTCGATAGCCGCGACGCCCTCAAGATGGCGCACCCCTGCGAAACCTCGCTGCAGACCGCCGCGCAGTACCCCACAGTCCGCGCTGCCGTCGCCGACCTCGACCTCGCCGTGGCGACCAGTGGCAAACTGCGCCAGGCCGTCGCTGCCGAACCGCTGGACGTGTGCCGCGCTCGCTTGCTGATGCCGGCGCCGCCTGGCCGCCTGGGTCTGCTTTTCGGCAATGAGCGCACGGGTCTGGGCGCCGACGACGCTGCCTTGTGCCCGCGGCTGGTGCGCCTGCCAACCCCGGGCGAAGTCGACAGTCTGAACCTGGCGTCGGCGGTAGCAGTCGCCCTGACGCTCTTGTGCGAGGCCGCACGCGGTCCGGTGCAAGCCCGCGCGGACGAGGCCGACCGCGAGCGATTGATGGCTGCGATGTTGCGCGGAGCGCGGTCGCGCGGGGGACTCGACGACGACCGCCTGGCGCGGCTGCGGCCGCGTTTGGCCGAGTTGATCGACAAGATGGACGTCAACGCCGCGGACATCGACGTCCTGGCTTGGCTTGTCGGGTGATTGGCGGGGCTGGCGCGGACCGGAACGCCCCGTCAAGCCGCGAAAAAGGTCTCGCCGAGGCCCAGCCGGTGCGCTGGTCGCGCCATCCGGGTCGCAGGCGCCGCCTTGACCGCCGCGGGCATCGCGCGCACAGTCCCAGCTACGGGCCGACGCCCGAATGGCACGGCCATGGACCCCATCGGTCGCGAAATCACCGTCGTGGAGACCACCGTCGCCGACCTCGACGGCGTGTCCTGCGGCGCCGGCAACCTGTGGGACGGCGAAGTGTCGCTGACCACCTGGAGCGACACCGTGCCCGAGGTCACGCGGCGTGTGGCGGTGGGCGCGTGCATCGAGGCCGGCGCTGGGCTGTGGTTGGTGGTCGCGCTGTACGATCCCCCGGATCGGCCGGGCAGCGTGACATTGCGACGGGTGCGCTGACCAGCGATGTCGCCGAAACCCTGAAATCCCCGGCGTGTGCGGCCTTTCCGCAATCTCAAGAGCGACTTCGCCTCTGTGGTCGTGTAGGCATGCAGGTAGCCACACCGACCCCTGCGTTCGGTCGGGGTGCCGCCAGAAGCCTGTCGGACGATCGTCCGTCAGGCTCCGTGCTGGTCGCGATCGGGGCAGCGACCAAGAACTGCCTGAAGTAAATTCAGGCAGTTTCGGTCGCTGGCAGGCCGCAGCCGCGGCCTGCCTAGGAGCCTGTCGGCCAGAATCCTCCGATTCTGGCGTTTCGCCGTCAGGCTCCTAGTAGGCGAAACCCCAAATTCGCACCGGGATACGGGCCGTGATGCCACAACAATTCCTCAATCGGTTT
>VGRO01000317.1 GCA_016875335.1 Deltaproteobacteria bacterium | reverse complement strand
CCGACCGTCACCCGCACCTCGGCGTCGGCCGGGGCGGCGATGTGGTCGTGGTACAGATGCAGCTTGCCGCCCGACGCGGGCGTCAGCTTGCGGATGGTGAACTCGCTTGCCGCGGCGGCCTGCGGGCCGATGCTTGCGAGCAAAAGCACAAGCGCCAATCGCGCGAACCCTGGGCGCGCCAACCTTTTTGGATCCATGGTGCTCCTCGCTCGGACTGGCCACGACACTTGACCCGGCTGACCTTTGGGCAGTCAAACCGGAAGCCGGCAGCGCCGATCAGGTCCGCGTCACGCCGCAGGAAAACTCGCCGGCCACAAATGGCTGCACACTGCGGGGTCGAGCAGGAACACCGCAAACGTGGTGTTGCCGACGCGCAGGCTGGCGCCCGAGGGCAACCGGGCGCTCTCGCCGATGCCGACATCCTCGCCGTTGACGAAGGTGCCGTTGCTGCTGGTCTCGTCTTTGACGGCGCACTTGCCGTCACGCCACAGGATCGTGGCATGGCGTTCGCTGACCTTGCGGTCCATGAAAAGCGCGATCGCGTTGTCGCGGCCAGAGCCGATGCTGTTCTTGCCGGCGCGCAGCACGAAGTGCGTGCCGCTGGCGTCGTGGTCGAAGGTCACGAGCCAGCCGACCACCCGCGGTCCCGACGCCGCGACGACGCCGCTGCTGCGCACGTTGCCTGGCATGGCCCCTGCGCCGCCTGGGTTGGCCGCACGCGCCTGGGTGGCGTCGCTGGCAGGTCCGGGGCCCTCGTCCAGGACGGTGCGGCGGCCGCCCGCAGCATGGGATGCGCCGCTGCCTGCCGCGTGGGCCATGACGACGGGCCTGGTGGGCAAGGCGGGTGCCCCGAAACCGTCGCCCTCGTCCAACTGCGTCCGGCGCGCGCCACCGGGCTGTGGATTCGCAGGAGCACCATGGCCGGCCGCGCCCACGCCAAAGCCACCACCGCCACCGAAGCCGCCACCTTCATCGAGTTGCGTTTTGCGTGCCCCGTCGGCCGACGGGGGCGGTTGCGGGTAGGCGGGCGGCTCTGACAGCGCCGACCGCGGCGGCGGGTTGGCCGACACCTGCCGCACCTCGACCGGGCGCGGTCCGCCGAACATGCCGTCCTCGCCGACCGTCTTGCGCGCCTCCCCGGCGCCGTCGCGGCCACCGATCGGTGTGCCACAGCGGATGCAAAACGCTGCCCCGACCGCCAGTTCACTTCCACATTGTACGCACCGGCCCATCTGGCCCTCCTTTGGCCGCAAGTGTCAACCCAACCGCCGCCGCAACGCAAGCAGGGTCGCGGCGAGCGCAAGCCCGGCGAGACCGCCATTGACCGCCAGCGATCGGCCGCGGTGGTCGGCTGCCGTCCGTTCGGCGGCGCTTGCGCTCGGGTGCACGCCGTGATCGTGGTAGTAGCGGCGTTCACACTCGGGCAGAGCTTGCAGTGCCAGCAGCTGTTCGCCCGCCGCAGCCGGGGAAGCCGTGGCCGCGGAGGGCTCGCCGACGCGACACAGATCGTGATGGCTGACAAGGCCTTGCAGCGCCCACCGCGCCGTCATGGGTGCGGCGGCCGCCTGGAGCCACCCAGAGCGCGCATTGCCGCCGTAGGTCACATGCAGCGGCACGAACACCGCAAACACCACTTGGACAATTGCGTAGAACACCGCCACCACAATGACACCCTCGGCCGAACGCACCGCAGCCGATGCGCACAGTCCCGCGCATGCCGCGGCAAAGAAAGCCGGGGCCAACACCACCACATAGTCCACAAGGCCGCCGTTCAGCGCCCCTTGGCCAAGGGCCAGCACGGTGCCCACCGCCAGCAGCGGAAACGCCAGCGCCGGAATCGCATAAAGAGCGGCCTTGGAGCCCACGTAGGCCCACAGCGACAGACCGCCGCGGCGCTCGCGGCGCAAGATCGCTTGCTCGCTCACCACCTCTAAGGCCGCGCACAGCGCGCCAAAAAGACATGCCATCACAGTCAAAATGACCAGGTATGCGTGTTCAACTTCGCTCTTGGCCGGTGTCCAACCGCCGCCCTGGACCCGAGCACCGAGGACAGCGGCAAAAAGCGCCGCCACCGCCACCGGCACCGCGGTGGTCAATAGCAGGAAGAATTGGTCGCGTATCTTGAGCGTCAGCGCCCGCTGCAGCAAGGTCGCGAACTGCCGAATCACGCCCCCTTGGGTGGCTGGCGCGGGTGGCGCCGGCGTACCCAAACTGGCGGCCCGACCGTCCACGAAAGCATGCCGCAGCGGGTGGCCGTGGTACGCCGTGGCATACGCGCCGGGCTGGCTGCGGTCCTTCTTGCGCGGCAAGTCCTCCAGCAGCGCCGCCGGATCGCGATCGGGCGTGCGAAAGAAGCCAAAGCTGTCGATGGCCGTCGGGCCGAAGTAGGCGAGGTGACCGCCCTCCTCCAGCACCAGGACCTGGTCCATGGCCACGTAGGCCTGGTAGCTCGGCTGGTGGATGGTCAGCAGCACGGTGCGCCCGGCATCGGCAAGGCGGCGCAGCAGCAGCATCAGGTCCTTGGTGTCGGTCGCGGACAGGCCACTGGTTGGCTCGTCGAGCAGCAGCACCGGGGGGTCGAGGACCAACTCCATGGCGATGTTGACGCGCTTTTTCTGCCCCCCCGACAGCGTCTTGGTGCCGTCGCCGCCCATGCGCACGCCGCCAAAGCTGCCCATGTCCACGGCGTCCAGGGCACGCTGGGCACGGTCAGAGATTTCCGTTGCGCTCCAGTGACTCGGCCCGCGCAGTTGGGCCGCGTAGGCGACCGCTTCGTGGGCGGTCAAGCCGGCGTGCGTGACGTCAAACTGGGGCGCGTGTCCAAGCAGACCAGCGATTGACGGGTCGCAATGGCCGGCCGCGCCGAACAGCGCTTGGCCCTGCACCAGCACCTGCCCCGCGCTCGGCGCGTCGAACCCTGCCAGCACGTCCAGCAGCGTGGTCTTGCCTGATCCCGACGGCCCCATGATGCCAACAAGCTCGCCAGGCAAAGCCGTGAACGACACCGCGCGCAAAAGCGTGCGCGGTTGGCCGGTGGCGAGGTCGGCGACGGTGCGCGACAGGTCAACCACGTCGAGCCGGCACGGCTGGACTTGCGCCGCCGCCACGTCGGCCCGATGCAAGCGAAAAGCCTGGCTGCCGATGCGCACCAACTCCCCGGCGAGTAGCGGCTTGTAGCGGACGTTGGTCCAGTTGCCGTCGCCACCGCGCACATGGGTGCCGTTGCGCGACCCGAGGTCTTCGACAATCAGACGACCGGCGCTCACGAACGCCCGAGCGTGGGGATCGGACACCGCGGGTTCGCCGACTTGGACATAGGTCGGGCTCGCCGCATCGGTGCCGCTGCGGCGCGGCTCGCGGCCAAACACCACCATGCTGGCACCCACGGTCAGGTCGCGGACGTGGGTGGGCGCAGGTTGCGGTGCCAACGCTGGCGGCGTGGACGGCGCCGTTGACGCCGCCGCAGGCGCCACCAAAGGCACCGGCCGCGACGGGCGGGCATCGGCGGGGCGCGGCGGGGCCACCACCGCTGCTGCAGGTGTTTGGGGACTGCCAAAAGGCGCACCGCTACCTTGTCTGGGCGCAGGCGCAGTGCCGCGGGCAGCCAAAAGCTGCCGCAGCGTCGTCCGATGGCTGCCGAGTTCCAACACCGAGTCGGGCACCGCCTCCGCATGGCCGATCGGGAAACCATCCAGGCGCGTCCCGTTGCGTGACCCCAAATCCTCGGCAAAGTACCGACCGCCGGCACAACTCAACCGCAGGTGCCGCCCTGAGACAGTCGGGTGGTCGACCACGACGTCGACCGCGGGGTCAGCGCCCACGACCACGCTTTCTCCGTCACGCAACGATGACATGTTGGCCTCCCGTGGGCCGCAGCCCGAATTGCCGGCCTCAGAGCGGGTGTCTTGGCCCGATCTGCCGCGCGGCGAGGTTGCTTTCGCCCACGTAGAACACATCGAAGGTCGGGTCGCCGCGCCAGCGCACCGCTTGCACCAGGGCCCGCGCGCAGCGCGTCGCTGGAGGCGGGTGAGTCGCTAGTACGCTGGCCAAGCCGCCCGCCAGTTCGCCGAGCACGCCGCCGAGTGCGCCGGCCGGCCCGCCCCCGGCCCCAGGTCCAGCACCACCGCCCTCAGTCGCCATGCGCTGCCACAGGCGCCGGGCGGCCTCCGGGTCGTATTGGCCCCGCGCGGCAAGGTCGGTGCCACGGCGGTCGGCCTCGTGCTCGTATTCGCTGCTGATGGGCAACGTCATCATGCGGGCCAGCACGGCTGCGTCGTCGGCGTCGGCCCCGAGCACGGCCTTGGCGTACTGGTAGGCGGCAACCGGGTGCCGCAGCTCGACATGGGCCAATTCATGACCGAGGACTGTGGCGAGTTCGGCTTCGCTTTGGACGGCCTGCGGCCCCGCCAGCAGCCCGGTGTGGACCATCAGCACGCCGCCGGGCATCGCAGCGGCATTGAAACTGCTGTCGCGCACGAGGTGCACGCGCCACCGCAGGCCTTTGCGTTCGCTGTGCTGGGCCAGATGGCCGACGAGGTCGCGCAGGTAGCCCTGCCAGCGGGCGACGTCGTCGGGCCGGTCCCACCTGCCGCGGAATGGCGCGGCCGCAGGCGCCGATCGCTCCAGTCGGTCGCCGAGTGCTGCCTCTTCGGTATCGCTCAGGCGCGTGGCGTCGCGCAGTTGGCGCTCGCCGACGACGGCGACCGACTTGGTGAGGGCGATGGGGTTTGCCGCCTCGACGCAGGGCGCCGCGGCCTGGGCGTCCGCCGGCAGGTCACTGCGGGCGCGGACCTGGCGGGCGTTCGCTGGGATCCAGCCGGTGCGCGAAGCCGCTGGGGCGGTG
>VGRO01000316.1 GCA_016875335.1 Deltaproteobacteria bacterium | reverse complement strand
TGCGGGGGCACTGTTGCGGGGGGCACTGTTGCGGGGGGCACTGTTGCGGGGGGCACTGTTCCGAAGGGTTTTGTGGCCTGTCGTGGCGGGCACGCTCTGCGCCGGCACCGCGCTGGCCGACCCGCCTGCGTTGCGATCGCCGCTCGAATCGGCGGTGGCGACCTGGATTGCACCCGTGGCTCAGCGGCTGGTCGTGCGCAACGCCGATGGCGGCCTGGACGTGTGGCTGGTCGGCGCCGGTCCCTTCGACGCGGCCATCGAGGCGGTGCGCAAGGCGGCGAGCGCCCGAACGGCGTATGACGGCGGCGTGCGCGCCCGCGGCTGGACCTGGCTCGAACCCGACAAGAGCTACCTCGTCGAAACCTCGGTCGGCGATGATATGGTGCGGCTGCGTCTGACGCGCCATGGCCGCGGAGCGCTGGTCGAACTGCAGCAGACCGGCACGGCCAGCGAGGCGCCGCGCTGGGTGCCGCCCTACCGCCCGCAACCAGTGCTGTTGCTGCACGGCGGAGCGCTGCGTTGACCAGCGGGACTGGGACCCTGTCGCGCGCCGGAACCCGCCGCAAACTTCGCGCCTGAGGTACTACCGGTCGCCAACGACCTCGCGGGGTTTGTTGGGCCCGCGCGACGGTCCGACCAGCCCGCGGCGCTCCATCTTGTCGATGAGCTTGGCGGCACGGCCGTAGCCGATGGCGAGCTTTCGCTGCAGAAAGCTGACCGACGCTTGGCCAGCCTCGACCACCACCCGCACGGCGTCGTCGTACAGTTCGTCCACCGCGGCGTCGTCTTCGCTTTCGTCGGTCTCGGCATCCGGGTCCTTGAGGATGGCCATCTCGAAGCACGGCGCGCCCTGGTCCTTCCAATGCTTGGCCAGCGCCGACACCTCCTTTTCGCTGATCCAGGTGCCGTGGCAGCGCCGCACCATGCCCTCGCCCGGCGGCACGACCAGCATGTCGCCGTTGCCGAGCAGGGTCTCGGCGCCCACGCAGTTGAGCACCACCTTGCTGTCGATCGACGAGGCGACCTTGAAGCTGACGCGGGTCGGAAAGTTGGCCTTGATGACGCCGGTGATGACGTCGATCGACGGCCGCTGGGTGGCCAGAATGACGTGGATGCCCGCGGCGCGCGCCTTGGCCGCGAGGCGACCGACCGGCACTTCGATCTCTTTGCCAGACACGGCGAGCAGGTCGGCGAATTCGTCGATCACGATGACGATGTAAGGCGGATCCTCGGGCATCTCGACGACCACTGGCGGCGCGCCCTCGGCGACGGGCATGTTGGCCTTGCGCAGGGCCTGCTGGCGCAGGTCGGGCAGCATCGCCTTGTATCCTGCAAGGTTGCGCGCCTCGACGTTGGCCATCAGGCGGTAGCGGCGGTCCATCTCCTTGCACGCCCACTTGAGCGCCAGTTCGGCCTTGCGCGCCTCGTCCAGCACCGGCAGCAGCAGGTGAGGGATGCCCTCGTACAGGCTGAGTTCGAGGATTTTCGGGTCCACCAGGATGAGCTTGAGGTCGTCGGGCGTGCAGCGGAACAGCAGCGACGAGATGAAGCTGTTGACGCCGACCGACTTGCCGGTCCCGGTCGCGCCGGCGACCAGCATGTGCGGGGCCTTGGCGAGGTCGAGCGTCATCGGCCTTCCCTCGATGTCCTTGCCCAGGATGAGCGCCAGCGCGCCTTTGCTGTCCCGGAACTCCTGGCGCTCCAGCACCTCGCGGAAATACACGGTCTGCCGCTGCTTGTTGGGCACCTCGATGCCGACCACGTCGCGACCCGGCACAGGCGCCACCACCCGCACGCCCAGCGCAGACAGCGACATGGTCAGGTCGTCGCGCAGGCTGACGATCTTGCTGATCTTGACGCCGGCCGCCGGCTTGAACTCGTAGGTGGTGACCACCGGGCCCGGCAGGATGTGGGCGACGTCGCCCAGGATCCCGAAGTCCTTGAGTTTCTGGGTCAGGATCTCGGCGTTCTCGTGCAGCACCGCCTGCGCCTTCTCGTCCAGGTTCAGGCCCTGGTGCGGTGCCTCTTGCAAAAGCGTGCTCGGCGGCAGCACCCATACCTTGGTGTCCAGGGCCAGCGATTGCTGCACGGCCTCGATCGGCTGCCCGGCCGGGGCGCCGCGCAGGGCCTCGGTTGCCACGATGCGCGGGCCTTCGTGCGCGCTCGGTCCGTCGGCCATCGACGCCGGGCGCAGGGCGCTGTGGCCCGAACCGGGCGGCGGCGGAGGCTCGTCGGCCATGCGGTCATCGACCACCGGCATGACGAACGCGGCGCTGATCTCGGGGTCGTCGCCGGCCAGGACGCTGTCCAGGTCGGTCAGCGCCTGGCCGAGTTCGACCGCGTTCATGCGGCAGGTGGGCCCCACCGCCTCGCCGCGGCCGGCGGGCGTGCGATCGGCCGGGTTGTACGGCATGGTGGTGCGCAGTTCACCGGCAGCCACGTCCGCGGTCGGCGCCCCGACCATGGGCGGCACCCGCAGCGCGGGCGCGGTCACCGGTTGGGTCGGCAGCGGGTCGGCGGCGCGGGCCGGCGGCCTGGAGACGGCTGTGGCGCTCAACTCGGGCGCGGCGGCCTCCGCGCCAGACAGCGGGGCCATCAGGTCGCCCGCGGTGAAATGGACCTCGCGACCGCCGTCGTCGGCGCCGCCCAGCCAGGCGTCGGTCAATTCCAGATCGCTCAGACCCTGTGCGGGCGCGGTGGGCTCGGCGCCCGGCTCGACCGTCCCCGCGGTGACGGCTGGCCGGGTGGCGCGCTGGCGCATGGTGTCGTTCAACTGCTGCCAGCCGTTCTTGGCGGCGTCCTTGGTGGTCGAGGCGGCCTTGCCGACCACTGGCGCCGCCTGCCGCGACACCCAGCGCACGAACATGCTGGTGAGCGACCGGCCCGACATCACCGCCAACGCCGCCAGGAATGTGCAACCGGCCAGCATCGCGGTGCCGGTGGTCTTGAACATGGCCTTGAGCACCATGGCCACCGCGCCCGGCAGCAACCCTGCGGCCTCTTTGCCCATCGGCCGCCAGCCGACGCGCTGGGCCACCAGGTGCAACAGGACCAGCGCGGACAGGCTGGCGCCGAGGGCGCCCACCGCCAGGGCCAAGCGCGGCGCGCGCATCTTGCCGGTCAGCGTCGCGAACGCCAGCGCCAGCACCAGGGCATTGAGCAGGAAGGCGCCCAGGCCAAAGAAGTGCAGCAGGAGGTCGGCCATGCGCGCGCCGACCGGCCCGAGCAAGTTGGCGATGTGCTCGGCGCCCTTGCCGGCGGCCACCGAGGCCATATCGCGCGGATCATGGGTCAACAGCGACACGGCAAACCCGACGCCGGCGAAAAGCAGGACGATCCCTGCCATCTCGCCGCGCATCTCGCGCTGTCGGATGTCGACCTTGGCCACGGCATCGGTGGGCTTGGCGGCTTTCTTGGGTTCGCTGCTGCTGCTCTTGGCCATGGCCCACCTGCCTGTTTCGGCACCCGCTGCGAAGCGCGGACGCTGCGGCGCAACCCGACGAAGGCGCGCGGCAAAACGTGTCAAACGAACTGCTGTTTTGTGCGGCTGCGCGGGGCCCGCACGCGCGCGGGCCTCCGTGCAAGCCCCGAAGCTACCATGGGCCGGCGGGCGCGCCAGAAAATCGAGGGCCGACGGTCATGCCGTTGAAATCTCCTGTTTTCTTGGAAAGGCGCGCGCGCTTGAACCTGCTGCCCCGGCCGCGCGTTTGGCACCCATGCGGCCGCGTGCCAAACTCGCCGGTCCGCACGGCGCAATCGCGCCTGGGAGACTGCATCCGTGTCCATCGACGTTCGCACCCGCCGCCGCTGGCTGGCCGCGCTGCTGGCCCTGGTGGCGCTGGCCGCCGCGCCGGTCCAGGCCAAACCCGCCAAAACCAAGAAGAAGACCAAGACCGCGCCCGCAGCGAGCGCGCCCGTGCAGCAGCCCGCGCCCGAACCCGCCAAACCTGCGCAGGCCGATCCGCCCAAGCCGATGCCCGCTGGCGAACCCACGGCCCAGTCGGTGGCCGATGGCATCTTTGCGTTCTACCAAGCGCAACCGGCGGTACACGCTGCCTTCACCCAGGTCGTGACCAAGAAGGGACTCGCCGCCGGACTCAAGCGCGAAGGCCTGGCCTGGATCAAGCGCGGCGACCTGGCGAAGGGACAGGCAGGCAAGATGCGCTGGGACTACCCGGGTGAGGAGGTGTTCTACTTCTGCAACGGCGACATCTTGTGGTCGTACGAGCGGCGCGAACGGTTGGCGGTGCGCGTGCCCGTGCGCAACAGCCAAGTGTACCAGGCGACGGCCTACCTCGTCGGCCAGGGCAACCTCGCCAAGGAGTTCGACCTGGAGCTGGTGAACTCTCCGCTGCCAGAGGCCTTCGCGCTCAAGTTGGCGCCCAAGACCGGAACGCAATTGCTGCGATCGCTGACCCTCATCGTCGACAAGGCGACCTTCGCGGTGCGCGCGTCCAAGCTCGTGGACCCGATCGGCGACACCACCGAACTGGTGTGGCGATCGCCCAACTACGCCGCCGTGGACGACAAGATCTTCGAGTGGCAGCCGCCGGCGGGCGTGGTGGTCAAGGACCTGGCCAAGGGCGGCAAGTAGCGGCAGGACCAGCTCGGCATCGCCGAAGGCCCGACCCGCAGCGGTCGAGATCCAGCCGACCCTGCTACAACCGAAAATCGGCTTTGTCGTCCTTGGGTTTCTTGCCCGCGGCGGGCGCGGCCTTTTTCGGCGCCGTCGGGCGCGCCGGTTCCGCCGGCACCGCGGGTTCGCCTGGGGGCGGCGTCGTTCCCGCATCCACGGGGGCGGGCGCGGGCGCGTCAGGCGCCGGGACCGCCAGCGTGGGCGCTG
>VGRO01000315.1 GCA_016875335.1 Deltaproteobacteria bacterium | reverse complement strand
CAGGACGGAGCCGCGAGTCGGACCCTTGGTCCGCGAGCTGGCGACCCACTGAGCAAGCAAACGGGCCCAAGAAATGATTGAGTAAATCATTTCCGGGCCCTTAGCGAAGTACCCCTTGTCACAGCCCGGTGAGCACATGGTCTGAGCATCCATGCACGCATCCACGTCGGCAATGCAATTGAGATATTGCCCCTTCTTACATGAGCATTGACCGTAGTGCGTTTCGTTGCAGCACGTTGCGTATTTCAACTTGCATGCCAGATCGACGCCGCACACCGTGGGGCCGCCCATCCACGGTGCCAATTCGGGACACTGCGTAATTCCAGGACCGGGTTGATCGGCGTCCGCCAACAACGCAGCATCGTCTAGCGCTGAATCGTCCGAGTCGCCCAAGGCGTCCGTGGCGGCCACAAGTGGATTCGCCGACTCGGATGGCTCCCCGGAACACGCCGCAGCCAGCGCGGAACATGCGGCCAGGGCGAGCGCCAAAGTGCGAAAGCAACACGCACCGTTGCCACTCCGGCATGTGGCTGAATTCCAAGCGAATGCCCGGCCGCAGTCGTCGTCCATGGTGCACCCCCGGTCAAATGCCGTGCTGGCCGAAGCGATCATAGCAATTGGCCCACAGATCGGCCAAGCGATGGCCCGTCGGTCCGTCCGCCTGGCTGCCTTGCTTGTTGTGGATAGATGCTATGCACCGCCCGCCAGCAACTGCTGCTCCTGCGCGCCGGCAACTTGCCGGTGCGCCAAACGCCCGGGGCCTTGCCCCGGACCCCGCGGCCTACGCGGCCAGCGCCGGGGTCCCCGCAGTGAGCGCAGCGAATGAGCCCTGACTCCATGTCACGGCGAAAGCGGGTAGGGCTCCGCCCTCTGGACTCCGGCCAAGGACTCTTGTCCTTGGAACCTGCGGGGGGGCCGTTCGGGCCCAGTCGCGCAAACTGGGCTGCCTTGCACAGCGGCGACGGCTGGGCCAGGCTTCGAGTGGCGCGCGGGCGTGGGGCCCGGCAGCGCCACAACGGTTCATCACCAAGGAGACAGCCATCACCGGCTGCGTGCGCCGACCTGCGGTCGGACAGACCGCCACCGCTCCGCAGTCTAACGCCAATACCGGCGCGGTGTACATCGCTTTCGACATGGGCAAGGAGGCCTGGCAGTTCGCCAGCGGCGCCGACGGGTTGTGCGCCGCCGCGGTGCTCGCAGTCGCACTGGCAGCCTGCAGTTCGGCGAGCACGGATGCGGCTCCTTCCAGCGGCTCCGACCAAGCGGGCAGCAATCCCGCCGATGCCAGCAGCCCCGGCATGATCCCGACAGCGCCGAGCGCCTGCCCGAAAGAGGGATGCGGCGTCGGCAAGTGGTGCACCACCGTCCATCAGGCGGCCAAGGCCTTTGCCACTTGTCGCCTGCTGTGCGCGCCCGGCGATTCGTGCGGCAGCGGCCAGGTCTGCCGCCCCTTCACCTGGCACGGCGCCGCGGGCGTGTGCGTGCTACGCTGCGAGAACAACACCCAGTGCCCCGAAGGGTTCGGCTGCGACGTCGCCAGCGGTCAATGCCGTTGCAGCAGCGACGCGATGTGCAAGGCCTCCACCACCAACGCCCTGCTCGCCTGCGACGACGGACAGTGCCGGGTGCAGTGCGGCGGCGACAATCAGTGCGCGTGCGGCTCGACGTGCAGCGGCGGCGTCTGCAAGCCAGGTTGCCATTCCGACAAGGATTGCTGCGGCGGCGGGACGTGCAAGAACGGCACCTGCGCCTCGGGTCCACCCGGTGGGCTGGGGGCCCACTGCGCGATGAACTCGGATTGCGCCAGCAAACTGGGCTGCGCATTCCAGGCCGGCGAGTTCCCGCTCTACCCGCGCGGCATGTGCATCGGCGGCTTTGCGGCGAGCTGCCAGGGCGCCAAGTGTTCGGCCGGCACTGCTTGCCTGCCGATCACCGTGGAGTGGCAGGGTGAACCACTCGGCCTGGCGCTGTGCGCCCCGCGCTGCGACGACGGCCCATGCCCCGACGGCAGTGTGTGCCGGACGGCGCTGCAAGGCGGGCCCAAGGTGTGCGTGCCGGCGTGCGACCACAATGCGGCGTTCGGCTGCGGACTCGGTGCCCTGTGCGACGACCAGAGCAGCGCCTGCCTGTGCCTGACCGACGACGCGTGCCTGGGTCTCGGGGCCAAGGCCAAGTGCGTCGGTGGGGCCTGCTCCTGCACGCCCGACTGCGCCGGACGCCAGTGCGGCGGCGACGGCTGTGGGGGCACCTGCGGCCAGTGCGGGAGCGGCCTGCAGTGCGATCCCGACACCGGCAAGTGCGCGGGCGTTTGTGGCGGCACGAACCTGCACAAGGTCTGCGGCAAGACCCAAGGCGGCGACGAACTGCTTTGCCCCGCCAACACGACATGCGTGGGCTCCGACCAGTGCAGTTGCCCGAAAGGCTACGAGGCCCAGACCTGTGCCGGCACGCTCTGCAACAGCAACTGCGAATGGCCGTGGCAGTGCGTGCAGAAAGCCGCGACATGTCAAGCATCCTGCGCCGGCCGCAATTGCGGTCCCGACGGCTGCGGCGGCAGTTGCGGCACCTGCCCGCTCGACGCGACCTGCAGCGCCTACGGACAATGCTCCAAAGTAGCAGGTGGTTGCGCGCCGCAGTGCGGTGGCAAGCAATGCGGATCGAACGGCTGCGGCGGCACCTGCGGCTCGTGCCCGAGCGGGTCATCGTGCACGTCGGCGGGCACTTGCACGACGGTCGTTGGCTGCACGCCCAGTTGCGCGGGCAAGCAGTGCGGACCCAACGGTTGCGGTGGCCTGTGCGGCTCCTGCGCGGCGGGTGCGATCTGCTCCGGCGGCGCGTGCGTCAAGTCATGCACGCCCAACTGTTCGGCAAAGCAGTGCGGCTCCGACGGTTGCGGCGGCAGTTGCGGGCTGTGCAGCCCGGGAGCCTTCTGCAACGGTGGCGCGTGCATGAAGTCGTGCACGCCGTCGTGCGCCGGCAAGCAGTGCGGCCCCGACGGCTGCGGCGGCAGTTGCGGCTCTTGCAGCAGCGGTTCGTCCTGCACGGCGTCTGGCACTTGCCAGGCCACGAGCAGCGGCGCCAAGTGCGTGTACTACAACAATTGCGTGAGCCAGCCGACCTTCAAGTGGAACAAGTCGTGTGGGGACCCCAAGGGCGCGTCGGTCACGTTCACCAACGTCTGCAACCAGGCGCTGGACTTCAAGATCTGCCTCAAACGGTGCAACGGCACCTGGGACTGTGGATCATCGAGGAGTTTTTTCGTGCGCTCAAGCAGGGTTGCAAGTTTGAGCGTCGGCAGATCGAGAGCGCACAGGGACTTCTGGTCGCCCTTACGATGCTCCTGCCGGTCGCGTGGTCCTTGCTGCGTTTGCAAACGGCGGCCACGGAAACGCCCAACGCGCGGTGGCAGTCGCTGTTCGCCAAGCCGGTGCTGACCGCGATTCGTCGGCTCGGACCTTTCATCAAGTTGACGTCGACCAGTACCGTCCTTGATGTCTACCTGGCCATCGCCAAGCTGGGGGGCCACCTCAAGCGCAACGGGATGCCCGGCTGGCATACCCTGATACACGGGTTATCATCTGTGGTCATAGCGCTAAAGGGTATGAACTCAAACGCTCTTTTCTGCGATGCGATCAATGCGTAGGGCCAGGACCAGGGCCAGGATCGGCCAGCCCAGGCACCGGCGGGGACGCGCGCCCTGAGCGCGATTGCCCTTGACACTGAACACCCGTTCAGTAAATTGCCGGCATGAGCGCCCCCGTCCGCCTCCACGACCTGCCCCCCGCCGAAACGCTCGCGCAACTGCGCCATCAGCTCGCAGGCGCCTTGCAGCGCAAGGGCATCGCCGCGCACCACGGCGACCTGAACACCGCCCTGCGCCTGTCCGAGGCGCCCGCGGTCGCCGATCGCTCGCCGCTGGCGTTGCCCGAGCTGCTCGGCCGGTTGGTCGAGGTGGCGGCGCCGCGCGGGCGGAATCGGTCGCCGCAGGGCAACAACAGCGCGCTGGCGGCGGCGTGGGCCGGCACCACCTGGGCGGCGGGGCTTGTGGCCGAGGCACAGCGCGCGGGCGAGACGGCGGCGTGGGTGCTGTGCGGCGAAGCGCGCGAGGGCGAGGCGGCCACCGGGCTGTGTGGACCGGGGCGCCCGGGGCTGCGCTCAAACTTGTCAAACGACAAATTGATAAATAGCAACAACCAGATCGCCGACTCCCCTTTTGAGCGGGCCCGGCCCCAGCGCGCGTTGCCCACGGGACCGCGGGCGTGGCGGATGCCGTTCGGGCCTGATTTGCGCGCCCACGGGGTCGATCTGGCGGCCCTGCCGCTGGTGCGCGCCGCCGATGCGGCCCAGGTCCTGCAGGCGGCCGACGTGCTGCTGCGCTCGGGGGCGTTTGGGTTGGTGGTCGCCGACTGGCCTGCGCGGACTGCGGCGCCGCCCGACGGGGCGATGGGTCGGCTGCTCGGGCTGTGTCAGCGCCACGAGGCCGCGCTGGTGTTCCTGAGCGCTCCCTACACCGACGACGCGCGCGCGGAATTGGGGGCGGGCGAGGCCGGCGGGGCGCTCGGCTCCCTGGTGTCGCTGCGGCTGGAGGCGTGGCGCACCATGGCTGCTCCCGGCGCGTTCACCCTGCACATGGCGGTGCGCAAAGACAAGCGGCGCGGTCCAGGCTGGCACGACGAGGCGCCGCGCACGGGCCCGGCGGGGCTTGGGTGAGCGCGGCGCTTGGCACCCTGGGTGCCGACGGGCCGTCGCACCCGTGCGGTGGCAAGCCGATGGATTCTGGCCCTGTCCCTGTCCCAGCCCCTGACCCTGACCCTGTCCCTGAGCCTGACCCTGACCCAGCCCCAGCCCCTGACCCTGCCCCTGACCCTGCCCCTGACCCTGCCCCTGAGCCTGCCCCTGCCCCT
>VGRO01000314.1 GCA_016875335.1 Deltaproteobacteria bacterium | reverse complement strand
CTGGATCGCGCCGTCTGCCGCCGCGTGGCCGTTGCCGACCAGGAAGTGGTACTGCGTGCCCTGCGGGTCGGAAAAGCGCTTGCCGTGCAGGGCGTCGATGCTGGCGAGCGAGTCGGTCTCGGCGGCTCCCGTGACGTCAGCATGGCCGATTTCCGGCGTCACGAGTGTCTTGACAGGAGGGGTGCAGTACAACGGTCGTGTGCCGAACTCGTGCGCGCTTCGCTCGCACTGGTGGCCACAGCGGCGCGCGCTTCACTGTGCCGGTGGCCGCTAATTGTGGCGCGGACTGGCACTCGTCGTTTGGCGCTTGCCAGGGCGAGGATCCAAAACAGGGGTCTACCAAGCCGCGCAAACGATCACGGAGCTCTAGCCGGTCTGTTTTGTAAACCATGTCGCCGGTCGGACAGGTTGACGCCGGCTTGAGGCAAGAGTGCCGCGGCCTTCTGTTACGCGGCGTCGAAGGGTGCCGGGTACGCATCGGTCCTCGGACACACCGCGCCGGCGTCACCTCTGGCTTTGCGATTGCACGTTACATAGCATCTACCCTCGCTCTGGTCTTGGTGACCCATGCATCCGGTCACGGCGCCGGAGCGGGATAGGGTGGCGGCCGCCAGCCGGGAGGAAAGAGAGCGCCGAGTGGTGCGCCCGCGAGACCGAAGCCGTACACGACGACTCGCTCCTGGTTGTCCTCGCGGACTTCGACTAGGGTGAAGCTGCCGAGTGCCGGCGAGGTCATTAGGGAGCGGATGCGCGGCCTAGCGGCGGGCATCACGGTGCTTTGGCCCCACGTGGGCGCCCAATTCAACGCGACCTGGAACGTGTGGTCGTGCACGACCAGGACGTGATCCCCGCGGCCGATCAGAAACGCGCCTCCTGCAAGCGGATCCTTGAGCCAGCCGATATCGCAACAGCCGCGCGCCAAGCCATCCTCGGGCTGCACCGCTGCAGCAGGCCACGGCACGACGAGCTTCGCCACCTTCGCCCCGGGTGCCGCGAAGTAGAGGCCGCTTTCAGCCGCCAGCGCCACCCCGGCGTCAGCGCGAAACGCCATGCCCCACGGTGCGTGGGTGAGCTTTGCGGGAGGTGGGTCGAGGTCGATTACGTCCAGTCGGGCCGGCAGACCGAATGGGGCCATGCGAGCGATACGCACTTGCGCTCCGTTGTTGGGGTCCACGTCGAGCACCGCCGTGCCACCCGGCGCTTCGACTACCCGTCGCGGTGCAAGCAGGGTGAACGGTTGTCCGGGGATTGGCGCGATCACGTCAGTGGTCAGGACGCCAAGTTCGGTGCCGAATGTAATGGGGCGGATGGACGGCCACGCCGTCACGCACTTGGGCGCACGCTTCAATGTGTGGATTGCTTGCCCCGCAGCGCCTTGCAGGTTGGGCAAAACCGACAAGTCATCTACGCCCATGGGTGTGTGGCACGGGTCGGATGGCTGCTCGCCGTTCTTTTCGGACCATTTCCAGCCGCTCGCCGGGGGCGACACCTTCAGACCGTCGGTGCTGGTGCCGATCAGTTTGCCAGTGCACAGGCGCGCGACCAGATCCAGCGTCCACGAGGTCAGGAACGGCAGTGCTTGGCACACATGCGAGCCGGCGGACCAGGGGAACGTGGCGACGACCGCTGGTGCCTGACCCAAGGCACCGACGCCGGCCGACAGGGGCACCCGGCGCTCGACCCAGACCGGCGCGGGGCGTAGTGTTGGTGAGTTTCCATCCCGAGACGCGGGCACACCCGCCGGTGGCTGCTGGCACGCCAAGCAAGCGGCCACGACCGCTGCGAGCACGCCTGCGCGCCACCGCACCGTCAGGGCTGGAAGTTGTTCGTCTTCTTCCATGTCACGGCGTCCACCTTGATGCAGAGGTACTGGTCGACGCCGTCGTCCACGGCGCGCAGCTCTCCCACTACGCCATCGCCGGGCACCGGCATGGCCGCCACCTGCCGGATACGCAGCCCGCCCAACGACATGTCAAGCCAGCCGGCGACCGTCCACGGCACCGGCACATGCACCTCAGTGAAGTCGACCGCAAACGCGACGACAGCACCGACGCGCAGTCTCAGCGGCACGCGGTCGGCGACGACGAAGTGGATGCCGCCCTGCGCACCGACTTGGATGGGCGCGCTCGCAGCCAGCGGGCCGGGCAGGGCCCGAAACACGAGGTCGGCGCCCGCCGCCTCGATCCCGCCGCGTGCCGTCCACCAGACTGGTGCGGCGGCGTAGACCTTGGCCATCAGGCCGGGATAGGGCGTCGCGGCGATGCGGAACGAGCCGACGTCGACCAGCGGCGTGGCCGTCTTGAGCACGCTCTTGTCCTCAGGTGGCGAAGGGCTGCCAAAGCCGAAGTCACCGTCGGTCGCCGGCACTTGCGAACGGCCGGCGACGAACCGCCACGGCTTGTCGCTCCAGAGCATCAGATCCTGGATTTTGTTGAATTCACCCTTTGGCGGCGTGGCAACAGTGGCAACGGCGCCAGCGCTGGCAATGAAGCGGAGCGGAGGGCTCTTCGAGTTCGCGGCCTGAGACTTGCTGATGAAGCTGGGGAACGACACTTTACCTCCTGAAATTCTAGATGGCAAGGGGCGCGGAGGTGCTCGTAACGCAGAAGACGGCAACGCCGGTGCGATCGCGCGGGCTGGATCCCTGGGGAACTTGCACCA
Source organism: Deltaproteobacteria bacterium (assembly GCA_016875335.1). Lineage (GTDB taxonomy): Bacteria > Myxococcota_A > UBA9042 > UBA9042 > UBA9042 > SXRM01. The sequence goes on along the minus strand of VGRO01000314.1, from coordinate 2,244 downwards.
ACTGGACAATTGGCAGCAACATGATGTTGCCGGTAGGCACCGATGCTGGCCACGGGTCCGCCAACTCTGTGCGGAAGCTGCCGAAGGCGCCTTCGGACCCGCCCTCGTACGCGCGGAGCGGCATGTTGACAAGGCCCGGTGCGATGGTCACGAACGCGCCACGCACGTGCAAGCCGCCTTGTATGCGCGCCATCGTTCCCGACGCCTGCAGCCAGGGCAGTTCCCCCGGCGTGCTTGCTTGCACGATGTGCACACCTACTGCCCAGCCCGTGGCCGCGTCTTGGCCGACATGCTGCGGGGCACGCGGCAAATACGTAGGGGAAGTGTCGCCCGACACCACATTGATTCGACCGACACCAGCGTGTTGAATGGGGAATGCCCCAGGCACGCTTGCCGCCAATGAAAGTTCGCCCAAGACGGCGCTGTTGCCGTCGCTCCTAAACACAAGTTCCGGGAACGACGGTAGAGAAGTGAGCCCTAGGTTCCATTCGTACGCGGACTTCACTGCTCCAGCACCAATGCTCGCCATGGGGGCAACGTGCACCTCTCCCAACTTCTGCCCTGCCAAGGTGTAGCGTGCCATAACCAAGTCGAACGATCTGCGGTTGCCTGAGGTTTGCAGTGCGACAGCCAATTGGTCGTCCCGCAGTACGGCGAACGCAGTGTGCCCAGCCGGCACGGGAAGCTCGAATGCGCCCACTTTCCCCAGCTTGGCCGACAACAACTCGCACTTGATGGGGTAGGGGGCCACGTAGGTGGGGATGCAATGCAGGAGCCGGTTTCCCGGCACCGACGCCGCCGCCGACCACGAGGCCGAACCGCCAGCGTAGTGCTCGAGCATCGCGTCGAGCGGCTCGATGGCGCCGTCTGGGCCAGGCTGGAGCACGCCCCTGTCGCAACAAGGCTTGTTCTTGGGGCAAGTCCCCACCCGGCGTGCGACCGCTTGGCCGTTCGCGCGGTAGAAACCGAGGACGCCGTAGGACGTTGTGGCCGACCCGGCGCCTAGATAGTGGAAGGCAAAGAAGCCGTCCTCGGTCGGCCAGAGCTTGGCAAACAGGCGCGGAATGTACCCGCTTGCGCCGGCCCAGCACTGCTCGGGAATCTCCTTGCGCACGTCGAGGTCAATGGTCGCCACGAGCCGCGTCTCGCCCGGCTCGCCCACACCCGCGGTACAGGGATAGTCCTTCCACGTCAGGATCTTCGACAGGTCGTGCTGGAACGTAGGCGAGGCCGTCGTGCCAGTGACAACGTCGAGGCCAGCGCCTGGCACCGTGCGCCCTGCGTCGGCTGTGGCATGCCGAGATGCCATGTCCTCTGCTCCTGCACACCCAGCCAGTGTGAGGGCGATCGCGGACGCCGGAAGCGAGCGGCATCGGCCGTGTCTCATGGCGCGAGGTGCAAGGTGGCGCCGGCCGCAGTGCGGTAGACGATGTGCCCGACCCACGGGCCGCCGCCCGGACCGAAACCGAGGGTCTGAACGGGAGGCGGCGGTCCCCCCTGCGGCAGCGGCTGGCTCGACCAGGTGTCGGCGCCGACCGTGGATGACGCCACGACGGGCACCTCTGCGTACGCCTTGCCGGCCGCGTCAACCGTGAACTGCGCATTTGCCGCGAGCGCTGGGACCGTGGGCACGAGCCCGGCACCGATGCTGACGGCGAACGGCCGGACCGCGACCGCGAGCGGCCCATTGACCTGAAAGCGCAGGTTGTGCGTGGCCTCGAACCGCACCTTCCGGTCTGCCGCAGGAGCGCCCGGTACACTCACCGCGCACAGCGCAGTCGGGTGGTCGCACGGCAGCGCGCCCGAGCGAAGTCTGACAGGGCCTCGCAGATTCCAACTGGCGTCGCCTCGAATCGTAAGCACCGGCGTGCCCATGGCGGCACCTTGGAACGCGATCGCCTCTACCGAGCTCGGCTGTGGCAAGGGTGCCTGCCCGAGCGCCACGACATGCATGCGGCCTCGTGGGTAGAACACCAAGCGCTCCGGGCCGTTCGGTGCGTCGGCGTACACCACCTTGCGCTCGGGATCCAGCAGCGGGTCAGGGTCGCCGTTCTTCGTGACCCATCTGGCAGTATTCAGATTCATGGCGTCCCTCCGATTGGACTCGTTCGCCTCGCAGAGCGATGAGCGAGATCGATTTCCACGACGCCCTCGTGCCACCCTAGGCGGCGCGCAGGGATAGGAACCGCAAACAAGGTTGGCCCCGAGGCCGCGCCGGCCGAAACCGGCTTTGCGCCCCGCCGG
>VGRO01000313.1 GCA_016875335.1 Deltaproteobacteria bacterium | reverse complement strand
AGGGCCAGGAAATGATTTACTCAATCATTTCTCGGGCCCGTTTGCTTGCTCCGTGGGTCGCCAGCTCGCGGACCAAAGGTCCGACTCGCGGCTCCGTCCTGATGTGAGAGTGATCGACTTATTGTTTTCCAGTCCCTAAGGGCCGAGTTCACCGCGAGAACGGTGGCCTCGCTGGGGCGCTTGGCGTGAACCGGCGCGTGGTGAGAGCTGAGATGCTCGGGCCAGGCGTTGCTACCTCGCAATCCCCCTGTCCAAAACCGCTGCCGTCCATCCCGCGTACCTTGGCGACTTTTCGTCCGCCGCCCGCCGCCCGCCCAGCGCCCGCCGCTCGGCGACGGCTTCGACCTGCCGCCGCGCCAACTCCTGCCGCGCCTCGTTGAACGTCGCAAACGTCGCCGACCGCCGCTGCCCCTTGGCATCGACCCACCGAATATTCCACGAACCGCTGAGCAGTCGCACTGGGGCCGCACCGCGCGCCATGCTTGCCTCCGGGCGGCAAGGTAGCGACAGCCAACGGCACCGTCTTCCGACACGAATTGCAGCAAACGTGTCGGAGCCCGCAAAACGGGGGGTGTCCACTCGCCAATGGCAACGCCATGGCAACGCGGCACCCTCGCATCTTAAAATCTTCAGCGGGCTCAGCAGGGTTCGAACCTGCAACCTTCGGTTCCGTAGACCGATGCTCTATCCAGTTGAGCTATGAGCCCGTCGATGGTCAGCTTCGATACCGACCTGGGCGGAGAGGAGGGGATTCGAACCCCTGATAAAGGTTTACCCTCTATAACGGTTTAGCAAACCGCCGCCTTCAGCCTCTCGGCCACCTCTCCGGCGGTTGATGTCGCACTGCGCTGGCCGTCGTCGACCGATTGCGCTGGCGCAGACATCCGGGTTCTGTCGATTTCGGGCACCCAACGTGCGGCGGCGGGAGAGGAGGGATTCGAACCCCCGGAAGCTTTTACCCTTCGACGGTTTTCAAGACCGCTGCCATCAACCGCTCGGCCACTCTCCCGGTGGGAAGGCCGGAACTGTGCCCCGTCAGGAACTGTGCCCCGTAGGGAACTGTGCCCCGTCAGGACCTGTGCCCTTTCAAGACCCGTGCCCTGTCGTTTGCTGCGATGGCCCGGGCGCACCGGGTTCGCGGGGCCGGCAGTTTAGTCGCGCGCGCCCGTCCTTGCAACCCCTTGCCGGCAGACCGGCAGCCGCGCGATGCTGTGGGCGTGGACCCCGCGCACCGCGAACGCTTCCGCGCCCTTGCCGACCTGACCGAACGGTTGCGGCGCGGTGATCCCGGCACGTTGGCGTCGCTGCAAGGGGCGTTGGCGGCCGGCCCGCTGCACCAGACCGCCGTGGCGGAACTGGCGCGGTCGTTCGGGCGCGGCTGGTCCGCGCGGCGCCTCGCGGCGATGCAAAGGCTGTGGCCCCGCGCCGCCGAGCCCATCGGCACGGTCGCCGTCGTCGCGCCGGGCAACCTTTTCGTCGCGGGCTGGCAGGCCGTCCTGGAGCCGTGGCTCGCTGGCAATCGCATGCGCGTACGCCCGAGCAGCGACGACGGCGGGGCGCTGCCGTGGCTGCTGGACCAAATTGGGCATGCCGCCGCCGCCATCGACCTGTACACGTGGCCACGCGGCGATGCCCAGGCCGGCGTGCGCTTTCTTGCCCGTGTGGACGCCTTGGCCGTGTGGGGCGGAGATCTGGCTTTGGCTGAACTGCAACATCTCGTAACCGCGGCGGGTTTTTCGGGGCCAGTACGCCTGCACGGTCCGCGCAGCGGGCTGGCGATCGTCGATGTTCGGGCCGGCAATCCGAGCGCCAGCGCGCTGGCCGGCCTGGCCCGCGACGTGGTGTTGGGCGACGGCCGCGGCTGTATGGGCGTGGGCCGGGTGTGGTGGCATGGCGCCAATGCCAACGCCGTGCCTGCGTTGCACGATCTCCTGGCTGCCACGATCGCGCGCGCCGCCCGCCGTTGGCCGCCAGGCAGCGCACACGCGGCGACAACCCCGGCAGCCGCCATGCGCGCCGAAGCCGTGGCGGTGGCCGCAGCGGTGACACCCGGCGCCCGGTTTTCTCCGCGGCCCGACGGTTGGCTTTTGAGCACCGCGGAATTGCCAGGCATGGATGCGGTCGGCACCGCGCCCGGCCGTTGCGTCGTCGCGGCGCCCATCGAACCCAGGCTGCTGCCCGCCGCGCTGGCCCAACGGGTCGCCACGGTCTCCGTCGTCGCAACGGATTTGCCGGCGGCGGTGGCCCGCGCATTGGCGCTCGACCTGGGTTGCCGCTGGTGCCGACCGGGCCGGGCGCAGATCCCGCGCGCCGACCAAGGCCACGATGGCTATCGCGTGTTCGAGGGGTTTTGGCGACCGATCAGCGCGCGTCGGGCAGGCGCTTGAGGTAGCGACCCTGCAGGTAGCCGCCCTTGCCGGCGTTGGTGCCGCTCAAGACGTCGATGCGCATCCAGCCCTTGCCGGTGTCCAGGTGGACCTTGACCAGCATGCCGTCGTCGAGCAGACCCAGGTTCTCCGACGCCTCTCCGCCGGCGGAGCGCAGGACCACGCTGTCGCGGGCGGCACCGTCGGGCACGGCCACCAGGTGGGTCGCTTTGGCGAGGCGCTTGGCGGATGCCAGCGCTTCGTTGCGTTCGTTGGCCAGCGCCTTGCGCTTGTCTTCGGCGGCCTTCCGATAGCGCTGCGGCACATCGACCAGCTTGAAGGTGCGCAGGGCCTCGACCGCCTGCTCGCCGGCCAGCACCACGGCCTGGTCGCGACCGCGGTTCTCGCGCACGGCCTCGATGGCGGCGTCGGCGGATTTGGCCTGCGCCTCCAGGGGCTGCAGGAGCTTGACCAGTTCTTCGGGATCGACCTCGGCAGCCGGCGCCGCCCAGGCGTCTGCGGGCGGGGGAGCCTCGCGCTCTTTCTCGCTGGCTTCGCGGACACTTTCTCCAGGATAGTCATGTAGTTTCTGCTCGACGCGCTTGCCCTCGCCAGGGCGCTCGCCAAGCGTCTTGACCACGCCTTCGGGCAGCATTCGGGCTAGCGTCGCCATGCCGCCGGTCAGCAGCCACAAGGCGACGGCTGCGGCGACGAGGCCACCACCGCCCAACAGGCCGATGACCAGCCAGTTGCGACCACCGCCGCCCGCGGGCTCCGGGGCGCGCGAGGCTGGCGGCGCCGCCATCACTTCTGGCCCGCCTGTTGCTTCTTGACGTCGGGCACGCAGTACATCTGCTTGGTCGATTTGGTCGCGGCGTCGGCCTCCGAAAACGTCCAGCAGAACGCGGTGGCGCCGCACACCGGGTCGTCATCGCGCGAGCAGCTGGTGGTGCACACGGGTTCAAGCCCGAAGTAAGAGAGGCACACCGACCGATCGCATTGCGGATGCGATCGCACCACGCAGCTGGAAGTGTCCTTGTCCTTGGTGGTGGTACCGCCCTGGCAGATGCCCTTCTTGGTCACATCCTCGTCGAGCTTGCACACCACGTAGAGCGGTTGCGTCTCACAGGCGTTGAGCACCGCCAGCGCCGCCGCCCCGCCGATCCAGACCAGTGCGCCGCACATCGAAACGCCAGCGGCCACGCAGCAACGGCGCACGGCCTGCGCAGCTTGCGTTCGGGCGGCGATTGCGGGATGCGGGGCCATCAATTCTCAATGCCTTGACATGCTATTGGCGAGTCGGCTCGACCGCGGAGCCCAGGCAGGCGCCCGGACGCGCGAGAGCCGCTAGGGTAGCGCAGACGCGGCCGCCGGCACAAGCAGGGTACTTTGTCTGGGCGAGGATCCGATTGGGGGTCCACAAGATCCGACCGACGATCATGCAGTTGGCCGTGCGAACCGCCGCCTGCCGTGAGCGGAGCCGAACAGCGCAGGCCTGCATCTGGGCGCGTCCCTGCAGGACCGGTCTCCGCCCGGGGTCCCTGCGGTGAGCGCAGCGAGCGAGCCGTGACGCCATGTCACGGCGAGGGCGGGGGCGGGTAACGATCCCTCGCGCGCTGGCGCCGATACCGACCGGCCAGCGCGCGGTTGGGACCGCCTCGGCGTGCCACGGCTTGCTTTGTCAGCGGCGCGTGCGATCCCGACAGCCCGGCGCATTTCGCCCTGAACAGCCGGCGCCGCAGGTCGGCGCACGCAGCTGGTGACGACTGTCTGCTTGGTGCTGAACCGTTACGGCGCAATCGGGCCCCACGCCCGCGCGCCGGTGAGAGCGTGGCCCAGCCGCCGTTTGTTTCCAAGCCGCAGCTGCGCTGCGGATCGGCGTTTGGACCCGAGAAGGCATCCCCCGCGGATTCCAAAGGCCGGCGAGGCCTTTGGCGCCGGCCGCGCCGGCCGCGGGGTCCGGGGCAGGGCCCCGAAGGTTTGGCGCAGCGGCAAGTTGCCATTGCGCGGAGGCCGTCGTTGCTGGCGGCGGTGCATCGCATCTACCCGCAAAAGCGGCCGATGTTCGGGCGCAATGTCTTTGCGGGCCTCGGGTGGCGCTGGCGGGCGGTGCCAGTCCGTGTCGGCCGGGCGGTCGCGGTATTCCAGGACCATGGCAAGGGCTGGACCGACTGCAGTGCTATAGAAATGCGGTTGGCAAGACAAGATGTCGTGGTCGCGGCAGAAGGCGTCCAGGGGCGTGTGGTCGAAGCCGGCGGGATCGCGGTGGTACAGCGTCAGTACGGTCACTTTCATCGCTGCCTCTGTGCGCGCGCTCGCCGTCGTGTTTTCGACCCCGCTCCGCGGGGTCCCTGGTCGTTGGACAACCGCACATCCGACGGGCTGCGCCCGCCCGCCTCCGGCCTGGCCTGCTCCGCGGCCGGCCTGCGGCGCGCGGGCTTCGGTGGTTGACGACCCAATGGTCGCATCGCCGTTGGGCCTTCAGTCGAGCGATCAAGGGATCAAGAGATCAAGTGATCAAGGGATCGACCTGGCGGGGCGCAAGCCCAGGAGGACGCCGCGGTCGTC
>VGRO01000312.1 GCA_016875335.1 Deltaproteobacteria bacterium | reverse complement strand
CAGGCGAAGTTCGACGATCTGGCCAGCCGTTGCTTTGAGAACCTCGAATTCGCTGCCGTCCTCTGCGATCTCGACGCGGTCGCCGACCTCAGGGATGCGCCCCGAGCGGGCGATGACCAGGCCGGCCACGGTGCTCCACTGCTGCGTTTCAGGCAGCGCGCGGCCAAAGTCGCGGTTGACATCCCGCACCGGCGCGTTGCCGTACAGGATCAGGCCGCCGTCCGCGCAGCGCTCGATGAGCCACGACTCCTCAGCGCCGTCTTCGAGGATCTCGCCGACCAACTCTTCTAGCAGGTCTTCGAGCGTCACTAAGCCGACCAGACCGCCGTGTTCGTCGACGACCGCCGCCATTGGGCAGTGGTCATGCAGCAGCTGCTCGAGCAGTTCAGGTGCCGGCATCCTCCACGGCGCGACCACCAATTCGCGCACCAGCGCCGATAGTGCCGGCGGTTGCAGCTTGAGGCGCGCCGCCAAGATGTCGCGGGTGCGCACGTAGCCCACTGGCCGGTCCAGCGTGCCGCGGTACACCATCAGCCGGGTATGCTGCGTAGCGAGGGCGGCGGCCAGGGCGCTGTCCATGTCGCTGTGGACCTCTACCGCGTCGATGCGCTTGCGGGGCACGACCACGGACTTCGCGGTCAGTTCGGCGAGCGCAAGTGCCCTGCCGGCGATTCGCCCGCTGGTCGCCTGGACCGCGCCGACGGTGGCAGCCTCCTCAAGCAGGATCCGCAGTTCCTCGCCCGACAAACGCGCCTCGGTGAAGTTGGTTTTGTCGCGGACCAGCCCCAAGAACAGGTTTGACGTCTTGGTCAACAGCCAGCTGGCTGGGCGTAGGGCTTTGCTCAGTGCCAGAAGTCCCGGACCCATGGCCACGGACAGCGCCTCTGCGGAGCGAAGCGCCAGCGACTTGGGCACCAACTCGCCAAACACCAACGACAAGAAGCTGATGACCGCGACCACAGCCCCAAGCGCCAGCCATTGCGACCAGTCTGTCGCAATCCCCACGGCGGCCAGCCACGCCGACAATCGCTCGACGTATTGCTCACCGCTGTAGGCCGCCGCTGCCGCGCTGACCCCGGTGATGCAGATCTGCACCGTCGCCAAGAAGAGCTCGGGATTGCTGCGCAGGTCGTGGACGGCGCGGGCCTGTCGACTTCCGGCCTCGACCAATTCGCGCAGTCGTGCGCGTCGCACCGACAGCACCGCGATCTCGGCTGCGGCAAAAAGGCCGTTGGCGAGGATCAGGGCGAGGATGAGCGCGAGTTCGAGCATGCGGTACGGTTGCCTGCGTCGTCAGCCGATAGCGTAGCGGAAAACAGCGCCCTGGCCAGCCTAGTCCGCACCGCACCGCGCGGCGGTTGACGAGGTCGGCTCCAGTGTGGGCTGCACGCCTGCCGGCGGCTGGAGGGCCGCAATGGGACCAGCGGCGGCCTGTTGACGTGCCTTGGCCGCAGCCTGGGGACCGTTAGTCTTTGCGATGGACGATCGTCGTGGCTGTCGAGTGGTGCAGCAACGCCGCCTGCAGCTCCGCCACCTGCGGCGCTCCGGCCGCGACATCCACGGCGTCGAGCCACCCGGCCGCAATGTCCATGGCGAGGCGCAGGTCCACACCCAGCGGTTGGTGCGGCCCGACTTGCGCTCGCACTTGGGCGGCGATCGACCCTGGCGGCAGTACCCACTCGACGACGACCCCGGCTGCGGGCAGGCGGTTGCCCTTGGGCGAGCCATCCCAAACGCGCGCCTTGACGACCGCGCGCCGCCACGCCACCTGTACGTTGGCGACCGTGCCAAGCGGTAGCTCGGCGGGACCGGCCATGACCATAATCCCTGTCGGCAGCGCTGCGTTTGCCGTTACGTCCAACGGCAACACCACAGGGCCCGCCCCTACCGCGCCGAGCAGACCCGCCTCGACCTCGGCGTAGTCCACCAGGCGGCCGTCGGTGGCGTGGCAGTGTCCGCCGTGGCATAGCGTATAGCCGGCCGGTGGCTTGGCAGGGTCGAACGACAGCTTGGTCGCATCGGCGGCGACCACCACCTTGGCCTGGTCGAGCGCGATGTCAAATCGCTCATAGCGCCACAAGTACTCGCTGGCTGTCCTGAAGCGGCCGTCGGCGAGCAATCGGTCGGAGGCCACTGTGGCGCGCAATTGCACGGCCAACGTCAACAGGCCCCAGGGCTTGCCGGGCTCCCAGGCGCACGCCGGCCAGCATAGGCCCAGCGCCAGCCACACCAGCAGGCTACGGGCCGCCATGCAACGCCTCGTAGAGGGTCTTGGCTACCCCGCGCACGTAGTCTTCGTAGCGCTGGTTGGCGCTGAACTGGGGGCCGCCAGCCACGACCGCCACGCGCATGCCGGTCAGCTTTGCGACTTGATCCGAGGCGGCGCGGGGGTAGTACTCCTCCTGGACCAAGGCCCTTGCTCCGGTGGTGCGCACCGTTGCGACGACCTTGGCGAGGTGGCCTGGGTCGGGCGGAATGCCAGGGCGCGGTTCGACCGCGATGACCTGTTTGAGGTGCAGCCAATCCACCAGATACACCAACGAATCGTGGTACACCGCCAGCCGGCGCTCGGCCTCGGGCAACGCTGCAAAGCGCTGTGCAATCTCAGCGGCGAGGGCCCTGAGCCTTGCCGACAACACCGACGCGTTCTTGGCGTACTCGGCAGCGTGCGCAGGGTCCAGGGTAGACAGCGACTTGCCCAGCGCCACCGCGATGTGCGCTGCAGCGCGTGGATCCAAGTGAAAATGCGGGTTTCCTCCCGGGTGGATGTCGCCCATGGCGCGGTCCACCTGGCCCGGCACCTGCAGGCGCAACACGGCCATAGAGGCGTCGAAATAGCCAGCCGCGCCGGTCTGGATCTTCGGGTTGCGGGCCTGGCGCGCCAGGCCCGGCAGCCAGCCGACCTCGAGTTCCAGGCCGTTGACGACCAGCAGATCTGCGCGGTGAAGCGACAAGATGAGGTTGGGGCGCGCATCGGCGTAGTGGGGATCCTGGCGAGGGCTCAAAAGGCACTCGACCGCCGCGTATGACCCGGCGACCTCGCGCGCCAACGCAGCGAGGCTTGGCAGGGTGGCGACGACCTGCAGCGCCTGCGCCGGCGAGGCAACCAGCGTTGTCGCCCACAGCAGCGCTGGCCACACCAAGGAGCGCTTCATATCGAACTCCTAGAAGCCATGGGATCCGTGTGCCCCAATGAGCGCCTCGAACGCAAGCACGGCACCCCAAATCGGCTCGGCGCGCCAAGCCGGTCGGTCAAGCGTGCCCTGCAGCCGGACCCGCGAGAAGTGCGAAGGGTAAAAGGTCAACTGCGCCGAGTGGCGTTGGCGACTGGCATTCCACTCGGGGTCGAGTGGATCGTCGGCGACGCCCGTGGTCCACTCGGTGCGCAGGCCCGCCTCCCAGCGCAAGGCGAACATGCCGATCAGTTGGGCATAGCCAGCCTGGTCGACCAACGAACGGCCAGGTACCTGGCGGGCCCGCACCGCATGCTCCATTTGCAGCGACAGGTGTCGCCGCTCCGGGTCGCCGGCCGGCCGGAACCGCAGGTACAGGTCGCCGCCCACGATCTCGCTGCGGTTGCCGTTGCCGCTGGCATTGGGGCCGGCTTGTCCCGATGCGGAGATGGACAACGACCAGTCCTCATCGAACGGCACAAATGTCTTGAGGTTGGCCGTGTACGCTACGTCGCCCGGGCTGCGCACCGGCAGGTCGTTGCCGCCCAGCAAAGAGCGCGCGCAGCACGCCCCGACCGCATCGGTCGCCGAGGCCTTGAGTTCGACGTACCAAGGCAGCGGCAACAGCCAGCCAAGCTGCGCGCCAAGCCCGCGACTGCCTTCACTGCCAAAGAACTTGCCGATCATCAGCGGTTGGTCGGCGAAATTCCAACTGTGCAAGTGCGTTGGGTTGATCCGCCCAAACGCGGTCAAGAACTGCCCCGCCTTGATCTGCAGGCCTGCCGGCAGCGCCATCGACTCGGCGTACATCTCTTCGACCTCGACGCCGAACTGCGCGAACACAATGTTGGTCTGCAACGTGAAGTAGGGATCCACCGACGACTCGGCGTGGAGCTCCAATTGCTGCAAGTTGAAGCCATTGCGCTTGGGGTCGTGGCCGCCGGTCATCAACGGCTTGGCGTCGCTGTACGCGGCCACTGCGGTATCCAGGATCAGCGACAGCGCCGGGTTGGACATCGCAGGGCTTGTCGAGACTTGGGGCGGCACAGGCGCGGCAGGCGAGGCACCTGCATTCGCTGTGGCCGCATCGCCCAGGGCCCTGAGCTCGTCGGCGCTCAGTGCTGCGGGTGTGGCCTCGCTGGGCGCCGGCGCGGCCGCTGCTGGCGATGGCTGTGGACAGGCCGAGGCCGGCAGGGCAAGGACCACGAGCGCAGCGACCGGCAGCCACACGGTCGCGCATGCCAGCGGGTTGGCTCGAGCGGAAGTCGAGGCTGCGGGTGGGTCGGCGAACACGCAGAGGACACCGGCGCCGAACGACAGACGCGGGTGCAGTGTAGGGCGGGGTGCGCCTGGAGCGCAATCCGTCCGAGGTCGGCCGAGTCCTAGAGTGCCCTTGCGACTTGACGACGAATTGGTATAGTCCCTGCCGCCTGTTGGCGGGTGGAAGTTGAAGTCATGCGTAATTTCAAGCCCATGCGCGGCAGGTCAGGCCTGGGCGCCGCACTGTGGACTGTCGCTATTGCCCTGTCTTGCGAGAGCGCTGCCCCCGACCCCGTCGCCGTCGTCGACCAGAAGGCCAAGAATGTCCCAGCCGCGCCGAGCGCCGACAAGGGCATGCAGTTCGTCGGACCCAAGCTGACCATCGCGGCTGGCGAAGAGAAGATGCTGTGCTGGGTGCCGAACTGGACGCCCGACAGGGGATAGGAACCCCAAAGGCACTCCGCCCCAAACCTACTCCGACGAAACGCCACCGTTCCGCCACTTGCGCCCCGCCGGACCCTCCGGCGACAGCGCGATCGC
>VGRO01000311.1 GCA_016875335.1 Deltaproteobacteria bacterium | reverse complement strand
AGGGACAGCCACAGGCACAGGGTCAGGGACAGCCACAGGCACAGGGTCAGGGACAGCCACAGGCACAGGGACAGGCACAGGGACAGGCACAGGGTCAGGCACAGGGTCAGGGACAGGCACAGGCACAGGCTTTCTGGGCCTGCCAGAGGTTTTCGTCGGGCTCCACCGCCACGGTCGCGCCGAACGCCACGGCAACGTCACGAACACCGGAAGTCAACGATCCCCAAGGCCACGCGATGCCGCGAATGTGGGCGCCGACCGAGCGTCGAGCAACTGCCAGCGCCCCCCTTGCCGGCAACCTGCGAATGGGTAAGCTCATTGCTAGTCGCCCGGAGGCTTCCCAATGCGCAGCGTTCCCCCTGGCCCTTGCCGGATTCCTGGCGACCGCGTGCGGCGAGGACACCGCCACCATTGCCGCCCCAGCCGACGCCGGCGCAGCCGACGCCACCCATGTGGCAACCGACGTCGCTGGCCCGACCGCCGATGCCGATGCCGCCGCCGTCCCTGACGTCGCCGCTGCCGCCGATGTGCCCGCATGCCCGGCGGCGTGCCCAGACCCCGGCGCGTGCGCAACCGCGACCTGCAATCCGGCCACCGGCACATGCGAAACCGCGCCCAAGCCCGACGGTGCTGCATGCGACGACGGCAACGTCTGCACCGGCCCCGACAAGTGCCAAGCGGGCGGGTGCAAGCCGGGCAAGCTCAGCGCCCCGTGCGCATGCCTGAGCGACGCCGACTGCCTGCCCCAAGACGACGGCAATGTCTGCAACGGCACCCTGTACTGCGACAAGTCGGCGCCGACGTACCTGTGCAAGCCCAACCCAGGGTCGATCTTCCAGTGCCCGGCGGCGGTGTTGCCGTGCAGCAAATCGGTGTGCCTGGAGCCCGGCGACAAGAACGGGCTTCCCGACAAGGCCACCTGCGCCGTGGTGCCCGCCGAGGAGGGGGCGGCGTGCGACGACGGCAAGGCCTTTACCATTGGCGACACCTGCGAAGGCGGCGTGTGCGTGGCCGGGACCAAGACCGCGGCGTGCGCCACCGACGCCGATTGCGCGGCCTACGAGGACGGCAACCACTGCAACGGCACGCTGTTTTGCAACAAGGCTGCCAAGCAATGCCAGATCAACCCCAAAACCGTGGTGGTGTGCCCGACCGCCGACGACACCGCGTGCTTGCAGGCGCAATGCCAATACAAGGACGGGTCGTGCAAACTGGTCGCCATCAACGACGGCAAAGCCTGCGACGACGGCAACAAGTGCACGAGCGGCGAGGCGTGCAAGCAGGGTCAGTGCACGGCGACCCAAAGCGCCGACACCTGCGGCTGCAAGGCCGATGCCGACTGCGCCAAGTTCGAAGACGGCGACCAGTGCAACGGCACGCTTTTCTGCAACCTGCAAACGGCGCAATGCCAGCTCAACCCGGCCAGCATCGTGTTTTGCCCGGTAGGTCTCAATACCGCGTGCAGCGTGCAGCAGTGCGACAAGGCCAGCGGCAAGTGCCAGGCGGTGCCGCTGCCGGACGACACCACCTGCGACGCCGACGGCAGCCTGTGCACGGCCAAGGACCTGTGCAAAGGCGGCGCCTGCAAGGCCGACACCAACCTGTGTGAATGCACCAACGACATCGAGTGCGCGGCCAAGGAGGACGGCAACTGGTGCAACGGGACGCTTTACTGCAACAAGACCACCAAGAAGTGCGAGGTCAACCCCAAGACCATGGTGAATTGCCCCACCGGCGGCGACAGCGCGTGCAGCAAGACCGAGTGTCTGCCGGCCACAGGCCAGTGTTTGACCCTGGCCATCAACAAGTTGGGCGCGTGCGACGACGGCGACGCCACCACCAAGGACGACACCTGCGACCTGGCCGGCACCTGCGTCGGCACCTCGACCACCGGCAAATGCGCCAGCGGCAAGGGCCTGGACTGCAACGACGGCAACCCGTGCACCGACGATTTCTGCCATCCGCAGGCCGGCTGCAGCAACAAGGCCAACCTCGCCACCTGCACCGACGGCGACGCCTGCACCGTCAACGACGGCTGCTTCAACAGCCAGTGCAAATCCGGGCCGCTGGTCAACTGCGACGACGGCAACCCGTGCACCGGTGAGAAATGCGACGTCAAGCTCGGCTGCCTCGTGCAAAACAACTTGAGCCCATGCAGCGACGGCACCGCCTGCACCAACGGCGACCTGTGCGCGGCCGGCAAGTGCGTGCCCGGCCCGGTGCTCGACTGCAATGACCAGAGCGCGTGCACCGCCGACAGTTGCAACCCAGCGCTTGGTTGCGTGTATCTGCCGGTGGCGGCGACCTGCGACGACGGCGACGCGTGCAGCGAGGGCGACACCTGTTTCAAAGGTGCCTGCAAGTCGGGATTTGCCCTGAACTGCGACGATGGCAACGGCTGCACCAACGACAAGTGCGACGGCAAACTCGGCTGCCTGCACGCGCCCAACACCGCGCCGTGCAACGACGGGTCGGTGTGCACCGTCGGCGACTTGTGCGCGACCGGCAAGTGCGTGCCCGGTGGCAAAGTCGATTGCGACGACGACGAAATCTGCACGAGCGACGGCTGCCACCCGACGCTCGGCTGCACCCACACCGCGGCGGCCGGACCGTGCGACGACGGCGACAACTGCACCGACGGCGACAAGTGTTTCAAGGGCGTGTGCAAACCGGGGCCGGAGGCCGACTGCGATGACACCAACCCCTGTACCGGCGACAAATGCGACCTCAAGCTCGGCTGCGTCCACGCCAACGTGTCTGTGCCGTGCAACGACGGCAGCGTGTGCACGGCCGGCGACACCTGCGGCGGCGGCAAGTGCGTGCCCGGGCCGGCGATCCCCTGCGACGACGGCACCTTGTGTACCGCCGACAGTTGCCACCCGGCGCTCGGCTGCGTGCACCTGCCCGTGACCGCCACCTGCGAAGACGGCGACGCCTGCACCGATGGCGACACCTGCTTCAAGGGCGCCTGCAAACCAGGGCAGGAGCTGGACTGCAATGACAGCAACCCCTGCACCAAAGACAGTTGCAGCAGCAAGCTCGGCTGCGTCAACGCCAACACCTTGGCGCCCTGCGACGACGGCAACGTGTGCACCAAGGGCGACGCCTGCGCGACCGGCAAGTGTGTGCCCGGGCCCAAACTCGACTGCGACGATCTGAACCCGTGCACGGACGACAGTTGCAACCCGTCGCTCGGCTGCCTGAACGCCGCCACCACCAAGCCGTGTGAAGACGGCAACGCCTGCACCGCCAACGACTTGTGCGCGTCCGGCGCGTGCAAGGGTGGGCTCGCCCCCAACTGCAACGACGGCAACCCCTGCACCGACGACGGCTGCAACCCCACCAAGGGCTGCACCGCCAGCCCCAACGCCGCCCCCTGCGACGACAAGAACCCGTGCAGCGCGGGGGACGCCTGCGCCGACGGCGGCTGCAAGAGCGGCAAAGCCCTGGACTGCGACGACAAGAATGCGTGTACCGCCGACGGCTGCGATCTCAAGACCGGCCAGTGCACCCACAGCAACGCCGACGGCACCTGCGACGACGGCAACGCCTGCACCGCGCCCGGCACCTGCAAGGACGGCGCCTGCCAGAACGGCCCGGCCAAGGTCTGCAAAGACGACAACCCCTGTACCGACGACAGTTGCGACGGCGCCAAGGGCGGCTGCGTGTTCGCGGCCAACAGCGCACCGTGCACCGACAACGACGCCTGCACGCTCGGCGAAAAGTGCGCGGCCGGCAACTGCACCGCCGCCGGCAAGAACGGCTGCGACGACGGCGACCCGTGCACCAGCGACGCCTGCGACCCCAAGACCGGGCTGTGCAGCCACCAGTTGCAAGCCGCGTGCCTTTTGGCGCCATGTGCATCGAACGCCGACTGCAAGACTGGCCTGTGCGACCCCGCGGTACACGCATGCCGGCAATGTCTGGGCCACGCCGACTGCACCGAAGCAGGGCAATTGTGCATGGCCGGCCGCTGCACCGAAGGCAACAAGTGCACCAGCACCGTCGCCTGCAAGTCGCTCGGCAAAGTCTGCAACCTCGCCGGTCAGTACTGCGTGCAGTGCGCCACCCACAACGACTGCGGGCCCAACAGCCTGTGCGCGGGCTTTGCCTGCATCCCCAAGGTGGCGTGCAGCACCGACGGCCAGTGCCCGATGGTCTGCGCCAGCGACTGGAAAGCCTGCGTCGAGTGCAACGACAACGGCGACTGCCTGGGCGGCGGGCAATGCGGGGCCGACCACGTGTGCAAGGCCCCGGTGTGCAAGGTCTCGGGCTGCGCGGCCGGGGCGTTCTTTGCCTGCGCGGCCGACGGCACCAGCTATGCCGCCGGCAAAGGCTGCGACGATAAGAACCCATGCACCAACGACAGTTGCGACGCCAAGAAGGGCTGCGTGTCGCTGCCCAACGCGGTGACCTGCAGCGACGGCGACGCCTGCACCATCGCCGACCAGTGCCAGCTCGGCGCCTGCACCGGCAAACCCATGGACTGCAATGACAACAACGGTTGTACGCTCGACACCTGCAGCGCCACCGACGCCTCGTGCGCCCACACGCCGACCGCGGCCAAATGCGACGACGGCCAGCCGTGTACCAGTGGCGACGCCTGCAAGGACGGCAAATGCGTGTTCACGGGCCTGACCAACTGCGACGACGGCAATGTGTGTACCAACGACGGCTGCGACCCCAAGACCGGCTGCAAGTTCGTCCACAAGGACGGCCCCTGCGAGGCCAAGGCGTGTACCTGGGGCGACAAGTGCCAAGACGGCGCCTGCAAAGCCGGCACGGTCGGTCGCTATTTCGAGGCGCGGCTATCGGGCAAGGATGGCGGCGGCAAGCCCAGCGTGGCGTACGGAAACGGCGGCGACGCCTACCAGAACGGCGACGTGGCGCTGTGCGGCTTCCAGGGCGGCTACAGCCCCTGGAACTGGATGACGGCGCGGTTTGGCCCCGACGGCAAGGTCAAGTGGCAGCTCAACGGGTCGT
>VGRO01000310.1 GCA_016875335.1 Deltaproteobacteria bacterium | reverse complement strand
CACCCTGAAGGTGCAGGTTTGCGCCGGTTTCCCCGGGAAACCTGAGTTAATTCGATCGCCAAGGATTCAGGACCTTTTTTTGGCGGTGGATCATGGCCGTTGCGCTTGCTCGCCAGAGGTTTGACCAGCTTGGTCGTTTCCGCGACACTACCGGCGCGCTTGCTTTTCGGCGCCCCCGCGGCCTTGGTCTGCCGCACGCAGGACCGACATGAACGCTGTCCACGGCCCCGTCTCGCGATTCGCCACGTGGGGTGTCGCCGTCTTCGTCGCGCTGGCCGGGTGCGAGGAACCAACCGCAGGCGGCAGTGGCACCGACGCAGGCTGCCCGCCCAACACCAAGGCGCAATTCGACCCGAACACCGGCAAACTGGTGTCGTGCGCCGCGGTCGATGACGCCGGCAACGTTTCCAAGGGCGACGCTGGCGCGACCGGTGATGGCAAGACCACCGTGCCCGACGTTCCGGGGCTCGACACCGCGGGTTCGGGCAACGATTCGACGGGTTCCGACGACCTTGGGTTCCCGGCCGATTTCCTGCGCACCGTGGACTGCAAGCCCGACGCGACCGGTCTGGACAAGTGGTTCAACTGCGAACCCAAGCCCGGGGCGGGCGGCAAGCTGCACGGCGAGGCCTGCACCAAGGACGACGAGTGCCTGTACGGCCACTGCATGTTCGGTCTCCCGGTGGCCAACTACGACAAGTCGATCGGCGTGTGCACCAAGAACTGCGGGTACGTCGGCGGCGGCAGCAAGTTCATCCCTTGCGACTCCGAAGCCGGCAATCCCGCAGGTGCGACGTACTACTGCACGTTCGAGAAGACCAAGGCCAGCGGCAACACCATGCGCGACACCTCGCTGCCGAACGTCTTCAAGGTCTGCTCGCGCGGCTGCAAGACCGACGCCGATTGCAGCAAGCTCAACCCTGCGCTGCCCACGTGCCTGAAGAACTCGACATCCGCGCTGTCGACCAATCCGAACGGGGTCTGCGTCAAGGTCAAGTAGCGGTCGTCAAGCTCGGCGGTCGCCCTGGAAAATCCTTGCCCGCCGAGATGCGCGCGACAGCGCCGGCAACCCCGCGGTGTTCTTTCAAGTCAGCCCTGCCGCAAGCCGGCTACTGCGCGACCGTCGCGGTAAACGAGTAGGCCGTGTTGGCCGCCAGCGTGCCGTTGAACACGACCCGGCGCCCGGCCTTGGTCACCGCCCCGCCGTTGCTCGTGAAATTGCCGATGTTGTCGGTGAATTCGAGCGAGAACTTGCTCACCGGCAGGCTTGCCGTGGTGATCGTGCCGCTGTAGCCGGTGGTCGGACTCCAAGCGACAGACAGCTTGACCTGGTCGCGGGCCCGCCACCAATCGCCGACCTCGGTCATGTCGCCAACGTACACGCCCGTCGGCAGGGCGAGGTCCAGGAACTTGGCGATGGTGTCGATCTTCCACACGGTATTCTCGGGGCCGACCCCTACGCCGTACGACGGGTGGACCAGCGTCATGTTCCACGCGCCGTTGGCGGCGTTCTTCAACAACGCATAGAACCAGTTGTTGAGAAACCACTTCTGGTTGGTCTGCTGCAGTTCGATGCGCGTGGTGACGCCGTTGGTCACGTCGCCGCGGCCATCCTCCTGGACGATGGGGAACTCCCACAGCGGCTGATGGTTGAACACGTGGTCCATGTACGGCCAACGGTCGGCTTTGAGGGGGAAGTTCGAGCGCACGTCGCCCACCGCGTAGCTCGAGTCGTAGTTCACACCCTTGAGTGCCAGCACGTCGAACTGGTTCGGGTGCACGGACAGGTACGGGCAGCGCCACGACCGCACCAGCGGCGTGCCAGGAATCTCAGACTTGAGCAGGTCCAGGTTGACTACCGTCTCGCCGCACACGGTCGGCGAGGCGGTGTTGTAGGTCTGCTTGGTGACGCTGCAGTTGCCGAGCGGCAGGGAGGCGCCGATGAGGTGCTGGATCGAGTGGCCGCCAACCGGGCACATGCCCAGGTTGCACAGATCGGTGGGCAATTGCGGGTTGTTGTAGTTGGTCACGTAGTCGGTGGTGATCATGAAGCTGCCCTTGACTCCGCGAGCCGCCTCGGCCTGGGCCATCTGGACCGCGCCCGCTGCGCCGTATTCGCTGCCGGCGTTGTGGCTGTCCGGGGCGTCGATGTCGTGGCTCATCACCGCAATCGAAGTTCCGGTCGACGGCGCGGTGTGCTTGGTGGCCATGTGTCCGCCACCGGCTTCGCGCAACCATGCCTTGATCATCACCACCAGGATGTCGCGACCGGGGTCGAAACAGTTGACGTAGCAGCGCATCCAGGTGTAGCTCAACGGGTCGTAGCCGAGCGCGTACAACGCGCCACCGCCCACCGGCTTGCGGGTAAAGACCGCGCCAAGGCTGGCCGCACCGTCGCGGGCCACGCCCCAGGTGGTCACGTTCTGGGTGGCGTCGATGCCGAACGTGTAGAGCGAAACCGGTGAGAACGAAGGGTCCTTGGACAACAGGAAATCGCGCTCTTCGGGCGCCTCGAGCAGCAGGGTCGCCGGCACGTTGTTGCTGATGCGGACCGTGCGCGCCGCCGTCAGGTTGGTGAAGCTGGTGTGTCCGGCAAAAGCGCCGACCGTCGCGCCCAGCGGCTTGAAAAGCACCACGATGCCGCCCGCGTTCATGTAGTCGGTCAGTTTCTGCATCTGCCAGCCTGCCAGCGTGGCGTCTTCGACGTAGCCCGGAATCATCACCACCGCATAGTCGGCCAGGTTGTCAAAGCCGGTGTACCAGTCGAGGGCCTTTTCGGGCGAGTCCTTGGTGTAGGCCAGGTACGGCACGCCGGCCATCTCGAGCATCTCGATGACGCCCTGGGCGTACGCTGGCGAATCAGACCACATCGCGTGGGGCATCAGCACGCGCACCTTGAGGTTCTTGGCTGCGACCGGCGGCAGGTTGTCGACCACGCCGTCGCAGTTGTCGTCCACGCCATTCTTGCTTTCAGCGACTTGCGGCGACGTCAGGCAGGCCTTGGCGCCGTCGATGCACGCCGCCACCCCCGCGCCACACGCGCCAGACTGACCCGTGGCGCAGACGTTGGCGCCAAAGGGCATGAGCAAGTCGGTATTGCCGTCGCAATCGTTGTCCAGGCCATCGCACAGGGTCTCGAACGCCTCGTTGGCGCTGCTGCCGATGGGCACGCCGCACTTGCGCGCCAACTCCAGGTCGAAGAAGAGATCCGCAGAGTTGGCCGCCTGTTGATGCAACTCGACCGCAAGCTGGTTTTCGCCCAAAAGCAACTGGTTCACGGGCAGCGCAAACGTCCGCGTATCGTCGCCTGTCGCGTCGACGACGGCCTTGGTGGTGTAGGTGACGGCGCCGAGCGGCATGTTGGTCCGGTACGCCTCGCTGCCGTTGAGGTACACCACCGCGCCGTCGTCACGCTTGATGGTCAGAATCAACTGGTTGTAGTCGCTGACCTTGGAAATCAAGAATTTCTTGCGGAAGAACGTCGTGGTGTTCTTGCTGTTGCTGCTGCCGACATAGCCGATGGTCGTTGCGAGGCCCGTCGTACCGTAGCCAAGCGGCGCCGCGCCCGACGACCACGTGCCGTCGTTGAACGTAGAAGCAGCCCATCCGCTTGGCCCCGCGGCGTTGGACACCAGGTACTTCCATGATGCGCCGAAGGGCAGGACGGTCTCAGCGCCGCAGTTGGCGTCCGCGGTGAAGGTGCACGCGCCGCTGTTGCTGTTGCAGGTGTCGGTCGTGCACGGGTTGCCGTCGTTGCACTTGGAATTGGGGCCGATCTGACACGCGCCGCCGGAGCACGCGTCCACGGTGCACGGATTGCTGTCGGCGGTGCAGGGCGCCGTGTTCGGCACGTATACACAGCCGCTGGCAGAGTTGCAGGTGTCGTCTGTGCACGCGTTGCCGTCGTTGCAGACCAGCGCCGGACCCGGCGAACAACTGCCCGATGCGCAAACGTCGGCCGTGCACGCGTTGCCGTCGAGGTTGCAGCCGGCCGTGCTGTTCGCGAAAACGCAGCCGCTGGCCGGGTTGCACGTATCGGTCGTGCACGCATTGCCGTCGTTGCACGTCGTCGCTGGCCCGCCGACGCAAGCGCCCGACAGGCAGACGTCGCCCGTGGTGCACGCATTGCCGTCGTTGCAGGCAGCGCCCTCGGTGCAACTGGCAACCGTCCACCCAACGACCAACTGAGGCTTGTTGGTGCCTTCGCGGCTGTGGAAGATCGACGTCGAGCTGGCCTGGTGACGCAGCAGCACATTGACGTCGCCGTTGCCGCTGACAACGCCGGCCAGGGGCCATTCGACCCAGGTGCTCTTGGTGGTGCCCGCGACGTCGGCCAATTGCGCCGAGGTAGGCGCAGGCCGGTTGGCCCAGGTCAAGCCAGTTTCGGTCCAACTGCTGCTGGTCAAGAAGACCCCCGGCCCGTTGGAGACCGTGGTCGTCGTGTACAGCCGCAGCTTGACCGAGGTCACCGCGCCGGAGATGCCCGCCACGGAGAACCGCAGGTAAGTCTCCTTGTCCGATCCGGTGGATGTCGCCGCGGTGCGCAGGTCCGAGTTGCTGTAGTTGGTGCTTGGGTTGCCGCGTTGCACGCGCGCGTCGGCGACTGGCGTGAACGTCGACACCGCAGCGTGGCCCGCCACGGGGATGCACGCGAGCACGGCGCCCAAGCAGGCCGATCCGCACCGATTGGGTTGAGGAGGTCTTGTCGTCATCTGCACCCTTGGTGGCCAACGCAAGCGCCGAGCGAACATGCGTTCGGCCGCGGGCAACAGGCCCGCCACAATGGCTCATGGCAAATGGCGCATGGACCCGCAACCGACTCTGAGAGGTGCGCAAACCTTGCAGGGCACGCGAGCCGCCCTCCGCGTCGCCCTGGCCCTAGTACCTCAGGCCCGAAATTCGCGCCGGGTTCCGGCGCGCAACAGGGCTGAGGTACTTCCGGCCGCGGCTGCGGCCGGCCGCGGGGGTGAGCGCGCATGGGCGC
>VGRO01000309.1 GCA_016875335.1 Deltaproteobacteria bacterium | reverse complement strand
CGCTGGTGGCGGTTCGGCCGGTGCGGCGACCGGTGGGGCTGGCGCCTCCGCGGGCGCAGCGATCGGTTGCGCGGCGGGCGCGACGGGAGCCGGACTGGCTGGCGCAACCGGTGCAGGCGCCTTGCGTCCCAACACCCACCATGCGGCCGCAGCGACCAGCGCGCACGCCACAACCGCAAGCAGGGCGCGCGGCGCTCCCCGCGCAGGCGCCACGACGGGCTCCTCGTCTGCGGTTGACCGTGCGGGCGGTCGCGGCGTGGCCGCCAACGTCAAATCCGGCACCGGCGACGGAAAACGGTGCCGCGACGTCGCCATCGTGCGGTCCTCGAACGCCTCGCGCGGCTTGGCGATGGTGCGGTCCTCCTGCTCGCCGGCCGCGTCCGGTCGCGCTTCGACGCGCGTCGCGGTGTCCAGGGTAGGCGTTTGCACCGCATCGGCCGCGCGGTGAGCCAGCGACACCGGCGTGCCCGCCCATGCACCGCCCACCAGGGCTTGCAGGGCTTCGCGCATCGCCTTGGCGTCGGCAAACCGCTGCCCCGGGTCCTTGGCCATGGCGGTGCGCACGATGTGAACGAACCCGTCGGAAAGCGGGTGTTTGGCCAGCGCCCGAGGGTCCGGGATCGGCGCCTGCAGGTGCGCCGACATCAACTGGAACACCGGCCCATTCGCCAAGTAGGGCGGCTGACCGGTCACGCAGCAGTACATTACACAACCCAGCGAATACAGGTCGGCGCGGTGGTCGGTCTTGCCCTGGGCCTGCCACTGTTCCGGGCTCATATAGGTCGGCGTGCCCAACATCTGGCCGGCGCTGGTCAGGCCCGACTCTGCCACGCGCGCGATGCCAAAATCGAGCACCTTGACGACCGGATCGCCCAGGCCCTCGTCCACCAAGAACAGGTTGCCGGGCTTGAGGTCGCGGTGCACCAGGCCCTTGCCGTGGGCTTCGGCCAGGCTGCGCAGCACTTGCATGGCGACGCTGCACGCTTCGGTCATCGCGGTGCCGGTGCGGCCGAGGTCGCGCAGCACGACGTCGAGCGGCTGACCGACCAGCAGCTCCAGCGCCATGAACAGGTCGCCGTCTTCGGTGCGGCCAAAGTCGATCATCCGCACCGTGTTGGTGCTGCGCAACGTGGCAAGCACTTTGGCTTCTTGCTCAAAGCGCTGCACCAGGCTGTCCGCTTCTTCGCCGCCGACCGCCATCACCTTGATGGCGACTTCTTGGCCGGTCGCCTCTTGGCGTGCCCGGTACACGGCGCCCATCGCGCCTTTGCCGAGCTTGCCCAACACCCGAAAGCGGCCGCCGCCCACCAGCGCGCCGTAGGTCATGGTTGCTTCTGCGCTCATGCGCGGGCCTCACACAGATCCAGGATGTGTTCCAGACGTTCGCCCGCCAGGCGGTAGGCCCACGCGCCTTTCGCCCCAGGGCCAGCCCTGTCTTGGCAGCGTTCCAACAAGCTTTCCGCAGTGGCGATCCACTGGGCCGTCGGCGCGGTCGCGGGCAGGCCGAGGCGCTCTGCCACTTCCAACCCATGCGCGCCAAACACGCTCAGCAACCACACTTTGTCGGTCGCGGGCAGGTCGAGGTCGTTGGCAGCGCGTTCCAATGCCGCGAGGTCGCCGTCCAGCGCCTCGAAGTTGCGGCGGGCCTCTTCGCGCAAGTCGTCCAGGTCCCGCCGCAGCTTGTGGACGCTCGCCAAGAAGGCTGCCGTCGTGGCCTCTGCTGTGGCTACGAAACGCCGGACCTCGGGCAAGATGGCGGGCTCGCCCTCCTGTGCCTGCCCCAACCGGGTCGCCAGGTCCTTGGCCCGCGCCAACTCGCGCGCCTGTTGCTGCTCAAGCCCGTGCAGGCGACCGAGCGCCACGTTGCACGGCTGCCACGCCCGGCGCAGCACGGTGTTGGCCTTGATGAGCTCGGCCTGCCGGAAAAACCGCTCGTGCAGCGCCCGCTGCAGTTGTTCAAGGCCGCTGCAGTGCCAAATCCGCTGGCGCAGCGCCTCGCCGCTCGCCAGGCGCAGCCGCGCAGCCTCGCGCACCGACAGGCGCACAACCGGCCATGGCGCCAGCTTGGCAAGCGCCACCCGCCGCGCCTGGGGTATCCGCATGTCGTCGAAAAGGTCGTCGCTGTCGGCAAAGAACTCCGGGCCTTCCAGCAGCAACGACAGGTCCGAAGCCGACGTGGCGTGGGCAATGTCCGCCAGAGGTTGCCAGAACTCTGCCACGGACAGCCGTTGCGTGCAGCGCCCCAGCAGGCCGCTGGTCGGCAACACCTGCGCCACCTTGCCGGCGAGCTGATCGGCGATGCGCGCACACTTGCGTTCGGCCTCGGCCAGCGGGTCGTCGCCCAGATGTTCCCACTTTTGCACCACGGCGATGCTGTTGTGCAGGTGCGCGCCCGCCATGCGCGTCTTCTCGTCGAACATCGCCAGCAAGTCGGCGTCGGACTCCTTGGCCACCGGGTTGACGACGTACAGGATGGCGTCGGCTTTCTGGCCGGTACCGTCCGTTGCGGCTTGCTCGCCTGGCGCGGTGGCGGCGTCGTCGAGCACGAAGCCGCGCACTGCGCCCTCGTGGCTGGCCAAGACGCTGCGCGTTCCCGGTGTGTCGATGAGGTTGGCGCCGGCCAGGAAGGGCGAGTCGGCAAAGAAGTCGAGCCACCGCGTGCGCTGTGCCGCCTCGCCTTTGCCCAGCCAGGCGGTGATTTCGCCGATCGGCACGTCGGTTGCGGTGCCGTCGCGCCAGTTGACCCGGAACACGCCGGTCTGCTCGCCGCGGCCGTGGCGGAACCAGTTGATGGTCGCCGTCGTCTCATTGACCCCGGTGGGCGCCAGATCCTGGCCCATCAGCGCGTTGAGCAAGGTCGATTTGCCGGCGCGCATTTGCCCTACAACCGCGACCGAGAAGCGGCCCTCCAGCGTGCCCTCGATGTCCAGGCGCTCGACCTGCACCGCGAGCTCAGCCGTCGCCGGGTGTTGCACCAGCAGCGCGGGCAACCGCGCTGCAAAGCGCCGGACGAGCGCCCGGTATTCGGCAAAGGTGAAGGCCAGTTGCATGGCGGTGTGGCCCCTCCGGGCGCTGCTAGTACCTCAGGCCCGAAGTTCGCGCCGGGTTCCGGCGCGCAACCGGGCCGAGGTACTTCCGGCCGCGGCTGCGGCCGGACGCGGGGGTGAGCGCGCATGGGCGCGCGAGGGGGCTGCGAGCCCCCTTCACGCAACGAGCAGCTAGTAGGCGAAACCGATTGAGGAATTGTTGTGGCATCACGGCCCGTATCCCGGTGCGAATTTGGGGTTTCGCCTACTAGGAGCCTGTCGGCCAGAAACTGCCGATTCCGGCATTTCGCCGACAGGCTCCTAGGGCTCTGCTTGCGCGTCGTGGCCGCTGTGGTCGCCGCCAATGTGCAGGTGTTCCAATCCGTCGAGGTCGCTGTGGTGGCTCTCGTGGTGGTGCCCGGCGTCCAGCGCGTCATCGTGGACGACCGCCGCGAACAGCTCGTGGCCGCTGTGGTCGTCGTGCGCGCTGGCGTCGTCGCTGTCGTGGTCGGGGTGGTCCAGGGCGTGGTCCAGGTCGCTCAGGGCCTCGATGGGGTCGTCCGCCGCGGCGTGCACCAATTCGTCGTGGTCGTCACCGGCGGGTTCGTCGCCGCCCACCGATGTGTCGTCGTCGTCGTCTGCGGAGGCTTCCACAGTCTCCCCGTCGTCGCTTGCCTCGCTTTGCGCGTCGCCGTCGGAGTCACCGCCGTTGGCCGCGCTGGCGTCGAATCCGCTGTCGTCGTCCGCCGCGGCGGCCTCGAGATCGTCTGGCTCGGCGGTTTCGCCATCGTCGTCTGCCGCGCTGGCCTCGACGCCGTCGTCGCCGTCCTCGTCGGCTTCAGGTTCGCCTTCGGCGTCGTCGAGGCGGAAGTCGGTGGCGGCATTGAACCCTGCTCCGTCCAGGCCGTCGCCGCTGTGGGTGCCGTGCTCGGCTGCATCGCTGGCGTCGGCAGCAGCTGCGCTGGCCTCGACCTCGGCCGCGTCGTCGTCGGCCCCTGCCGCACGTTCTTCCTCGCCGCCGGCCTCTGCCGCGCCCACCTCGTCGTCGGCAGCCACTGCCGCGTCGTCCGCGCCGTCGTCGTTCGTGCCGTCGTCGTCCGCGCCGGCTTCGACCTCGTCGTCGGGCAGGCGGGCATCGACGACGCTGTCGCCCTTGCCATGCGATTCGTCCTCACCGCCGCCAGCCGCCGCGCCGAAGTCACCGCGTGCCGCGACTTCGGCGGCGTCCCGCATGGCGTCTAGGTCGGCAAAGCCAATCGAGGCGTGGTCTTCGCCGACGGCTGTGGCACCGGTGGCCGGGTCGTCCGCTGCCTCGACCGCGGCGTCGGGCGCCGCTTCGGCCGGTGCCGCCATCCCCTCGTCGCCCTCGTCGGCCTCGGCCGCGGCGTCCATGGGATCAGCCTCTTCAGCTCCGGCCAGTTCGTCGCCCTCGACCGCGGCACCGTCGTCGTGCCACGCGCCGTCTTCGGCTTCGACCATCGCCCGCACGTCGGCGTTGAAGTCCACCCCTGCGTCGTCCTCGGCCCACGCGTCTGCGCCATCCGCGTCTGCGGCCGCCACATCGCCTTGTCCCGACGCGGGCTCTGTGTGGTCGGCGGCGCCGTGGCCGTGTGCGGCGTGGGGGACCGCGGCCGCCGCCGCGTCTGGCGCTTGTGCAGCGGCCAGCGGCGGCCCCTCGAACAGGTCGTCTGGAAACGCCGGCATCTGGTCCACCAGGTCGGCCTCCGCCATCGACATGCCGCCGTCGTGGTCGGGCACGCCGTCTTCGGGCGGGGCGTCGCGGCCGGCTTGCGCCTCAGCCGTCGGCGGCTCATGGCCCGCCGTTGGAATGGCAGCCGCGACCGCCTGTGCGCCCGCCAGACCGCCCACCACCGCGCCGCCTGCCAATCCACTGCCCTGCATCGCTGCCCCCGCGGCGACGGCTGCCGCCCCTGCGCCCACCGCTTTGCCTGCGCCGCCGCTCGCGTGCGCGAA
>VGRO01000308.1 GCA_016875335.1 Deltaproteobacteria bacterium | reverse complement strand
GCGGGTCGGCGCGGGCAAGGACAAGGTGCAGGGACTCGACATCGCAGGGTTCGCCAAGGACATCAACGCCGGCAAGGTGGTGGGATCGTCCGGCCCGTTCGTGGTGGTGCGGGCGACCACCGAGGGCAACGCCGGCATCTTTGGGGTCGGCGACACCGTGCAGTTGCCGGCTGGCATCGCCCTACCGGCGTTCGTGACCATTGATGTGGAAATTCAGGCCCCGCAGTGGATGCCCTTCGACACGGTGGAGCTCTATCGCGACGTGACCGACATCGCACCCGCGCCGGGCCAGAGCAACAGCACGGAACCCCAGGCCAGTCAGAAGGTCACCTTCCAGCTCGGCGCCGACGACCTCAAGGCAGGCGCCGACGGCAGCGTGGACGCCAGGCGCTGGGTCAAGAAGGTCACCTTCACCGAGAAGGTCGAAAAGGACGCTTGGCTCGTGGTGTTCGTGCGCGGCAAGGGCAAGTTGCCGGTGGCCCTGGTGTCGGGCCGCGGGGCGACGCCATTCGCCTTCACCAACCCGACCTACGTCGACGCCGACGGCAAGGGCTACGACAAGACCGCGCTGCCCAAGCACATCGGCGGCGCCGCGGGCAAGACGTTGACCCAGACACTGACCAGGCTACCGTGGGCGCGCAGGGCGCCGGACCTCAAGCGACCGCCGACTTGGGCTGACCTTGAGAAGCTACGGCACGAGATGGCGCACGACTGGGAGTAGTCGGACCGCTACAAGCACTGCTGTCCGCCGCAACTGGCGGCCGCATAGGCGACCGCGTCTGTCCCCAACTGCTGCAGGCAACTGTTCAGGCACGGCGCGCAGCCCTTGGCGCACGCCCACACCTGGGCCAACTTGCGCATGCAGGCAGGCGACGCCTTGCACGCGGCCGAGGCACCAGGGCATTTTTCTGTCATGCACACGGCCCCCGCGGCGGCGCCCGCCACGCAGTCCCAAGCGCAACTGGAACTGTCCTCCTGGGCCGTGCACGCGTTGTCGCCGCAGACCGGCGGGCCGCAATCCTTCGCGCAGGCCGTCGCCGATTCCCCTTGGTCGCACACGCCGTTGCCACACAAGGGCGAGGCGACGTCGGCGCTGTCGTGTTGCGGTGGCACATCCACGTCGCTGCCGGCATCGGTGCTGCCACCGCCAACCCTGGTGCCGGGGCCGACGAACGGCTGGCCTCCGTCCGAACCCGATCCATCGACGGCCACGGCAGTGCCCGCCGCTCTGCAGGCCGCGGCAAACGCGCCCGCAGGCGTCACGCCCGCCGGCAGGGGCGCGAGCGCACATTCGCTGCCCGCAGGGCAGTAGCCGGTGGTAGTCCACGTCGACGTTCTGGGGTCGCAGGTCAGCCGCGCGCCGTCGGACGTGCAGGCGTGCAGATCGACCGCCGGGTCGCACGGCTCAGCGGTGGTCGTTTTGGGCTTGGGCCCGGTGCAAGCCAGGGCGAGCACGGCGACGATAGTTGATGTGGCGCGCATGGTGTGTCGGGCCCGCGGCAGTGGGCGTGGTCGGCATTGTACACGGCGGGCGCGCGCAGCGAATGGGATGCGGATCCGCGCGGGGCCGTGCCCTTCGGGTCCCCAAACCCCATCGCAGCCGCCGCGCTTGAGCCCCCGCCGCCGGTCGCATACCATGCCCCGGTTCCGTGGCGGGCACGGGCGCGGCTTGAGGGTTGCGGCAGCATGGCGGTGCGGTTCTGGCAGTGGACGCGCGTGGCGGCCTTCGCTTGGGCGATGTCGCTTGGCTCGGCGTGCAGCGAGGCGGGTGACCCTGACGCCTCCACGGCCCACGCCGACGCGTCCGTCGACAGCAACGGTGCGGAAATCAAGACAACCTGCCCGGGCGGCTACGGTTGTGCATGCAACGGCGACGACCAGTGCCCCGAAGACAGTCAGTGTGCCGATACCGTCGATGGTCCGCGCTGCGCGGAGCGGTGCCTCCAGGGCGTGTGCGCGGCCGGCAGTTCGTGCACCACGGTGTTCAAGACCGATAGCGCAGGAAACCCCAAGAAGACCGTCGAACTGTGCATCGCCAAGTGGCCGCGGCTGTGCGACCCCTGCACCACGTCGTCGCAGTGCCGGCCACTGGGCGACAAGACCAGCAACTGCGTGGACATCGACGGCTCGGGCGGCAGCAGCGGCTGGTACTGTGCGAGCGCGTGTGCAGCCGATGCGGAGTGCCCGGCGGCCTATGGTTGCAAGACCGTGACCAGCGCCGAAGGCGAAAGCGGCAAGCAATGCGTCCCCAACAGCTTGCAATGCACGTGCAGCGTGGCCGCCAGCGCCGCCAAGCTGCAGACCAGTTGCCTCGCCACCGCAGCCGGAGCTGACAAGCCGAGCTGCAAGGGGACGCGTGCGTGCGCCATCGGCGGTCTCGCCGCGTGCATGCCGCTGCCGTCCACCCCCGAGGTGTGCAACGGTCTGGACGACGACTGTGACGGAAAGATCGACAATCCGAAGGACAAGGACGGCAAACCGACCCTGGCGGCGTGCCTGGACGGCGATCCATGTACCGACGACGGATGCGACCCCAAGGCCGGCTGTTCGCACCTGGTGTCGGCCGCACCGTGCGACGACGGCGACGCCTGCACCAAAGGCGACGTGTGCGACGTGACCGGTGCATGCGCCGGAACCGCAGCCGACTGCACCGACAAGAGCCCCTGCACCAGCGACAGCTGCGACAAGCAGAAAGGCTGCCAGTACACGGCGAACGCGGCGCCCTGCGAGGATGGCGACGCTTGCACCGTCGACGACGCGTGCTCACTGGGCAAATGCGCTGGCAAGGCCATCGTGTGCGACGACGCCAATCCGTGCACGGTCGATAGCTGCGACACCAAGGCGGGTTGCGCCAACACGGCCGCCGCCCTGCCCTGCGACGACGGCAACGCGTGTACACAGGCCGATGCCTGCGCGGGCGCCAACTGCTCGGGTGCCCCCAAGGTCTGCGACGATGGCCTGCCCTGCACCGGCGACGTGTGCGACCCGACCAGTGGTTGCGCGACCAAGCTGAGCGAGAACCCCTATTGCAAGCCGTCCAAGCTGCCCGTTGCGGTCAAGTTCCACTGCGGCGAGCCGGTCCTGCAGGCCTGGGTGTTGGCTGTGGAGGCAGCGGCCGATCCTACCGCGGTCGGGTTGGTGCAGTTCAAGGTCGACAAGACCCCAGTCGGGTTGTCGGCACCGCCAACTGCGTGCGCACTCAACGTCAACAACGGCAAGGATCTCGCCTGTGGACCCGGGCAGACCGCGCTCCAGGCCCACGCGACGTCGCCGCAGTATGACCTCGCCGACCTTGCCCCTGGTACGCCGCTGGTCTTGCAGTTCGAGTCCGCCGGTACGTGGTCCAGTGCCAAGGCCACCGTGCAGTGGCGCTCGGGCGGCGCAGCGTGGAGCGACCTGGCGACGGTCCTGCCCGGGGCTGGCAGCTATGCCAAGACCAAGCTCAACGCGGGGCCGCTCGCGGGCAAGGTTGTGCAACTGCGCCTGCTTTTCAACGGCCCGTGCGGCGACTCGGGCCCGGGCTGGTTCGTCCGCAATCTCGCGCTCTACGCCGACGCGTGCGCGGTCGCGGCGGCAGGCGGCCCCTCGGCATGCAACGTGCAGGCCAGTTGCGCCATGGGCGACGGCGGCCAGACCCTGTGCACGTGCAACCCCGGGTTCAACGGCGACGGCCTCAGTTGCGTGGACCTCGACGAATGCGCGCTGAACACGGCAGGCTGCCACAAGAACGCGACGTGCACCAATCTGCCCGGGTCGTTCGGATGCGCCTGCAAGGTGGGCTGGTCGGGCGACGGCAAGGCGTGCGTGGACATCGACGAGTGCAAGCTGGGCACGTCTGGCTGCTCGACCAACGCCAAATGCATCAATGCGCTCGGGTCATATGCCTGTGAATGCCTGCCCGGCTATGCCGGCGATGGCAAGAATTGCAATGAAGACGACGAGTGCGGTTCCGGCGTGGCCGGCTGCCACAAGGAAGCCATCTGCCAGAACTCTCCCGGTGGCTTCGTGTGCAAGTGCAAGGCCGGCTTCCTGGGCGACGGCAAAGCGTGTACGGACGTCGACGAATGTGCAACTGGCACCGCCGGTTGCAGCAAGGATGCCGTATGCAGCAACTCGCCGGGCGCGTTTGCGTGCGCGTGCAAGCCCGGCTTTCAGGGTGACGGCAAGGTCTGCGCCGACATCGACGAATGCGCCGTGGCCACGGCCGGGTGCCACAAGGACGCGTCCTGTACCAACACGGCGGGTGGCGCCACCTGTACCTGCAAGCCGGGTTTCGTCGGCGACGGCAAGGCGTGCGTGGACGTCGACGAATGCAGCAACGGCACGGCGAGCTGCGACAAGAACGCTACTTGCGCCAACACCCCCGGCAGCTTCGCTTGCACCTGCAACGCCGGCTACTCCGGCAGCGGCAAGGCGTGCGCCGACATCGACGAATGTGCCACGAGCACGGCTGGATGCGACAAGAACGCCAACTGCGCCAACACCCTTGGCAGCGCGACGTGTACCTGCAAGCCCGGATTCGCGGGCAACGGCAAATCGTGCGTGGACATCGACGAGTGCGCGGCGGGCACGGCGGGCTGCGCGGCGAGCGCCGTCTGCGCCAACACGCCTGGGGCGTTCACGTGTACCTGCAAACCGGGCTACACCGGCGATGGCAAGACCTGCGTCACGCTCAAATCGGTCACCTTTGGCTACATCGGCGGCGTGGTGCAGCTCTTTGTCGTTCCGGCCGGCGTCAAGGAACTGGCAACGCTCGAAGTCGCAGGCGCAGGCGGGGGAGGCGGCGGCAACGACTGCCACCCCGGTGCAGCGAGCGGCGCTGGCGGCTACGTCCTGGCCACCAAGGTGCCCGTCACAGCGGGCGTCGTCTATTCGGTCGTGGTCGGCGGCGGCGGCGCACCAGGTGTCGGTTGCCTCACCAGTGCCGGCCAAGGCGGCGGCGGCTGGCCGGGCGGTGCAGCCGGGGCGCCGGCGGGCGGCCAGGGTTGCTCGGGCGGAGGCGGC
>VGRO01000307.1 GCA_016875335.1 Deltaproteobacteria bacterium | reverse complement strand
GACCGAGGTATCTGGCGCCGCATCAAGGCGGTCCCTTTCGTCGCCAGCATCCCCGAGGACCAAATGGACCCGGACCTCGATACCAAGCTGGAGGCCGAAGCCGCCTACGTTCTCCAGTGGGCGCTGGAAGGTTGCGCCGAGTACATGCGCAACGGGTTGGGAACCTGCGCCGCCGTCACCGCCGCGACCGCCGAGTACCGGGCAGCCGAGGACATCATGGGCGCGTGCTTGGATGATGTGGCCGACATTGGCGAAGGGCTGCACGTCGCCAAGCCTGCATTCCGCGCCGCCATGACCGCCTGGTTTGCCGACGCCGGGATGGCCCACGTTTGGACGGACAAGGCGGTAAAAGAGGACTTTGCCCGCCGCGGCATCACTGACAGTCGCCCTCGTGGTGAGGCGTGGCAGTGGGATGGCCTTGCGCTCAAGCCCGAGTGGGCCAACCGCGAGCGTTCCGCAACGACCGGCAAGCGCGCCGGGTGGGTTGACTAGGGGTAGTTTATAGGCCACTCTATAAGCCATGACCACAAAAACGCCACTTTCACCCGCCCCACCCAACAACGACGACCTGCTGAATCGGGTGCGCCTGTACGCCCAGCGACGGCTGTTCCTAGACCCTTGGCGGTTGCGGTGCATCCGGGTCGCGATGGTCGGGCTGACCGCCACCGACGTTTCCCGGCGGGCAAACCGGCCCTGGCTCAAGACCGGCCTCGCGGCGATTGAGAACTACACCTACCACCGCGCGCAGTGGGAGCGGATGCGCGGCGACGCCGAGCAATACTACTGCCCCGGCGTGGCCGACGAGTTGATCGCCGCCCTCGCTGGTGCGCTGGCCGTGGACCCCGCCGACATCATGAGCGACGAGGCGAGGCTGCTGGTGAGCCGCGCACAGTACAACGCCTGGTCAAGCTCTGCCCGCCCGCCGCTGCGCCTATGGATTCGCGGCGAGTGGAAACCCAAGAAGCCAAGGGGGCAAGCATGATCACCGAGGAAGTAGAGCGCAAGCTGGTTCGCAAGCATGGGCTGGTTCCCTGCCCGACGATGGGTGCGGCCGGCATCCACACGCGCCGCCACGTTGCCGTGCAGACCGTCAACGGTCGCCGCCGACTGGTCGCCCAATGCCCCGACTGCGGCATGGTCATGGAGGCTGCGGGCAGGCTCGCCGACTTCAGCCTGACGCCGCCCGTGGACGAGGCCCGCGCCGCAGCACGCGCATCCCAGGTGGACGCCGCCAAGAGCCACCGCGCCGGGGAACTGCGCCAACGACACGCCATCCAACGCGCTCGCAAGCCCGACGACGACGCCGAGTGGTTTGCGTGGTACGGCGGGGAATACCTGCGCAGCGAGGGTTGGCGCACCCTTCGCGCCGCCGTGCTGGCCCGCGACACCTACCGTTGCCAAGCCATGCTCCCCGGCTGCACCGGCAGCGCCGCCGAGGTCCACCACCGCAACTACTCGATGATGCGGAAGGGCGACCTTGACGCGCACCAACCGGCGTTCGACCTGGTATCCATTTGCCGCGTCTGTCACCAAGCCTGCACCACCGCCGAGCGTGACGGGCGCTTGCAGAAGCAGAAGGCGCGAACGTGATACGCAAGGCGATTTGCGAATGACGCTTGACATCTGGCGTCAACCCGCGCAGAATCGCCACATGCCCCGCTGCGGGGCGCGAGGAAGCGATGTTCATCCAACAAGGTAGAACGCAGGTCCAGGTGTCCTCGTACGAGGACGCCGTGACAATCAGCGTCAACGGCTACACAGCAAACGACGGGTCCGCGTACGTTTGCACGTACGTGCGCCTGGACATCGCGACCGCCCGCAAGATGGCAGAGGCGATCCTCGAACTCACAAAGGAGCCTACCAATGGGTGACTACTTCACCATCGACGCCCTCTCGCAGTCTGGGGCCAAGACCCTGCTGCGGTCGCCGGCACAGTACCGCTACGACCGCGACAACCCTCGCCCGCCAACGCCAGCAATGCAGTTGGGAACGCTGCTGCACGCGCTGGTGTTGGAGCCGACCAAGGTGGTCGCGCAGTTCTCGACCGGCCCCGACCTGTCCAGCGTCAAGACCAAGGACGGCAAGCCCGCTGCGAATCCGGCTGCGACTGCGGAAGGCAAGGCGCTGGTGGCCGAGTGGACCGCAGCTAACCCAGGCGTGACCGTGGTGAGCGCCGACGACTGGGCAAAGGCGCAGGCGATGGCGCAGGCGTTGCTCACGGCCCCGCTGCCCGGTGAGTTGTGCCCCGGCGCGACCCTTGCGGACTTGATGCCCAGCGCGCGGGTGGAGTTGGAGATCCTGTGGGGCGACGCGGATTGCCCCCTCAAAGCCAAGCTGGACGCCGCGGTTGAACTGCCGGATGGCCACGTCGCTGTCGTGGACGTAAAGACCACCAGCGGCGACCTGACGACCGCGGACCTGTCGCGCACGGTGGCGACGTTCGGCTACCACCGGCAGGCTGCGCACTACCTCGCCGCGCTGGCCTCGCAAGGCGTCGTGGATGCGGACTTCTGGTTTGCGTTCGTGCAGACGAGCGCGCCGCATGAGGTCGCCTTCGTTCGCCTGGACGGCGAGGCGTTGAGCGCGGGGGCCGTCGAGATGCAAGCAGCTGCGGAAATCTACCGCACTTGTCGCGCCGCCGACGTTTGGCCGAGCGCGCAGGCTGCGGGCATGTTGCCGTCCACCATCGGCTTGCCCCGGTGGTATCGCGGCGGGGAGGGTTAGATGGGAACGCTCGCACTTCAAGCGCAAATGGCGTTGTCGGATCGGCTGGCCGACTCGACCATGCTGCCGATGCAGTACCGCAAGAACCCAGCGAACCTGCTGTGGGCGGTCCAGTACGCCGAGAGCATCGGTGTCCCGCCTATGACCGCCATCACCAGCATCCACGTCATCGAGGGCAAGCCGACCGCCAGCGCCGACCTAATCGCGGGTCTGGTGCGCCGCGCCGGTCACAAACTCCGCGTGTGGGGCGACGACCAATCGGCCACCGCGCAGGTTATCCGCGCCGACGACCCCGACTTCGATGGCTTCCGCGTCGTCTGGACGCTGGACCGCGCAAAGGCCGCAGGGCTGACGGGGAAGGGTACATGGCGTGCCTACCCCGCCGCGATGCTCCGCGCCCGCGCCATCACCGAGGTCGCCCGCATGGCGTGCAGCGAAGCCCTGCACGGGGTCATTTACACGCCCGAGGAGTTGGGCGCAGAAGTGGACGCTGACGGCGACGTGGTGGACGTGACCCCCAAGCCAACCCTTTCCCCGCCAGCCGCGCCCGTTGTGCCTTCGACGCCGAAGGGTGCCGCCGTCGCCGCTGCGGTTGCCGCCAAGGCCGAGGCCCCAGGGTGGCGCGACGACGCAGACCGGCGCTGGTTCATGGCCGAAATCGGCAACCGGGGGCTGGACTACGAAACGGAGTTGGCCCCTTGGTGCGAATCGGTGGGCCGTCCGCGTCCGAGCGCCATGACGCCGGGACAGCGGAAGCTCCTGCTGGACGCCATCGCGGACCCCGGCAAGGGTGCGGGATTGCGCTTGAAGGCGTGGGTCGCGGACAAGCGGGCGAAGGAGCCTGCGCCGGCTGTGGACGCCGTGCCTGACGATGACACCCCTTTCTTTGACGAGGACGACAATGGGTAACACGACAACGCCAGACCAAGGCAAGATCAAGACGGGCGTGAAGGCCACCGTCACCGGCTGGGTTCAACCGATGCGCGACAACGGCGACTTCGTGAGCAAAGCAGGCAACCGCACGCTGCGCCGCGCCGTCAAGTGCGCTGGCCGCGACGGGGCTTACTACGTCGAGTTGATGACGACCGACGCCGCCACGGTGGACCGCCTGCAACGCCTTCCCGACGACTGCGTGATTGAGGCGTGGGGCAGCGAGGAAGTGCGCGCCTACGTCGGCAAGGACGGCCAACCCAAGGCCGGGCGGACCATCTGGTGCAACGGGTTCAGCTACTTGGCTGACCCACAACCACGCGGTTCGCGCGACGAGATTCCGTTCTAGGAGGACGCCATGAGCAACGTCGATTCGCTGATAGAGCAAGCCATTGAGGTCGCCGCCGTCGTGCTGTGCCTCGTCGTGTGGCCGCTGTTCCTCGCCGTCATGTTCGGAGGTCGCTGATGGAAAACCTGTGGCTGACAAGCGCGCACGCCTGCAAGATCGCCGGAGTGACACGCCAATCGCTGACCAAGATGGCGCGGAGCGGGCGCATCCGGCTTCTGCGGGACGGCAAGACCGTCCTGTACTGGCGCGCGAGCATCGAGGCTTGGCGCGCGGCGCGTGACCGGCGGGCTGCTGCTGCGGTGGTGTGCAGCGTCGAGCCGACTGACCAACAACCCACCAAGGAGCCGAAACCATGCAACTAATCGTCAACGCCGCCGACCTGACCCCGGCCCTGCGGCTTGCCGCCAGCGTCGCATCCACCCGCGACGGCGTGACCGCCTGCGTGCAGCTCCACGCTGGCAACGCTGGCCTGTCTGTGCGCGCCACCGACTACGAGGCCGCGTGCAGCGTCGCCGTGCCCGCCGACGTTGCCGACCCCGGCGTGTCGCTCGTCAACGCCAAGGCCATCGCGGCAATCGTCGCGGGCTTGCCTGCCGGTGCAACGGTGGGCCTGCGGGCGCTGGACAATCTGCGGCTGGAAATCACCGCAGGCCGGTCGCGCTACACCCTCGCAGCCATGCGGGAGGACGAAGCGCCCGAGGTCAACCTGCCGATGTGCCAAACCGAACTGCCCGCCGGTTGGCTTGACGCGCTGGGCCAGGTTGCGCCGACGGTCAGCGCAGACGACAGCCGCCCCGCGATTGCCTGCGTGATGTGGGACGGCGAGGCGATGGTGGCGACCGACGGGCACCGCCTGCACGCCCGCCAACTTGGCCAACCCAAAACCGGCGCGGTCCTGCTGCACCGCCGTGGGCTGTCGCTGCTCGCCGCGATTGCGCCGACGCACTACGCGCTCGAAGGGGCAACCGCGACCTTTGCGGCCGGGACCACGCGGGTTCAGGTGCGGCGGGTGGATGCCACGTTCC
>VGRO01000306.1 GCA_016875335.1 Deltaproteobacteria bacterium | reverse complement strand
TCAGCCGGCGCAGGATGGCGATCGCGCGGTCGCCGGAGGGTCCGGCGGGGCGCAAAGCCGGTTTCGGCCGGCGCGGCCTCGGGGCCAACCTTGTTTGCGGTTCCTATCCCTTGCTGCGCGAGTTGTTGGCGAACGCCCAGCGCCTGCTGACCGCGGACCCCAAGAAGAAGCTCCCGCCGCCCGAGGCTGAGTCGCTGCAGAGACTTCGTGACGACCCGGCGATGGTCGCCTTGGCCGCGCACCTCAAGTCGGGCCGCCCGGTGGTCGCCCACGTGCAGCGCGCCGACGACATCGCCGCGCTGCTGCGGGTGCAGCGTGAGTTCGGGCTGCGGCTGGTGGTGGCGGGCGGCGCGGAGGCCCATGTGGTGGCAACAGATCTCGCGGCCGCCCAGGTGCCGGTGATCCTAGGCCCGGTGCGCGCGCGGCCGTACGACCCGGCGAACCGGCGGGCGCGCGACGACGCGGCTGCGATCCTGGCCAAGGCGGGGGTCAAGCTAGCCATCGCGACCGCAGACACCCACAACGCGCGGCACTTGCGGTGGGACGCGGGCTTTGCCGTCGCCCATGGACTCGACTGGGCAACTGCATTGGCTGCTGTGACCAGAAACGTTGCAGACATCCTCGGCCTCGCTCAGGGTCTGCGACCTGCGACCGGGACCGTGACCGAAGGCGGACCGGCGGACTTGCTGGTGTTCGACGGTGACCCGCTGGGCCTGGCTGCGCA
This sequence comes from Deltaproteobacteria bacterium, assembly GCA_016875335.1. GTDB lineage: Bacteria > Myxococcota_A > UBA9042 > UBA9042 > UBA9042 > SXRM01. The sequence goes on along the minus strand of VGRO01000306.1, from coordinate 4,353 downwards.
CTTGCGCTTGGTGGTGTGTGGCGGGCAGGTCGAGGTGGATCCCCGCCAACGTTGACGTCGAGCGTCGGCACTCGGCGCAGCGCTGGGAGACTTGTAGGGCGACCACCCTGCGCCACAAGGCCAGATTCACGGTGCGCGGCCGGCGCTTGGCCCACCGGGTGCGCTCTACTGCTCGACCGGCTTGCCACCCTGGGTCAGCCGATAGCGCTTGTCGGCGGCGACGGCGAACTTCTCGACGGTGTGCTTGGCATCGGGCCACGTCACAGTCAGCTCAGCGTTGCAGCTGTCGCCTAGCCCAAAGTGCAGCGTCGGGTCGCGTTGGGTGTTGCCTTGCCCGTGACCGCCGTCTACGTAGCTCATTTGGTGGATGCCTCCGGCACTGACGGCGACCCGTGCGCCCACGGCCGCGCCGTTGCTGCCCTCGCCACCTCGCAGCAGCACTGCGACATAGTGGCCACCGAGTTGGTTGAGGTGCAGGTGGATTTGATTGTCGGGCTGGCAATCGGCGCCCATCCCGCCTTCGCAGCGCATGCGCGTGTGACCTGTGACGACGTCGATGTCGCCGTCATGGTCGAAATCCGCCGCCGCCACGCCCGCAGCACGGTAGCGCTCGAAGAAATCCGCAGGCGCCACCGCTTCAAACTTGCGCTGCGCCGTCTGACGCCACAGCAGCGCGCGGTTGCCCGGATAGTCCGAGGCCGCGATGTGGACGTCGAGCCAGCCGTCGTTGTCGAAGTCGTAGATGGCCGAGGTGATGTCGCCGTTATCCCAGTAGTCGTTCTTGTGCTCACGCACCAATCCCGTTGCGGTGTTTCCCATGCGAAACAGGCGCACCAAGGGATCGCCGAGGTTGAACAAGAGTTCGCTCTCATCCGAGGACGATCCGACGTCGCTGTGCTTGATTTCGTTGGTCAGCAGGTCGAACCAACCGTCGTTGTCGACGTCTGCGCACACGGTGGTGCCCGAGTTGCCGCCCAGCCGCCAAGGCTCGCGGTCATAGGCATGGTTCCAGCGGTAGGAGGGGCCGAAAGACGACTTGAGCTGCGCGCACACCGCTGGGTTGGGGCTAGGCACCTTGTCGCAACCGGGGTCCGTCGGCACGTCCTTGCAGTGACACTGGGCGGAGAGGTTGTCCGTCCAATCGAGGCCGGCGTCGTAGGCGTAGCTCGAATCCACAGATTCATTGATGAATTTCACCCCGTTGTCGCCAGGTTCCGCGCGCCACAGGTGGTTGGGCACCCGGCCATAGCTGGCGGTCAGCAGCTCGTCGTAGCCGTCGTTGTTCAGGTCGCAGGCCGTCGCCGCCCAGGCCCACGAATGGCCCTTGGCGTTGTTGAGCAACTTGATGTTGGACCATGGCTGTGTGCCAAGCCCGGAAGCCTTGGTGACGTCGGTGAACCGACCGCTGCCGTCGCCACGCCACAGGCGGTCTTGCAGGGGTTGTTGGGCGCCACCGGGCATGTTGTGGACGACCCACACGTCCAGGATGCCGTCGCGGTCGAAGTCCACCAGCGCCGCCGAGGTAGGCACGGCGACCTGGCCCATCGCGCGCGCCGGGTTGTCGGCGGGCCCCAGGACAAAGTGGCCCTTGCCATCGTTGAGCAGCACTTCATTGGACTCCGTGTCGGTGGAGCCCGCGGCCATCGACCGCGCGAGGAAGAAGTCGACGTCGCCGTCGTTGTCGAGATCGCCGGCGCAGAACGCCGCCGCGCCTACGCCTTCTTGCGGTGAGGGCTTGAGCCGGCGCTGCAACAAACCAGAGCTTTGGGTGACATCCTCAAAGCCGCCCTTGCCGGTGTTGCGCAGCAGCCACGTATCGCGGTTGCCGCCGGCCTGAAACTGGTTGACGCCGCCGCCGTGGACCAGCAAGTCGGCCCACCCGTCGTTGTCGTAATCGACGACGTTCATGCGGGCGCCCTGCACCCCGCTGAGGCCCCACGGTGCGGTCGCCTCGACAAAGGCCGCAGAGCCGGGCTTGAAGCGGGCCCCAGGTGGGCACGCAATGGCCGCATCGCCTTGCTGGGCCTGGGTGTCTTCGCCAGCGGCATCGCCTTGCTGGGCCTGGGTGTCTTCCCCAGCGACATCGGCGACCATGGCGTCGGCAGTGTTGGGACCCGTCGCTGTAGAAGTAGAATTGCCGTACCCGACACAAGACGCGAGCCAAACTGACGACCACAACAACACTCTCCGCATTTGGACCTCGCCGAGGTGAACCGGCCGTGGCGGCAGGTGGAGCCGTGCACGCTTGGCGGCGGCGTGGAGCGCAGCCGTCATTTGCAAGGCGCAGGCTTGCAGACGGCGGGTTTGACGGCCTCGTCGCACACCAGGCCGGTTTGGCAAATGCCGAAGCACTTCTCGCCCTGGCCCGGCATCGCCTCGCACATAGTGGTCAAGAAATTGCAATACGCATCCTCGACGCACGGTTTCAAAAGGTCAGCCGCGCAGGGCTCGCCGGCCTTGGGCACGTCAATGCACACGCCACTGCTACAGGTATAGGGGTCTAGGCAACCGCTCCATTGGCCGAACGCAAGGTCACCCGGCTGGCATGCGCCGCCCTTGCTCGGTAGCAACTGACACGTTTTGGTGCCGCCCGCAGTGGCTGCGAAACAATTCATGTCCCAACCGCCGCAGTCGGACGTATTGGTGCACGGTCCCCCTATTGCGGCTTTGGGCTTGCACGTTCCGTCGTCGCCACCGGTATGGAAGCAAATCAAGCCGGCAGCGCACAGGACCGATGCGTCGCTGAATGGGTTGGGCGAACACGGTTCACCGGACTTTGGCATGGGCTGGCAACTGCCCCCAGTTCCGCTGTCGATGCACTGACTGCCGGGCACGCATGAACCGGAGAGGTCGCAGGCCTGGCCTGCCTTGTTGAGCGGCGCGCATTTCTCCTTTTCGTTGCAGTACAAGCCCTTCTTGCATTTGAGCTCGCCGCACGCCGCGCCGACGTCTTTAAGGACGTTCGCGACGCACTTGCCGCCAAAGCAGACCGCGCCGGCCACGCACAAGTCGGCCTTGCCGCAAACGCCGCCAAGCGCTACCCGCTTTTTGCAGAACCTGGGGCAGTTCTCTGGTCCGTAGCAATAGTGCGATGCGCACTCCACATTGAAATTGCACGCAGCGCCGTCCTTGAGGCTGCCCTGGTACATCTGCTGGCAGGGCGGCGGACCCGTCACGAGGTCGAGGCCGTCACACGTCTCCTTCAACGCCGCAATGCAGGCTCCCGCGGCGACGGCGTCGTAGGTCAGCTTGCCATCAGCCACCATCGCGGCTAGCTCCTTGAGGGTCGCTGCATTGCCGGCGACCTGGGTGGCGACGCAGCCCTGCTCCGTGGCGTAGGGCATCTTGTCAGCCGGTGAGCACGTGGTGAAGTTGGCCTTGCACACCCCGACTGCGGAGGCCGAGGGAAACTCGGCAAGCGGCACTGGCGCAGGTGGCGGCGTCACGTCGGCGGAGCCTGCGTCACTCGCTGCGTCTACGGCGGCTGCATCCGCCACAACCGCGTCGACCGTCGCCGTGGTGTCTGCAGGCACGTCTGGCTGGCTCGCATCGACCTTGCCCGCCACGTCGGCAGCGTCGGCCACAACGTGGCCGTCGCCCAACATGCCGCCATCGAAGGCAGGCAACGCTGTCGGCGGCGCCGACCCACTACCGCCGCTTGCACAAGCAACCGCCAGCCAGACTTGAGCGGCGCTGGTGAGCAAGCCACCCACGCGCGTCAGCCCACCCAAGCCGGCGATTGCGCGAATCTTGAGCATCGTCCACTCCACTTGTGCGCGGCCCACGCTGCAGCCCGGCCACTGCAAGCGTGCCACCACCCTCGGCGAAAACGCAAGCGCATTGCGGACTCTGCGCTGGCTCAACGCTAGCACGCGCCCTCATCCTTGCCCGCCGCCGGCAAAAGGCGCATCCTTCCGGCCCCGCGGCGGCCCCTTCGAGGTCGGCCGCCTGTCGCACGACGCGTTGGCCTCGCATGGGTTTGCGCGTCTGCTGCCCGGAGCCCCGCCCATGGCCGCAATGCCGACTGCCGACGCCACGCCTGCCGACCTGGGCGGCGTCGGCAACCTCGAATTTGCCGAACAGCTCTATCGCGTCTACCAGGCTTCGCCGCACAGCGTCGCGCCGGAATGGCAGGCCTGGTTTGCCGCGCTGGATGGCCATTGTGGCGCGCCCGCCCCCGGGCAGGCCCGCCATGCCGCGCCGACCGCAGCCGCGCAAGTCAGCAACCGGCACAGTTCGGCGGCGATGGCCTCGGCGCACAGCCGCCACCAGCACCGCGTCCTCCGGCAGCTTGGCCTTGCCATCTTCGCCGCGCGGCGCGATCACCGTGCAGCCGAGGCCGGCGAGGCGCGC
>VGRO01000305.1 GCA_016875335.1 Deltaproteobacteria bacterium | reverse complement strand
CTGGGTACGCGACGGGGTCGAAAAGGAAGGCGCCAGCGATGGTACGGGCGGTGACCTCGAAAAGCAGGCGCGGGTGGTAGTAGCGGATGGACACGGGACCTCCTCGGCGGCGCGACGGTGCGCCGTCGAACAGGTGATCGTTGGAAACGGGGTGAATACCGCGGCTGGGGCGAAAAAAAGTTTGGGGGTGCGGCGGCGGGCGATCCGCACACGCAAAATTGCTTAGCTGTTATGATTAGTTGAACAATGGGGGGGGGCGATCAAGTAGCGCGACCGTCGCGGCGCAAGCCGGGGTGAGGTGGGGCTTTGATCGCGCGATGCGCGCCACCATCCACAACGAACCGCCACGGCAGATCGGCATCCGCTTGTGCATAGTCCACCCCAATCCGCGGCGCGATGCGGACATGGTCATCGGCCACGGGTTCGCCCACTTCGATCCACAGTTCCGCCGACCCGTCAAGCGGCATGCCTGAATGTCGTCCCGTCAGTCCCAGCGCCTGTGCGACCTTGCCGGGGCCGTTGCACCACAGGCGCATGTCCCGGGGTGCGGGTCGGCGGTCGCAAAAGCCGCGCAACCGCGCCATGGTGGCGCTCCCCTCGCACGGCACCACGGCGCGGATGAGCACTGCTTCTGCGGTGCCGGCGTCGCCCGTCACGACGTTGAACGCCCAGTGCATGCCGTAGACGAAGTAGACGTAGGCGACGCCACCGGCCTCGAACATCACAGCATTGCGCTTGGTCTTTCTGCCGCCAAATGCGTGGCATGCTCGGTCGTGCTGGTGGTAGGCCTCGGTCTCGACCACGCGCGCCCGCAAGAGTTCGCCTTCGGTGAGGCGGCGAACCACCATCGCGCCCAGCAACTCGCGCGCCAAACGCAGCGCCGGGTTTCGCAGGAGTGCGGGGTCGACGATGGCCGCCATCACCAGAACTTGGCGATCAGCCGCACACCGCACTGAAAGATGTTCGATGCCCGGGTATTGCGGCCAGGCACCCACTCCTGATTGCGGTACTGCGCGTAGAGTTGCAGCGGCAGGCCCATGCGCAAGAGACTCACATCGGCGCTCAAGCGCACCGTATTCTTGTCGCCGGCCTTCCAGACCTTCTCGCGGTCCCAGTTCCACACTGCCGATTGCGAGTAAAACCGAGACTGGCCGACGTGCGTGTAGGAGTGGCCGAGCGTCAGGTTGAGCAGGGGCGGAAAGGTGTTGGCCTTTTCCAGGCTGTGGCCGCTCGCAAACGTGGCCCAGGTCGGTCCGAGCAAGGGCGCGACCTCGAGCAGGGCCATCACCGCCAAAAAGTCGCCAGGGTCCACCTTGTACGTCTCGCCCACGTACGGTGCGTAGGTCAGCAATAGCGGGCTGGTCGTTCCCCTGGGTGTCACGTACTCGCGGGTCCGGAACCACGAGTACCACGCGTCGATGCCGAAGTTGAAGCGCTGCACTCCGTCGACCTTGATTGGGCGATCGAGCGCCAAGTGCAACTCTGCGTCGCCGTAGTTGTTCAATTCCCAGACGGTGGTGCCCGCGGCCACCAGGTTTTCGGGGTCGGGGTTGACGCCCGTCGGTATTGCAACCTGCGTCGCCACCGCGGCCTGTACGCCCAGGACCTTCAAGAACTCCACATCTGGCAATCGGTAGCGCACACCCAGCACGATATCAGCCAGCGTGTAGTGGTTGCCGTCAAACGCCCCGGGCTTGGGCTGGCCCATCGACTTGGCCCACTGCCAGAAATCGTCTTCACTGTACTTGCGGCCGAGCGAGCTTTGGTAGTCGCCCGGCACCCAGCCGAAATTGGGTGCAATGGTTGTGCTCGTCACCAGCGGTACGCCAATTGCGGCCGTGAGCCTGTCGGTCAGGCCAAGGAAGACCTGGCTCGCCAGGAAGCGATAACGCACGAACGGCGCGGCGGTGATGGTGCCCTGCAAGCCGCCGCCCGGTTCGTAGCGGTCAATTCCTTGCAAAAGCGTCAGCGGTTTTCGGTCGTTGGACCACTGCACCGACGTGTCGGCCTCGATCCACGACTGGTCGAGCAGGAACGCTCCGGCCGGAAGCGTCGTCGTATTGCCCGCCCACGCGAGCCAAGGCATGCAGGCCAGCGCGCACGCGAGGCCAAGGCCACGCAATTCCGGGGTCCGCATCAGGGCCACGCTGGAAGGGTAAAGGTCTCGAAGGGCCCGTCGGTCGCCGGCACGATGCCCGCGGCCACCGCCATCCGCCGCTGAGCCGGCTCGATCACCGAGGCCTGCATCGAGTCGTGGCGGTCGACCAGGTCCGGCGTGCGCAGCAAGGCCTGTGCGCTGTGCGGCGTGACCTTACCGTAGTTCGCCGCCACGACAGCCATTTGTGCAGCCTGCGTGCGCAGCGAAGGGTAGTAGTAGCTCGACCACGCCCGCTGCGGCGGAACGTGGAACGCGAACACCATCTCGTTGATGTCCGTGGCGTTCTTGCGAAAGTGCCCACCAATCGCCAGGTCGTCGGCGCCAACCGACGCGGTCAGCACCCCGAGTTCGTCGCGGGCTTCGGGACCATACGCCACCGGCTTGCTGTTTTCGGGGTGGACGGCCGAATGGGCCTCGACTGCACGCATGTCGCCGCCTGCGTCGGCCAGCAGGAAATTCCAGCCAAAGGTATGGGCCATCGACAAGAGCTTTTCCGCGCCTTTTGATGCGGTCGCGGTTTCTTCCAACACCCGTCGCAACGCAAAACCGACCGGGATACCCGACACGACCAGCTTGGTCTGCAACTGCTCCTTTTCGAAGCGGGCGACCAGCGGATTGTTCAAGGTATCGCTGTGCGTGACGCCGACGCCGAGGCCCTGCGCCGACAGCCCCGCAAACCCGTAGGCGATACCTGCCCAGCCGACGAACGCGAAGGCCGGCTTGCCCGGTGGCCGATGGACTTGCAGCACGCAGTGCTTGTGGGAGGTGCCAGCGTCGAGCAGCGTGAAGTGGTGCGCCAGCAGGGGCTGGCCGTCGGCCGTGGCGGTCTTGCGCAGGGCAAACGCCGTGCTGGCCGGCGAAGTGGTGGCGTCCGAGGCGCCGAGGTTGGCAATCTCGCTCGCCTTCTTTCCGTAGCCGACAGTGGAGAACGTGAACTGCTCGACGCGCATGGTCCGCGCCTTGGCCGGCACGGGTGAGGGATTGACCTTGAGGTCGCTCGCCTGGATCGCCAGCGTCACGACCGCCTTGGCTGGCAGACCGCCCGCCGGGACCAGTTTGACTTCAAGGCGGTCCTTCTCGACGACGCCCTTGGGCGTAGCATAGACATGGGCGCTATAGCCCGGGGTACCGGCGGTGTACAGCGTCGTCTTGCCGTCGACGACAAGTTGCAGGCGCACGCTCTTTGGGTCCACACCGTCGGCGTCTTGCAGCAGCACCCGGAGTTGCGCCGTGGTCGGCACCTCGACCAGTGCCGCGTCGGGCCGGGCCTCGTATTCGACCAGCGCCTCGAAACTCTCGTCGGTCTTGCCGTCGCCATCGTTGTCGATCGCGTCGCTGAGCAGCACGTCGCCCTTGTTGTCGGCAAACGCCGTGGCATGCACCAATTCGACCTTGGGGCCCTGGATGGCGCGCAGATAGTAGGCCACCGACCGTGTGGCCAAGGTCGAATCAACGAACGTGTTGAGCAAGAGCACATCGGCATACGGCACCTGCGCGCCGTCGGCGATACCGTGCATTTCGTCGCGGTAGTCTTGGGGAATCGACTTCTCCAATTCCTGGGCGCTCTCCGTCAACAACCGCAACGAAAACTGGCCGTTGGCGAATTCTGGGTGTGCGACGGGATCGTAGGCCTTGAGCACGGCGCTGATGTCGGCTTGCTCGCGGTTGAGGTAGGGCAACAGCGAAGTCGCGAGCATCGTGGTGTAAAATGACCTGATTTCGCTGGATAACGTCTTGCCGTGTTGCACGCCGCGCTGATACGGTGTGCCTGTGAGTTCCAGCTTGCGCAGGCGCGGTGGCGGCTCCGCTGTGTAGCAACCGCCCAGGACGCCGACCCCGGCGCAGGCGACCGTCCAGCGCGCACGCCAAGTCCACCCTGGCCGGGTCATGCCACCACCGCCGATGGACCGGACTCGTCCGGCCAAAAGCTCACGCGAGGAAGTAGGCGACGGCAAACCCGCCGGCCAAATAGGAGGCGCCTTCGATGACCCCGGCGCCGGTGTTGCGGTCGCGGGCGATCTCCTCGGCGTAGGTCGATCCGCGCAGCAGGAGCACATCGCCCATCCAGCGCAGGGCGGGCAACAGCGCCGCGGCCACCAGTACATCGAGGCCGACCGACATCAGGTCGGCGGTCCAGCCGCCGCTTTCACCGCGCAGGGCCGCGTCGATGATCAAGCCCAGGGCTACCTGCAGGCCCGCCAACGGCAACGCTGCCGCGACGTTGCGGTGTTGAAGTTCGGCCACGTCGTCGTACGGTGTCAGCTTCTGGTACAGTCGCGTGAGTGCGACGAGCAGCGCCTGGCCGACCACGAACCACACCAGCCGGTGCCAGGTTTCGTGGTCGTCGTGCAGTGCGGCGCGCGCCACGAACGCGGTGGCCAGCAGTCCGCCAGAACGCGCGATGGCGACTGCGACGTTGCCGCGATCGCACACTTCGCGGACGGCGTCGAGCCTGGGCAGTACCAGCTTGAGCGTCCACGCTTCGCACAGCAGCAGGGCGCCGATGACGTAGGTGGCAGTGACACCGAAATCGATCGCCTCGTCGAGGACGGTCTCGCCGACGACGACCAGCGCGCCGAGCAGGCCGATGACGGTGGCGACAAAGAAGGCAGCCTGTTCGACAGCGACCGCGGTGTTGTCGTCGTTGGCGATGAGCGCGTTGAGGTCGCGGCCCTTGCGGATGGCCAGCCCGTCGCGGGCGATTTTGGCTACTGCGACCACGCCAAGCGAAGCGACGAGGTACACAGCCGCGCGGGCGACGTGGTGGAAATCGATGTCGTGCATGGCGGTCCTCGCGGCGCGACCGGCGCGGGCAGGCAGGGTACCACGGGTGCTGGGGCGAGGCGAGGGGCAGGCGCGTCCAGAATCCACCGCCCCGCGCCGGCCAGCCGCGGAGCGGCGGTGCCGGCGCCTTTTTTCGCCTCCACGCCGTGCCCGGCAGCGCCCGGCGGA
>VGRO01000304.1 GCA_016875335.1 Deltaproteobacteria bacterium | reverse complement strand
TTCGCGTCGGCCGATACCCCGAGGAAGGTCGCACGCGCCTTGTTGGCCGGCTTGTGGTCCCACACTTTGCTGCCGTTGCTGTCGAAGGCCATGGTGTACATGATGACGGGACCGGGGGATGCGTTGCTTGCCGACCCGACCACCACGAACTGGCCGCCACCAAGCGGTGCCACGCCCTGGAACTCGACGGCTGCGCCGCCGCTCAGCTTGGTGGGCCACATCGACGCGCCCGCTGCGTCACGGCGGTCGATGATGCCGTCCTTGTCGCCGAAAACGCCGACTGCGATGGTGCCGCCGTCCGCTGTCGAAGTGACGGCGTTGTAGACGTCATAGCCAACGGTGCCGTATTTGGAGGGGCCGAACAGCAGAGGCTTGCCGGGGCTGCACTTGCCATTGAGGCAAATATCTTGCACTTCGCACGGTTGGCCATCGTCACAAGCGTTGCCGTCGCCGCCCGGCGGATTGGCGCACTTGCCGCCGGTGCACGTGTCCGCGGTGCACGGGTTGGTGTCGGTGCAGGCGCTCGGCAAGGTCGTCAGGCAGGTGCCCGAGGCCGTGCACGACGGATTGCCGAAATTGTCCACGACGCCCACCATCAGATCCTCGCCGCCGACCGACTTGTCCGCTGTGTAGCCGCCGAGCAACAACGTGCTGCTGCCCCCTAGCGCCAGCCCGCGCCATTGGCCTTCGGCGGCGCTGGTGGCGGCTTGCCAATGGGCGGTGCCGTCGGTCTGCAAGCGGAAAACGGCCGGCACGTGCCCAGGACCGCTGGCGCCCAACATGCTGCCGGCCGCGAAGAACCCGCCGTCGCTCGCCGGAACGACCGCGGCATAGACATTGGCCGTCAGCCGTTCCCACACGAGTTTTCCGTTGTTGTCGATGCGCGCCACCCAGCCGGTCTGGGCGCCGCCGGCCTTGTTGCCGAACGCTGTGATGCCGCCGGCGTCAGCGACTACGCCTGAGAAGCTCTCATCCGTGCCGACGCTACCAAATTTGTACTGCGTCCATTCGTTCTGGCTAGACACTCGGGTCACCGTCGCGTCGACGTTGGCGTCCGACGTCTGGCCGACGATCCAGTAGCCGCCACCCGGCGCAGCCGCAATATCTTTGAAGTAGCCGGCGGTCTTGATGGTATCGGTGACCACGCCGCCCGAGCGATTGACCACCAGCAGGCGCGCGGTCGTATCGAAGTTGTACGATCCCACTGCGGCGATGGTGCCGTCGGGGCCTACGACCATCCGAGAGAGGGAGTCGGGATTCTTTGCGACCACGTTGTTCGGGTAGCTTTGGCTCCAGTTGATCCAACCGTTTTCGCTCACGTAGGCCAGCCAACTGTGAAACTCCGAGAACGCGGCGCCGGGAGGAATCGTCCGGCCCGCAACGACATAGCCGCCACCGGGCATCGCCTTGACGTCGTGGAGTGAGTCGCTCGCGCCGCCCGCCGTGCCCTCGGGGGCAAATGTCGTCTGAAAGCGCACGCTGCCGTCGGGCCAGTAGGCGCGCAGGATGCGCTTGATAGTGGCTGGGTCGTTGTGAGCGGTCTCGCCGGCGACAACCAGGCCGCCGTCGGGAGCCGGTGCTGCGCCAAAGAAGCTGTCGTTCTTGGCTGTGCCGCCGGCGTTGACAGCGTAGAGCCTAGCCTTGCCCGCGCCGCAATTGCCGCCTGCGCAAGCATCCAGTGCACTGCACGCCGCCCCGTCGTCACACCCCTGCCCATTGGCCGCCGAACTGAACCCGCAGCCGGCCCCGGGCGTACACACCCCATCGGTGCATGGCTTGCCGTCGTCGCATTGGGTTACCCCGGCGCACTTGCCCGCCGCAGCGCAGCTCGCAAACCCCCAGGCATCGGTCCGCAAAAGCGCCGCATCCTGCGGATCGGCGTTGGCGCCCGCGACCGCTCCGGCCAGCCCAAACCCGCCGCCGATGGGGGCGAGGCCGCGCAGCACCTTGCCATGGTTGGCCTGCCAGAGCTTCAAACCGCCGGAGTCCAGCCCGGCCAGCAAGCCGCCTTGAGCGTTGACTCCAGCGACCGCGAAGCCGCCTGCGTGCGGCACGACGCTCCAGAGTTCCGTGGTGCCGGCCACCTGCTCGTTGACCGAAACCAGGCCCTCTGGGCTGACGCGCACGATCCAACCTTGCCCATCGCTAGTCCCGAGACCTACTGCGGTGCCGTCCGGCAGACCAGCGGCGCCGAAGAATTGGTCGTTTTGGGCGCTACCCAAGAGCGAGACGAACAACGCCTTGCCGCCCTTGTCGAAGCGCCACAGAGCGCCATCTTCGTTCTTGCTGCCGCCGCCGAGTGCATAGCCGAAGACCAGGACACCGCCATCGGGCAACGCCACGCCGGCTTGAAAGGAGTCGCCAGTGGCGTCCTTGTGGCTGAACCCGGTCGAGCAGTTGACCTGGCACGTACCGTTCGCGGTGATCAACGGCAGATACCCCTGATCCTTGCCCGCGGCATAGCGGTTGCCGAGGCCCCAAAACGTGCCGTCGCCCCGCGCCACCACCCCGCGCAACATCTCGTCGCCGCCGGTATCGGGCAACTTGACGTTGGTCTGCACCTGGGTGGCCGAAGCGCGCACGAACCACGCATCCAAGCCCCCGCCGTTCTGCAGCGCTGCGTCGTCCTTGCCCATGGCGCCCACCGCGACCACCCCGGCGCCGTCGGCGGCTATGGCGTTCAGGATGCCTGCACCGAGCTGTGGTGTGATCGCCGGGAAGTCCTTGACCGCTTTGCCCTCTGCGTTTGAGATCAGCAGCTTGCCGTGGCGCTTGCCGCCCTCGCTGACTTCACCAACTGCGGCCAAAGCCGGGCTGTTGTTCACTGAAAGCGCAGTCACACCGCGGAAAGCGTCCTGGTTGCCCGGTGAGGCGACGACGAGAGCGGCGGGGTACGACTCTGTGCCGACGCAGCTGCCCGCTGCACAGGTGTCGGCCTTGGTGCACGCGTCGCCGTCGTCGCACGCCTTGGTGTTGTTGGGGTATTGACAGCCCTTGAGTTTGTCGCAGGTGTCGTCGGTGCACAGCTTCTTGTCGTCGCAGACCAACGCCACGGCCGCGTTTCACTTGCCCCCGCCGCAGACTTCGTCGCCGTTGCATTTGTCGCCGTCGGGGCACGGGTTGGTGTTGTTGATGAACTGACAGCCCGTCACCTTGTCGCAACTGTCGTCGGTACAGGGTTTGCCGTCGTCGCAGTTTGTGGCTGACCCAGCAAGGCAGACGGCGTTTGCGCACTTGTCGCCCGCGGTGCAGGCGTCGCCGTCCGTGCACGCAGTCGTGTTGTTGGTGTACTTGCAACCCTTTGGCATGTCGCAGGCGTTGTCGGTGCAGGGGTTGTTGTCGTCGCAGACCAACGCCACGGCCGCGTTGCACTTGCCCCCGCCGCAGACTTCGTCGCCGTTGCATTTGTCGCCGTCGGGGCACGGGTTGGTGTTGTTGATGAACTGACAGCCCGTCACCTTGTCGCAACTGTCGTCGGTACAGGGTTTGCCGTCGTCGCAGTCGGCCGCTTGTGTGCACGGTTTGCCCAGGTCGGTCTCCGGGCCGACGCCGTCATCTGGCGCCATGCCGTCGTCCCCCACCGAGGCGCCGTCATCGCCCACGGAGGCGCCGTCATCGCCCACGGAGGCGCCGTCATCGCCCACGGAGGCGCCGTCATCGCCCACCGACGCGCCGTCATCGCCCACCGACGCGCCGTCATCGGCCACGGAGCCACCGTCATCGCCCACGGAGGCGCCGTCATCGCCCACCTCGGCACCGTCGTCGGCCACAGTGCCGTCATCAGGCCCCGCAACATCTTTTACCACCGCGACATCCCCGCCCGTCGCCAAATCGGCCGTCGCTGCGTAGTTCTTCGGGTTGGTGTCGACGTTGGGCTCCTCGCACGCCTGCAGGCCAAGGGTCGCCGCGACAAAACCGCCCCAAAGTATTGCTTTCATGCGCGCCCCCATCAAAACCGCCACGCCAGCACGGCCCCAGCCGGCGTCGGCGCCACCGCCACCTTGCTGTCTCCCTTGCCGAGCCACCACAGCACGCCGCCAGCGACCCCAGCAGCAACCCCAACGCCGGCCACAACTGCGCCCAACGTTTGCTGGTTGCCGATCTCGGTCGCCCGCGCCTTGGCCGTCTCTACCGTCCAGCCATTGCCAATCAACCCGTTGGCGTCCTTTTTCGTCGACGCCTCGAAATCGGCGCGATTGGCCGCCCCGATGCCGTAGATGACGCCACCGGCCAACGCCGCGACGCCGCCGCCAACCGCAACCCACAAGCCGATACTGCCGGTGCCATCGCTGGCAGTGTCGCCGGTGCGGCGCACTACGGTTTCGTCCACTTTGCGCACCACGACTTCAGACTGCGAGATCGGATGGCCGTCTTTGCAGGTCTTGGCGATGCCATCGAGGCGCGCCTGCGCTTCAATGCGATCGGGCGCGTCCGTCGCCGCCTTCTGCAAGTAATCGGTCAGGTACTGCCGCGCCACCGCCTCGTCGCAGCCGAGGGCAGCAGCGGCACCGGCGCGGAAGAGGTACTCCAACTGCTCAGGAATCAGGCGCCAGGCGTCGCGGTAGGCGGCCGAAGCTTCGCGGTACCGCTTTTCTTTCTGATACTGGTCGCCATCTTTGGCTTTGGCCTTGGCCTCGTCGACGCGCTGGGCCTGGCGGGCGGCGCGGACGTCGGGCAGGTATTGTGTGGCCTTGTCCACGTACTTTGGGTCGCGGTTTGGCAGCGCTTGGTACTGCACGTACAGTGCTTCTGAGCGGTCCCATTGCTTGGCCATCTGGGCGGCGCGGGCCGCGTTGTACAAGAGCGTCGTCTCGGTGGCTGCCGCCTTGTACGCCTGCTCGAAAAGCTCGGAGGCGCGGTCGTACTGGCCAGCCCCGAAGGCCTTTTCGGCAGTGGTGACCACCGCCTGCACGGTTGGCGACAGCGGTGCCGCGCGCGCCATCGGGCACGCCGTGATGGCAAACAAGACTGTCAGCGCGATGCTAATCGATTCCCGTGACAACTTTGCCTCCCTTTGCTCCGCCACCCTTGTCGGCGCGGGCGGGTTTGGCCGGGCCCTTGGCCTTTGCAGCCGCGGCGTCCGCTGCCGGCGCTGGAGCCGTTGCGGCCGGTTCCGCGGCTGGCGCGGCGGAAGCCGGCGGAGGCGCA
>VGRO01000303.1 GCA_016875335.1 Deltaproteobacteria bacterium | reverse complement strand
CGGATAGCCGGCCGCCACTACCGCCGCGCGCGCGCCCTGCGGCAAGTCGGCGACCAGGGCCAGAGCGCGGCGCCGCGCCCGTTCGAACGCCGGTTCGCCCTGGCTGTGGGCCGCCATCGACATGCTGTCGTCCAACACCAGAACCAGGGCCTGGGGCCCGGCCGCCAGCGCCACCTCGGCCGCGCGACCCGGCAGAGGCACGCTCGGCCGCGCCAGCGCCACGGCGACGGCGCAGACCACGAGGCAGCGCAAGGCCAAGAGCGTCCATTCGCGCAATTGCAGCGCGCGGGCCTTCTTGGGGTTGGCGGCCAGGATGAACTCGAGCGCACTGAAATACAGCACCGGTGCCCGCCGCCGGCCGAACAAGTGCAACCACAGCGGCACCGCGGCGCCGAGCACGCCCACGAGCATCCACGGCTGCACGAACTCGATCACGGCCGCGTCCCCGCCGGCTTCTTGAACTCGCCGGTGTCGCCGACCAGCGCGCTCTGGGCGTCGAAGGTCTTTTCGCCGTCGCCGCCTGCTGCGGCCCCGCCGCCGCCGCGCACCCGCAAATGGGTCGTCGCGCGCAACACCTGGCGGATGAGGCCGCGCGGGTCAAAACTGGTGTCGACCAGCACATGGCCGATGCCGCCGTGCGCCGCCGCCGCCGCGACCGCCTCGCAGTGTTGGCGCACCAGCAATGTATAGGCGTCGCGAATGACCCGCGGATCCACGGTGCGCTGGCGACCCGACTCGCGACACGTGAACTGGGCTGGCGTCGAAAACCCGAGGTCGAGTTCGCGCGGGTGCAAGGTGTGCAGCAACAGCACGCCGAGGCCCGAGCGCTGCAGTGCCGTCAGCGGCACCATCGCCTTGTCCGGGGCGACCAGCACATCGGACGCGACCACCGCCAGCCCGCGCCGCTCGTGGCCGCGCCACGGCACAGGCTCAAAGCGGTCCAGGCCATAGTCGCCCTCGGGCTGCACGGACTGCAAGGTCTCGGCGATGTGGGCGAAATGGCGCAGTCCGACGCCTGGAGCGATGGTGCACGCCGGGCGCCCCAGCACCGCCAGACCCACCGAATCGCCCTGGCGGATGAGCACGAGCGCGATGCACGCCAGCAGCAACCGCACCGCATCGAACTTGTCGCTCGCAAAGTCGGCCAACTGCATCGACCCCGACGCGTCCAGGATCAACGTCAGCGTGGCGTGGACCTCCTGCTCGTAGCGCTTGATGACGTAGCGGTCGGTCCGCCCGTAGGCCTTCCAGTCGAGCATCCGCAGGTCGTCGCCCGGGGCGTAGTCCTTGTGCTCGGAGAACTCGACGCCGCCGCCGCGCCGCAGCGAACGGTGCATGCCGCCCGGCAGTCCGTCGTCGACCTGGCGCACTGGCAGTTGCAGGGGCCCCAGTCCCGCCAGCACCTCGCTGGCCCGCTGCGCCAAGGACTTGCGGACGACCACGTCGTCGTCGTCCGCGAACCACTGCAAGAGGTGGGCTGCGCTGCCGCGGTCGTGCAGCGCTTCGTGACCGCGCGGGGCCGGCAACCGCTCCAGCAGGCTGCGGGTCCCCGAGGGCCGGCGGTGCGGTGTGTCGATAGCGCCCGGGTCGGTCTTGGCGGGCGCCACCCACGCACCCACTTGGCGCGTGAGCGATCGGAAGCGATTCCAACCCGGCGCGGCCATGCGCTACGCGTGGGTGTCCGGCGGCACAAGTTCCAGCAAGCGCTCCACGAGCTTGCGGCCGTCCAGGCCTTCGGCTTCGGCGCGAAAGCTCGGCACGATGCGGTGCGAGATGGTAGCGACTGCCAAGGCCAACAGGTCCTCGATCGCCACGGTGGTGCGCTGCCGCAACACGGTCCGTGCCTTGCCGGCCAGCACGAGGCATTGCGAGGCCCGCGGGCTGGCGCCATAGGCTAGCAGGGGGCGCAAGCTCGGCGGGCACAGCGGGTCGTCGGGCCGTGTCGCGCGCACCCACCGCACCGCGTGACGCAAGACGTGGTCCGCGACCGGCACCGCCCGGACCAGTTGCTGGATGCGCAGCACCTGCTCGCGGTTGAGGACCGCTTCGACGGTCGGGGTGTGCAGGCCCGTGGTGCGCTTGACGATCTCCAGTTCGTCGTCGAAGGTCGGGTAGTCAAAGTGCACGGCCAGCAGGAACCGGTCCAACTGTGCCTCTGGCAAGGGATAGGTGCCGTGTTGCTCGATGGGATTCTGGGTGGCGAGCACCAGGAACGGATCGGGCAACTGGTGGGTGGTGCCGCCCGCGGTCACGTGCCGCTCTTGCATCGCTTGCAGCAGGGCCGCCTGGGTCTTGGGCGGCGTGCGGTTGATCTCGTCGGCGAGCAGGATGTTGGCAAAGATCGGGCCCGGCACGAACTTGTAGGCGCGGTGGCCGGTCGCCCGCTCCTCTTCGAGCACTTCCGTGCCGGTGACGTCGCTCGGCATCAGGTCGGGCGTGAACTGCACGCGGCCGAACCGCAGGCGCAAGGTCTCGGCCAGCGTCTGGATGAGCGTGGTCTTGGCCAGCCCCGGCACGCCAATCGACAGCGCGTGGCCACCGGCGAAAAGGGCCGTGAGCAGGTGATCCACCACGGCATCTTGGCCTACCACGCGTTTGGCGATCTGCCCGAGCACCGCTTGGCGGGCATGGCGGGCCAGGTCGTAGGCGTCGCTGTCTCCCAGGATCGCGGACAGCCCCGTGGGCGTGAACGCGGTGGCCGCGGGCGGTCCCAGGTGCGCCGGGGCCAGCCCTGGGTCGCCGCTGCCGTCGCCGACGTCGTGGGTCATCGCAGTCTTCCCCTCGGGCGGGCGGCGTACAGCGCAGCGGCCGAGCCGTCGTAGGTCAGCAGGGCCGGCGAGGTCAGCGGGCGGCGGGTTGCAGCGCCAGCCCGATCGCCAGGATGAGCTGGTTCTCGCCCTGGCCGCCCAGCGCCTGGCGGTCGCCGATCGACACCGTCCAGCCGACCGACCCGCGCGCGGGCCGCGTATGGTAGCGCAAGCCGGCGCCGGCGGCACCCCAGGCCCCGCCGCTGGCCGAGGTGTCGATCGATCCGGCCAGTTCGACAGCGACCTCCAACCGGCCGTGGTTCCACTGAGCGACGCGGCCATGGACGCACAAGCCCAGGTCGTTGCGCAGCCGCGAACGCGCCCCGTCGTTCCAGCGCACGCCGTGCAGGATCAGCCCGGCGCGCAGCCACGGCCACGGCTCCGTCTGCAGGCCCAGCAATACGCCGACATGATCAATGGGTTTTTTGACGAAATGGCCGGCCCGGTCCAGGACGATGCTCAACGTCGGCGCGACGGTCAACACATAGTCTCTCGCATTGTCGCGTCCCGACCGCGGGGGGGGCGCGAACCGCGGCCAGTCGCCCGGCCGCGACGTGGGCGTCGGCAGGTGCGGATGGGCGTGCACCGCGGGTTGCAGGTCCAGACCGGCGCCATGGACCTGCAGCCACGCCGCCGCGAACGCCCGCCACACCACCGGCGGGGTCGCGTCGCGGTCCAGGTGGAAGGTCGGGGCGAGGCGCAGCAGGTGCGCGAAGGCCGCACGCGCCTGGTCCGGTCGATCCAGGCGGGCCGCCGCGAACCCGACGAGCCTCCACCGCTCGATCTGCCGCTGCTGCGGGGCGTCGTCGGGCAGCGCTCCCGGGGCGTCGAGCGCGATCACACATCCGAGGTCACCCGTCGCGTAGCACGCCTGCGCCTTTTGCACCGGGTCGGGCCCAAGCGCGGGCGAGGGCGGCGCGGCCCAGGCGCACGACACCCACAGGGCGACCGACAGTTGGGCAAGTCGCTCCCAGGCGCGCATCCGTGGTCCGCGGGCGCTGAGCGTTGGGCCGCGTGCGGCCCGCCGACCGGGGCCGCCGTTCAAGCGGGGAATTCTTCGTTGACCGTCTTTTCGAGGCGGGTCTGAGCCATGCCCTTGGCCATCTTGGCGGCAAAGCCTTTCAGATCGACCTCGACGCCAAAGGTCGTGTCGTTGACCTTGAAGCGGCTGTCGAACATCTTGCCGGTCGCGCTGGCGCTGCAGCCGTCGGCGCTCCAGGTCACGTCATCGACAAAGCCCGGGTTCTTGGACTTGAACGATTCGACCATCTTGGTCATCTTGGCCTTGGCGACGTCCAGGGGAAAGCTGTGGCTGCGGCTGAGCACGATATCGGCCATGGGGCACTCCGGTTTGTGGTTGGCGTGGGCGGCGCCACGGCGGCGCGGGGCCGCGATTTTTGGCGGGTTTGCGGTCCGGGTCAAGGCCGGGGCTGGCCAGCCATCGGCGCCGGAATCGCGGGCCCCGAGGACCCATGGCGCCCCGCAAGACCCCGCGCTACACTGCCGCCGACCGGCCGCAGCCCTGCGTTTTCGCGGCCTCGGAGGCCCCTCGTGATTGCCCGCGTCCCATTGCGCCTCGCGCTCCTTGCGCTGTGTCTGCTGGCCCCGCTCGCGGGCTGCGAGACGTTCGACAAGGCGCGCATGAAGTTGCTCGGCGTCACCGTCGAGAACCCCGAGCCAGAAACCGCCGAGTGGGTCATCCTGCAGGTGCTGCTCGCAGCAAAGGACCCGGACGAAGAGCGCGGTTGGGACAAGTTCCAGAAACTGCTGCACAGCCAGGAGCGCACGACCAATGCGCTCAGGGGGTGGCAGCAGTTCGGCTGGCCGCGCATTCGCAGGCAGGCCAAGCTGTACCTGGACGAACACGACCGCATCGTGCTGCGCGACTTCAGGGTCATGCAAAACGACGGCATCGATTTCTTCTTGGAGAACAAGGAGCGCGACCTGCCGACCCCGTGTTCGGTGTACCTGGATTTCGCCAACAACAAACACTGGCGCGTCAAGCGCTGTTCGTTGTAGGCCGCCGTGTTCCGCCAGGGCTTCGAGAAGGGGCTGGCGTCGGTGGTGGCGCGCTGGATGCTCGACGGCAGCGCCGAGGCCTTGATCGATCGTGTGGCGCGATCGGGTGCGCTCTCGCCTGAACAGGTCGACAAACTGCGCACTGAAACGCTGGACAACCTGCGCAAGGTCAAGGAAGAGGGGGCGCCCTACGCCGACATGGCCACGGCCGCCTTGCGCGAGGTGATGGGCCACGTGCCGATGGCGCCGCTGTGGTCCGCGGCCGTGCAGGCGGGCGCGGGACCGTGGAAGGCCGCCGCCGGACCGGCGGCCCAAGCGGCGGTG
>VGRO01000302.1 GCA_016875335.1 Deltaproteobacteria bacterium | reverse complement strand
CTGCTTGTTGCGTGAAGGGGGCGCGCCGCCCCCTCGCGCGCAAATGCGCGCTCACCCCTGCGTCCGGCCGCAGCCGCGGCCGGAAGTACCTCAGCCCTGTTGCGCGCCGGAACCCGGCGCGAACTTCGGGCCTGAGGTACTAGGAGCCTGTCGGCGAAACGCCAGAATCGGCAGATTCTGGCCGATAGGCTCGCTGCCCCGATCACAACCAGCACGGAGCCGCCATGAGCCAGACACAGAGCTACTCGACCCACCCGACTCCGGTCGCCGCCCCGCACGAAGACTTGCGGCGCGCAGTGATGACCGGGGCCGTCGATGTAGTGGCGCAGGCTGGCCTGGACGCTTTGACCCTGCGCGAGGTCGCTCGGCGCAGCGGTGTACCCAATACGGCGCCGGCAAGGCTGTTCCGCAACCGCGACGGGCTGATGGCCGCGGTGGCCGAAGAGGGCTTCCTCACCTTGTTCGCGACCATCGACGGCGCGGTGGCCACGGTTCCGGCAAACGATCCGCGCGGTCGCGTGTCTGCGGCGGCGGTGGCGTGGACTGCGTTCGCGTCTTCCCACACGGCACAGTACCGCATGATGATGGCCAGCAACCCGCTGAGCGCCGGGCCGGGTTCCGGCCTGTTGCGCTCGGCCATGCTGGTCTTCGGCCGGTTGGTCCGCTTCGTCGAACAGGGCCAGGCCGCAGCCAAGTTCCGCACCTGGCCCGCGCAGGAGCAAGCGTTGGTGATGTGGGCGACGCTGCATGGGCTGTCGCTGCTGCTCATCGACGGCCAACTGGAGGCTTTGGGCCTATCCACCACCGACGCCACGCGCCTGGGCTCGCTCGTCGCCGAGCGGGTGTTGCAGGGGCTGTCGGCTTGACGCGCAACGCCAAACGAGCCATTTGCAATCGCCCCGCCACACGCCAATCCCGGTCCAGCCGCTCGTTGCGGCGGTTCTGGTGTGGGTCGCAGCCGCGACCGCCTGCTTGCCGGCCCACGCCCGCGCCGCGGAACCGCCCGCCACCGACCCGACACTTACCGCTCCGGCGGAGCCCGTCTACCCTAGCGCGCTGCGCGGCAAGGGGCTCGGCGGTGCCGTTGTCGTCGAGCTGACCGTCGGCGTAGACGGCGCGCCCAGGGATGTCCAAGTTTTCCAGAGCGCCGGGCCGGAGATGGACGCCGCCGCGGTCGAGGCCGCCGGGCGACTGCGCTTTGCGCCGGCAACGCGATCGGGCAAGCCTGTGGCGGCGCGCATCCGCTACCGTTTCGTGTTTGCGGCCGACCACGCGGCCGAACGGCGCGAAGCTGTGCGCTCCGAGGGCCGCTTTGACCGGCGCGACCTCGAGCGGGCGCCCGCAGGCGCGGTGCAGGTGCGCGGCGTCGTGCGCGAAAAAGGCACCCGGCGGCCGGTCCGCGGCTTGATGTTGGTGGTGGACGGCGGGACGGCTGAGACGACCACGGACGCGGACGGCGCCTTTCAGTTCGCGCTTTTGGCCCCTGGGACGCACCGCCTGCAGTCGCCGGCCGGCGAGTACAGACCGCTGGACGTGCCGTTTGCCGTCGCCAATGGCAAGGTGACGGAGTTGCAGTTGCGGGCGGAGCGTGTGCACTACGGCCTGTACCGCGCGACCGCCGAGGCACCGCCGCAACCGGCCGACATGGCGCGCCGCGAACTGGCCGTCGAGGAAATCCAGCGCGTGCCCGGCGTGTACGGCGATGCCATGAAAGTCGTACAGAACCTGCCCGGCGTCGCCCGGCCCAGTCCACTGGGCGGCGAAGTGGTGGTGCGCGGATCGGCCCCTTCGGATTCGTTGGCGATGATCGAGGGGATGCGCATTCCGCTCGCCTACCACTTTGGCGGTCTGTATTCGGTGGTCAACACCGACATGCTCGAGGCCATCGACTTCGTGCCCGGCGGCTACCCGGTCGCCTGGGGCCGTCAAACCGGCGGCGTCCTCAACGCCCGCCTGCGGATGCCGCGCGCCGACGAACCGTGGGCCGGATACATTGAGACCAACGTCTTCCACAGCGGCTTCTTCCTCAAGGGCAGCGTCGGGCAGGACACTTCCTTTGCTGTTGCGGCGCGCCGATCGTACATCGACGTGGTGCTCAACGCGGTGGTGCCCGAGGGCGTGTTGCCGTTCACGCTCGCGCCGCGCTACTGGGACTGGCAGGCGCGTCTCGACCGCCGCCTCGGGCCGCGCACCTGGCTGACGGTGTTCGGCTTCGGCTCGGACGACCGCCTCGAAGCCGTGTCCAAGCAACCGCTCGGCGCCGACGTGCGCACCTTGGGCGGCATCAAGTTCGGCACGGCCTTCCATGGCGGCATGGCGGTGTTGCGGCACGACGCTGGCGCGTGGACCAGCAAGACCATGGTCGGCCTGAACTGGGGGTTCAGCGGCGTCGAGTTTGGCAGGTTCCTGCGCTACGACGCCACCGCGCTGGACCTGAACGTGCGGCACGAGATGAGTACGGCCGCCAAAGGCCCGCTGCAACTGCGCGCCGGCCTGGACCTGCTGCACACGCCGATATGGGCCGAAGTGTATGCGCCGTCCGGTCGGTTCAGCGAAGAGGGCGCAGGCCAGAGCCAGGGCGCAGCCGACGACGGGCAGTACTTCACGTACCGCGGCAGCTTCAGCTTTTTCGCCCCGGCGCTGTGGTACGACGCCATCTACCGGCCGACGCGCAACGTCGAGGTGGTGCCAGGCGTGCGCTTCGACCTTTTCCGCGGTGTGGACCGCGACCAGACGCTGTCGCCGCGCCTGAACGTGCGCTGGCGGCTGAGCGATGCGGTGCTGGTCAAGGCCGCGAGCGGCGCCTACTCGCAGCGGCCTCAGCCGTACGAGACGGTCGGGTTTGGCGCGGTCGGCAACCCGAACCTGCAGGCAATTCGCAGCGTGGACGCGGCATTGGGTACCGAGTTGCAGGTGTCCAAGGCCGACACCATCGACGTCCAAGTGTTCTACAAGAAGCAGTGGAACCTGGTCGTCCAGGCGCCGGGCCTGTTCCCGAACCCGCCCTACGTCAACAACGGCGAAGGCCGCGTGTACGGCATGGAGTTGCTTGCCCGCCACCGGCTGAGCGACAACTGGTTCGGCTGGATCGCCTATACGCTGCTGTGGGCCGAGCGCCGCGACCTGGCTGCCAAGACCAGTTGGCGCCCGTTCGACTGGGACCAGCGGCACATCTTGACCGCCGTGGCCTCCTACAAGCTGCCTTGGCAGTTCGAGGTCGGCGCGCGGTTCCGGTTGGTGACCGGCAACCCAACGACACCGGTGGTCGGGGCCGTTTGGGACGAGAAGGGCGACGGCTACCAGGCCATAGACGGCGCCTACAACAGTGGCCGGTTGCCGGCGTTCCACCAGCTCGACCTGCGGGTGGACCGGCGCTTCGTGTTCAACCGCTGGATGTTCTCGGCGTACCTCGACGTCCAGAACGTCTACAACCGCGCCAACCCCGAAGGCGTGCTGTGGAACCACGACTACACACGACAGACCCTGCAGGCGGGGTTGCCGGTGATACCCAGCCTGGGCGTGCGCGCCGAGTTTTGACGAGGTCCCGATGAGCGACAGCAGCCCCTACACCGACAAGGCCAACGTCGCCCGCTGGCGCACGCGGCTCATGCACAAGGGCATGGAGGTCAACGGCCAACTGACGGCACTGCTCGCGCGCCAGAACGCCACGATGGCGACGCTCAAGCTGCCGAACGAAATGGAACCCGGTGAAACCAAAGAAGAGAAGCTGCGCCGCTACCTGAACCAGATCATCGCCGCCCAACGGCGCCTGGGCAGCGAGGGCTTTGGCAAGTGCGCGACCTGTGGCGTGCAACTGCCGGTGCTGGCCCTGGACGACGCGCCGTGGCTGGAGGAGTGCGGGGCTTGTTTTGCGCAGAGCCACAGCAATGCCCTGCCCTTCTAGCACTCGTGCTGGGCCGTTTCGGCCTGCGCCAACCGCACCACCAGCGGCTGCGTACCGGCGACAGCCCCCGCATCGGCGCCGACCAGGTGCACGGTGCGGGTGGGATAGGCGAACACCAGGCCTGCCTCGTCGAACTGGCGCTTGATGCCCAAGTTGACGGCGTGGGCGACGGGTGAGAATCCAGCGAGGTCCGGCACCCGGTAGATGACCCGGATCTGCACCGACCACTCGGCGAACGCCCACACCTGTGCGAGGAACTCGGGGTGCACGCCCGGCGTTTCGGCCAGAACCTTGAGGACCAGGTCGCAGGCCAGCTGCAGGCGTTCGGCATCCAGGTCGTAGGGCATCGACAGGAAGAACTCGCGCACCTGGCCCTGGGCCCCCACCGCGTTCTCGATGGTCGCCTCGGCGACGTGCTTGTTGGGCACCACGAAGGTCTGACCGGCGGTGGTCACGATGCGCGTGCTGCGCATGCCGATGTGCTGGACGCGGCCGAAGTGCTGGTCGACGCGAATCCAGTCGCCGACGCGAAACGGCTGGTCGGTCATGACCTGCAGCGACCCGAAAAGGTTGCCCAGTGTCTGCTGCGCCGCCAGGGCCACCGCCACGCCGCCGATGCCAAGGCCGGTGATGACGCTCCAGACGTCGAAGCCCGCGCGCTGCAACACGAACACCATGACCAGGGTGCCGCCGACGATCTTGCTGGTCACGCGCGCGACGTGGATGACCTGCACGTTGACCGGCGGTTCGTGGCGCAGGGCCCACGGTTCGGCGAGGTTTTCGAACAGCACGTCGATGACGCGCATCAAGATCACGGCGGCGGTCAGCGCCAAGGCGCCCAGCAGCGTGCCGCCCATCAGCTTTACCGCCAGCGGCGGCAGTTCGAGCAGTCGCAGCGCCAGCCAGGCGCAGCCGAAAAGCACCGCGAGCGAAAACGGTCGCGCAGTGCGTCCAATGAGCTTGTCGTCAAAGTCGGTGTTGGTGTGGGCGGTCAGCCGCAGCAGCACCCGCGTCAGCAGGAAATAGGTCAGCTTGCCGAGCAGAAAGCCGAGCACCACGGCCAGCGCCGCATCGGCCCAGGCCTCCAGGGTGTTGCCGCCGACGCGAGTGAGCAGCAACGCTTCGGTGTCATAGAGCCACTGCATGTCCGGCTAGTACCTCAGGCCCGAAGTTCGCGCCGGGTTCCGGCGCGCAACCGGGCCGAGGTACTTCCGGCCGCGGCTGCGGCCGGACGCGGGGGTGAGCGCGCATGGGCGCGCGAGGGGGCTGCGAGCCCCCTTCACGCAACGAGCAGCTAGTAGGCGAAACCGATTGA
>VGRO01000301.1 GCA_016875335.1 Deltaproteobacteria bacterium | reverse complement strand
CGCGTCCACGTCGTCATCGAACGTGCCCGGTGGCCCGCGAATGGCGATTGCGCTGTCGTCGTCGCGGTCGCCGGCCTCGCGCCACTCGCCGACGTGCCGGAGGATCTTCTCCACTTGGGCCGGGTTGCGGATGACCGCGATCAGCTTGCGCCGGCCGCCACATGGGCATTGTTCAACGGAAAATCCGAACGCCCGCCGGAGCGCCTCAGCCCAGAGCAGTTTCGTTTTCACTGCCTTGGCCGCCGCATCGCCCATCGGCGTCGGGCTTGGGCCAGGGGCACCGGAAGTTGCCGGTGCCGCGCCGGCCGCCAAAGCCGGGGCAGGCACAGCGGTTGCGGCCGCGTCTTTGGCGGCCGGCTCATCCAGCAGCGGCAGCGCGGGAGTTGGCGAAGCGCGCGGCGCCTCGGCGTCCGCCGTGGTCGCTGCCGCTTGCTCATGCTCCGCCGTGGTCGCTGCCGCTTGCTCATGCTCCTGAGCCGCGGACAAATTCGCCGATTTCCTTCGCCGTCGACTGCCCCTGGCTGCAAATGAAGGAGCTGATCTCCCGGCTGATGGCGCCGGAAATGACGTCTTCGCGCTCGCGCAGAATCGCGGCGACCGCAGCCAGATTGCGCCACTCCCGAGCGCCGTCGATGGCCGAAAGGTCACGAGAAACAATGACCTTTCGTGTCTCGATCCGCCCATGGCCCTTGCCGGCGTCCTTGTGCTGATCGACGACCGCATGTGCCTCGCCGGGCCGGCGACGTCTCGGCACTTCTGCGAACAGCGACTCACACTGCTCGAGCAGATTCGGTTGGTTCGCCTTGACGTGCAGAACATGCTGCGCACCGGCGTCGACAATGGCTGCTGCGGTCTCGCGTTGGCAGTGCATCGCGTCCGCCGTCACGGTGGCGCCGCGCAGGTCGAGTGCTTGAACCATCGCTTGCATCGCAGCAATCTCGTTGGACTTCTCCGCAACAGCGGCCGACGACACCACGAACCCGGAGTCCACGACGCAAGCCGAAAGCATGTGCACGCCACCGCTCTTGGCCGCGCGGTCCATGCTGCCGCGCAGGCGCTGTCCGTCGAAGGCGACGTGGGCACCCACCATGGACAGTTCGACCGGCTCGCGCAGCACCGTTATCCACTGGCGGATGGCAACTCGAATGCGTTGGGCTTGAGGACCGCCATCAGCCGCAGGTAGAAGTCGTGTGCAGGTGCCCCGGCCGCCATCGGAAAAACGGACGAAGCCAGGCCAATTTCGCCTTGCCGAAAGCAGCGACATGCTCCGCGTCCTGCGCACCCGCAATGACTGCGAGCACCACCACGGCGATCCCGTCGCCAACCACATGGCGCTTGCCCTGATCGCCGCGCCAATCCGGAAAGGTCGAAGAAACGCTGTGAAGTGAAGCAATTGCAGCTGCTGGTGTCGCTGGAACTCGCCGCAGATCATCGCTTCTGCGGCCGTCCGTTGGATCGCGGTTGGTGGGTTCTGGCAACAGGAGCCGAGGTTGGCGATCTTGCGATCGCCCTGCTTCACTACGTCGCCAAGACGGAGTTCGTCGCCGTTCTGTGCGACAACGTCGACGACGCGCTGTTTTTCACGCGGCTGCGGCGGTTTGGCAAGGCGCTGAACCTGAACACGGTCGGGCAGACCTTGGCGGCGGCGGTGGTGCAGGCACGACACATTTGCTACGCCGACGAGGTGCGCCCGGCGGGTGCGAGCAGCGTGCACGGGTACGGCTTCGTGTTCGACAGCGAGCAGCGTTGGGTGCGAGGCGTCTGGGGCTGACGGCACACGACAAAGCGCACTGTGCTAGTTCCATTCTCCCTCAGAGGGTGTTTACAAATGAAACGTCTACTGCGCGGAACCATGCACTCCGACATGCTCTGTTGTCGTCCGCCAGGCTCCCAGCGGAGTAGCTTGGGGCTACGTCTCAGTCGCATGGCGGCCTCCGCCTCGCCTGTCGGGCGCCTGATTCCGCTCGCCACGGCAGTAATTCGTCAACACCTTCTCAGAAGGTGTTTATGAATTAAACGCCGGCTACGCGTAACCCGTTGAAGAGTTCGCAGGACTCTTCAACCCCGACATGTCTTGTTGTCGGTCGCCAGGCTCCCTGCGGCGTAGCTTGGGGCTACGCCTCAGTCGCATGGCGGCCTCCGCCTCGCCTTTCGGGCGCCTGATTCCGCTCGCTACGACAATCATACATAAACACCTTCTCAGAGGGTGTGCATACAGGCCGGCCGAAAAACAAGGTCACGTTGCGCCCGCCGCCGCGAGTCGGCCGCCTCGGACGCGAGCTTGGCGACCCACGAAACAGCACGAATCTGACGGAAGTCGGGGTGAGCCCGGACTTCCGTCAGAGAGGATAGGCGTTGGCACCACGCGGCGCACTTTCTGGCTAGCGAGGCGTCACCGCCAGTTTCTGCCTCAGGGGTGGCATCGCCGCGGGTTCAGCCCGACCCACGAACTGCCCAGCCAAGCCCAGTTCACCGACCTTCGGCCCACAGCGCCACAGCCGTAGCCAGCTCTTTCCAGCCATTGCGCAGCGCGTCTTGGCACGCCTGCACGGGCGTCTGCGGCGGCTTCGTATCTGCAAGGACTACGCCCTTGAACCCGCCCTCGCTGCCGTACCCTGCCGGCTTGGCCTCGCGCGTGCCCTTGCCCGCCGCCGCGTCCCACAGCGTCGCCGCAACCTGGGCTCGGCACAGGTGATAGGGCTTCTGCACGCCCTTGTATTCGGCCGACAACCGCACCACCAAGACCGTGTTGGCGTCGGCTTGCGCAGCCAGGCGGCGAATTTCACTGCTGCCTGGGTCGCTGGGGCTGGCGACCACATCGGCGAGGTCGAGGCCCGCCGAACTGCCCAGCGCGCGCACGCGGTCCCGCCATTGGTCGGTGCAGGCCCCGGCGGGCGTGCTGCCGCAGACCAAGACCCCCAATGTGGCGTTGCGTTGGGCGCGGACCAGGCGCTGCCGCTCGCGGTCAGGCACGAACACGTCCACGCGCAAGCGGCGCGGCGCCACGCGACAGCGAAAGGCCGTGAAATCGGCAATTGTGGCCGTGCGCAGGCGGGCTTCCAAAGCGTCGTCGCGGCCGCCCGCGGCGCTGACCCCAACGATGGGGGCCACGACCCTGCGCAAGGCTTCGCTGCGCGCGCGGTCCAAGGCGTCGTCGTCGCCGCCTTCGGCTTCGGCACTTGCCCACACCCCTGCCCCGCCCATCGGTCGGGCGCTGCATGCGGGGATGGCGCCACCGCGCGGTTCACAATGGTCGCCAGCCGGGTCACCGTCGTCGGGGCAAACCAGGGCGCCGCTGGCGGCTTGCAGCGCGCAGGTGTTCAGGCGACCGGCGACGGCGCTGCGCGGGCCACTTGTCGGCTGGACCTCGACCTCCAGGGTCCGTTCGGCGGCCCCGGCCGCGCCCTCTGCCAGACGCAAACAGAGCGCCGGCGGCGTGGCGAGCGCGGCCTTGCAATCCCCCGCCGGCCCCACCTCGGCGCGCGCCGACAGCCAAGCGGTGGCCTGACCGCGCAGCCACGATGCCGACGCCCCACCTACCGCCAACGCCACCCGTGGCCGACCCGTGGCGCCGAGTCGCCCCCATGCCTCCGCAAGCGCGGTCGCCACTGCCTGTTGCGCCGCGGCCGGGTCGCGGGCCTGGCGGAACCGCAGCACGGCGTCTGTCGGCACCACCGTCATGTGACAGAGGACGTCGCCCGCCTTGCCGAAGCTGTACGGTTGCAGCGGCGCCAACGCCTGGCACTGGCAGCCATCGGCACACAGGCGACCCACCAGGTCGGCCGCCGACGCCTTGGCCGCAGCATCCATGGCTGCCGCTTCGGATCCCGCTTGAGCCAGCGAGGCCCGGCCAACCCCGAACGCCGCGTAGTCGGGCGGCGCCTTGGGCGACTGGCAGTCCAGCGGCGGATTGGCAGCCCACGCAGGCGCCGAGAGCGCGCACACCAGCCCAAACAGGGGGCAAACACGCACCCCCCCTTTATTCAACAACCTGAATTTTGGCATGTTCTCCACCCAAACATGCGGCGCGGGCATCGAGCAGCGGGTGTTCCCAATGGTGGCCCTACCGCGGCGGCACGCCCTTGTCGCCCGCGGCCTCCACTGCTGCGGCGTCGGCAGGCGACAACAGCCCCGCGCCCTTGAGCGCGCCCGCGACTGCCTTGGCTGCATTGGCGATTTCGGCCTGCGGAAAGAACATCAGCACACTGGACTCAAAGCGCGTGGTCGGCCCTGCGACTTCGCCGTCTTTCCAGCAGCGGTCTTTGACCAGGCGGGCGAGACCTTCGCTGGCGGCGGAAATCGCGGCATCGTCGCTGAACACGGCGTCGAGGTCCTTGCTGGTCTGCACCCGCGCCTCCTTGAGCTGGGTCGCGATGTATTGCATGGTCTGGCGGCGGCCGTTGAGCAGGGCGTCTTGGCGGGCCGCCTGCTTGCTGGCCGCTGGCCGAGACATGCCGACAAAGTACTGGCCGTCCAGGCTGGTGGGCGGGGTGCTTTGCCAGTCGCCGCTACAGACGTTGGCATTGCTGTCGCCACCGCCCGCGCTGATGAGCGACGTCTTGAAGGCGAAGTAGGCATTGTCGATGCGGTTGACTTTCTTCCATGCGGTGCCGTTCTTGAACTCGACATCGCCGCCCACGCCGCTGTACGTCGCGCCGGCCTTGAGTTGGGCCTCAGAGCCAAGGTACTGGTACACCTCGCCGTCGCCCAGGTAGAACTCGGAGATGTACTTGACTCCACACTGTTTTGCGTCGGCGGCGCAGCAGCGGTCGAGGCCGTCGGTGTCGACTTCGGCGCGCATGACCTTCTTGAGCTTGTAGTGGACGCGCACTTCGCCGTTGCTGCCGTAGCCGGCGCCGGCCTTGACGGCGTACACCGGCACCGACAACGAAGCGCCGACGCTGGTGCTGGCGGTGAACGACTCGTCGAACTCGCCAGACGCCTCGACGATGGTCGGCTTGAAGAACTTGCCGCAGCGCGACGGGAAGGCGTTGGACTCGTCGATTTGCGCTTGGCCGATGTTGGCGGCGAAGAACCTGCCGAGGTTGCCCGACGGGTCGCGGTCCTGGATGGCGCGCAGGTACACCGACTGTTTCAGTGGCGGCACCCACGTGCTCTGCGGGGCAAACCCCTGTTCGGCCGTGCGGTTGGCGCCGCAGTTGGTTGCCATGAGGGCGAAAACTGCGACAGCCCTTGCGCTGCGCCTGGAACTGCTGAACATCGGAACCTCGGCTGCGCCCGACCGGGCGTGAGGTGCCGAGAATAGGCGATTGCCGGGGGGGTGAAAAGCACGGGCGGGGTCCAGAAT
>VGRO01000300.1 GCA_016875335.1 Deltaproteobacteria bacterium | reverse complement strand
GCGACTGCCGCTGCCGCTGCGTCTGTGGCTGAAGCCTGAAGCCTGTGGCTGTTTGCCTGTGGCTGAGAGGCCCACTCGGCGTGTCGAATTAACCGCCGGCGCAAACCTGTCACCCTGAAGGTGCAGGTTTGCGCCGGTTTCCCCGGGAAACCTGAGTTAATTCGATCGCCAAGGATTCAGGACCTTTTTTGCCGGTGGATCATGGCGCGGCCTTCCGATGGAGCATCGAAAACAGGCCCGAAGGCACCACGTTCGTCAAGGCCCGCGACCCGAACATTGTCGGCGAGGAAAAAACCGCGTGGCCGATCGACCCTGCCGTGGCCACGATGATCAAGGACAAAGCGACGGCCCAGGCCGACGCGTTGCTCGAAAAGCAGGCGTACACCCCCAAGCAGAAAGAACTGCTGGCGATGGCCGACGCGTTCAAGGCCGATCCCAAACTGGGAGAGGGTCGGCGGACGTTCGGCATACCTGGTAGCTTCCTGTCCCAGGACGGCGAGACGCTGTCGATGGACCTGGTCGGTCGGCTGCAGCAGTTCTACCAGTTCTGCCAATACGCCCAGATCGTCACCGCGGACGCCCCTGCGGTGTCGAGCGGCATCCGCGGTCGCCCCACCGCGCACAAGCTGAGCGTCCACTGGATGCTCAACACCAAGAGCCAACTGCTCAACTCGACCGCCAACCAGCAGAAGTTTGCGCAGAACATCGTCGACATCGACGGCAAGGATCCGGCGTGCGGCGAGACGTGGGCAGACACCACCCAGATCAGTCGGTTTTCGGCCGCGCTGGGAAAACTCGGCGATGAGACCACCAAGGCGGAGGCTGAGGGCGAAATCGCCGAGGTGACCAAGGAAATCCAGAACGCCAAGGGCAAGACCGTCGACGACAAATGGAAGCAAGGCGCCCAGGCGATCGAGGGCTACCCGACCAGCATGACCGACATGCGCAAGCCCAACGTGTCGGACTGCTCGGTCAGCAACCACTGCGGCGGCGAGGCCATGGACATCACCTTTCCATTCGTCATGAACTACTACGACCCGATCATTGACGCGGTAGCGCTGAAATTCGGCCTGTACCGCCCCGTCAAGGACAGCTCGAACTCGCCCGAACACTGGCACTACGAGCGGGTTGGAGGCTGATTCTCCGGATCCGAAACGGCCACGCTCCTCTGTCCAAGCCACTGTTGAACGATCGGGCCCACGCGGGGCACCGACCTTTGCGGGCGCCGCCACGTGCGGTACGCTTGCGGCTTCGGGAGGCCGACGATGGCAACAGCTCTGCGAATTTGGCACGCGGCCCTGCTCGGCGCGGCCCTGCTGGCTACGGCGTGCGATCCGGGCCCCAAGGGGCGGGCTCCGCGCCTCGAAGACGCCAAGGCGCTGCAGAAGGTCGTCAGCGACGTCGAGCAGGTCAACAAACTCCTGGCGGATTACGAAGGCGCGTTGGGCAAGGTCAAGGCGGACTACGTCCCCACCGCCGACCAGCGCAAAATGCTCCTGTCGCTGTGGGCGCCCTACCTCGACCACATGCGGGCGCTGCACTCGTACCAGTTCAAGTTCCTGCAGGGGTGGAAGCAGGCGGGGTCGACGGACAAGCAGATCTTTGCGTTGACGGCAGGCGTGACGGCCCTGGCTGCGCAGACCTCGACCAACCTGCGGTTCCTGCGGGCGTTCGGTCGCCTCGACCAGTTCAAGGCGATCCTCAATGACCCGGATCCCGAATATGGCGTCGGCGCCAACGAATACGATGCGATGCTGGTGCGCATGGCCAAGCCGCAGACCCGGATGCTGCTGCAGGTGGGCGTCGAGGCCATGCAGCGCCGCGCGGCCGCCATGCGCGCGGGCAAGGAAAAGGAGCACATCGCCTTCACCGTGCTCGCCGACAAGGCCTTGGCCCATGCCCAGAAAGCCGAAGAGGAATTCAACCGCCAAGCCATCCAGGTGATGATGCAGGGCTTTGCCACCGTGCTCGGCAACCAATTCGACCAGTGGAGCGGTGCGCTGATCACCGACATCGCCGAGTGGTTGGGGGACACGCGGCTGCGCGCGACCGGAAAGGCCCTGATTTCGCAGGCGCAGATCGACTGGCTGACCACCCAGGCCCAGCCGGGAGACGTCATCGTCGAGCGCCGCAATTGGTACCTGAGCAACCTGGGCCTGCCCGGCTTCTGGCCGCACGCCGCGTTCTACGCGGGCAGCCCGCAGGAAATCGCCGCTGCGCTCGACGGCGACGCCGGGGTCAAAGCGGCCTTTGGCGACAAGGGGCTGACGGGCTACTTGGAAAAGACCTTCCCCGACCACTGGAAGGAGTACGCGAGCGCGGCGCACGACGGCAAGCCGCACCGCGTCATCGAGGCCATCTCCGAGGGCGTGTCGATGGCCAGCCTGCACGAGTCGTGCGCCGCCGACTACGTGGGCGTGATGCGTCCGCGCCTGTCCAAGGTCGAGAAGGCGCGGGCGATCGTCTCCGCGTTCTCGAACCTGGGAAAACCCTATGACTTCGACTTCGACTTTCTGACCGAGTCCACGCTGGTGTGCAGCGAGGTGGTGTACGTGGCCTACCGGCCAGAAAAAGGCGTGATGACAGGGCTGACCCTGCCGCTCGAAGAAGTGATGGGCCGCAAGACCCTGCCGCCCACCAACCTGGTCGAGCTGTTCGACACCCAGTTCGGCAAGCCCGAGCAGCAGATGGATTTCGTGGCGTTCCTCGACGGCCGCGAGGCGAGCGGCACGGCGGTCGTGGCGACCGAAGCCGACCTGCGGGCGTCGTGGCGGCGGCCCAAGTGGGACTTGTCGCAGCAGTAGCGAAGCGGGCCGCGGACGCGACCCCGAGGGGAAACATGGCAATGGAACCCAAAGGTTGGGCCGAACCGGCGCTGTTGTGGCTGGTCGGCATCGCCTCGGCGGGCTGTTCGATGGCCACGCTGGGCACCGCGCGGCCAGTGGACAGCGGCGAGACCCAGTTCGTCCTGGCGCCAGCGTTCAACCGCGTCGGCTTGTCGCGGTCGGCGCGGCCGGGACCCCAAGTCGAGTTCGGCGGTCGCTATGGCGTGACCGAGAACGTCGACGTCGGCGCCCGATTGTGGCTACCGCTGCCCGGCTACACCATCGACTCGCGCATCGCGCTGCGCAAGGCGGCCGACCGCAACAGCGGCCTGGACATCTCGCTCAACCCCGGCGTGATGTACATCTACGCGCCGGGCGGCGACACCAACAGCACGCCGCTGCACTTCACCACGGTGCAACTCGCGGCGCTTTTTGGGATCCACCTCGACGGCGGCCGCCAGGTGGTCATCGGCCCCAAGATCGTGGACATCCTCTCGACCGACACCGCGACGTCGTTCGGCAGCACCTTCAACATGGTCATCGTCGGTTCGAGCCTGGCGTACGTGTGGCCGGTGACTCAGAACCTGACCTTGGTGCCCGAGCTGTCGGCGGGCGTTGCCGTCATGGGCTCGGTGGCGGGATTCGGCGCCGACATCGGCAACAATGGCAATGTCTTGCAGTTCAGCCTGGGCCTGCTGTTTGGGGGCAACAAGCCGCCCGAGGTGCGCTGCGTCGAGGTGCCGCCCGCCCCGGCGCCGGTCGCGACCCCCGCGGCGGCCAGTCCCTCCGCGCCGTAGGCGAGATCACGCTTTGGCCAACGTCCACACGCCGACGGCGATGAAACCCGCGCCGGCCACCCGCGAAAGCCACCGCGGATCGACGTAGCGACCCACGACCTCGCCGGCCAGGACGCCCAGGGCGCTCGTGGCCACCAGGGCCAGCGCGGCCGCGGTGAACACGACGAGCTTGGGGTTTTCGCCCTTCGCCGCAAACAGCATCGTGGAAAGCTGCGTCTTGTCGCCAAGTTCGGCGAGAAAGACGGTGGAGAATACGGTCAAGAAAAGCGGCCAGTTCATGCGGGCAGTGTAGGCCATCCATGGACCGGGAGCGCGGGCACGTGACAGGCGCGCGACAGGCCGCTACTTCGCGGCCACCGGCCACCAGACCGGCAACACGCGATCGCGCCGGTAGAGGTCGTACATCCACGTCGCTACAGCGGTGAGGTCCGCGGCCAGCTCGGCATCGGCGTCCGTCAGCGGCAACGGCTTGTCCTCGCGCAAGTCGGTGGTGCGGTCGAACGCCCGCCAGCCAGAGCGGTCCAAGTGCCGCGACCCGTCGACCAGCAGTCGCCTCGACCCGCGCTCGGCTGCCCACATCGCGTCCTTGATCGTCCAAGACTGCCCGCGGCCGCCGCCGACCAGCGATCGGCCCTGCCAGGCGCCCGAGCGGTCGATGCCCAGCAGGTCCAGCACGGTCGGGGCGATGTCGAGGTGGCTCGACGGCTCGGTGCCGATCTGCCCGCGCAAGGCGTTGATTTTGGGGTGGTCACCCCAGAACACCAGCGGCACGCCGGTGCCCTCGACTTGCACCGTGTCGAAAAGGTGGCGGTGGCCGTGCTCGCCGAGCGGGTGACCGTGGTCTCCAGTGACGACGACCAGCGTTTTGCGGAACCAAGGTTCGCCGCGCAGGGCGTCGAGCAGCCCCCCCAGCTCGGCATCGGCGTAGTGCATGGTGTCGCGCATGCCATCGGCCCAGGAATCGCCGCCGCGGTGCTGCACGCCCGCCACGCGCGCGAACGGAAAGTGGTTGGTCCGGGTCATTGCCAACGCAAAGAACGGTCGGCCCTTCGCGGCGCCGGCCAGCTCGCGCTTGAACCACTGCGCCATGTGGGCGAAAAGCGGTCCATCCTCCTCGCGGGCGCGGTCGTAGTCCACGTCGTGGTACCAATGGCGCAGCCACGCCGCTTGGTTGTCCCAGCTCGGGTCGGCGGCCGAGAAGAACCGCGCGTAGTATCCGTGCTGGCGCAAGGTCAACGGCAGCGCCGGCAGCCGCGCGGCGGCGAAATCGGTGGCCACGGTGCACCACGCGCACGGCAACAGCCCGGTGTGCAGGACCATGAAGCTGGCGATCGTCGGCAGGCCGGCCGCCACCGCCCGCCGCTGGCCGATGCCCTCGCGGGCCAGTTGGTCCACGCGCGGCGACCACGACGGTCCGCCGGTGACATGGCCCACGCCGAGCGCGCGGTGCGACTCCAAGGCGATGACCAGCACGTTGTAGGGGTCGCGGTCGGCGCCCGAGCAGTCCTGGTCGACGCCGTCACCCGGCTGGTCCTCGGCGCCCGGGCGGACGTCCGCGCGCAGGTCGTCACAGTCGCGGGCGCGCGGCACCCCGTCGCCATCGCCGTCGAGGTCACAACCGGCGGCAGGATCGGCGGGCGCGCGCCCCTGGGCGATGGCCGCGCACCACTGCCACGGCGTCAAGCGCACGAG
>VGRO01000299.1 GCA_016875335.1 Deltaproteobacteria bacterium | reverse complement strand
CATGACCCAGGAACGGATGCGCGCATTCTGGCGCAAGCACTACACCGCGCCCAACACCACGGTGGTGCTGTGCGGCGATGTGGACGAGGCCGAAGCCGAAGCTGCGGTGCTGGCCGCTTTCGCCGACCAGGTGCAGACGCCGCCGCCGCCGCGACCGGACAGCCACACCCGGACCCTGCCTGCCGCGGAGTCCCATGTGCACAGCAAGTTCAGCGAGAGCCGGGCGCTGCTGGCGTGGCCCATACCCGACCTCTTGCACGCCGACGTGCCGGCGCTGGACGTGCTGGCGCTGGTGCTCGGCCAAGGCGACTCCAGCCGGCTGGTGCGCACGCTGCAGCGCGAGAAAAGCCTGGTCAACGACATCGGCGCGTCGAGCTGGACACCGGTGCGCGGGGGACTCTTTGCGGTCACGGTGCTGACCAGTGCCGACCGCATGGCCGCCGCGCGCACGGCGAGCCTGGCACAGATCCAGCGCATCCGTGCCGAGGGCATCGGCCTGGAGGAACTGGTCAAGGCCAAGAACAACGTGCTCGCCGAGGCGACCTACAAGCTCGAAACCGTGCAGGGCCAGGCGCAATCGCTCGGCTACTTTGCGGCCGCGACCGGCGACCCCCACTGGGACCGGGCCTACGCCCGCCGCGTCGACGCGGTGTCCGTCGCCGACGTGCAGCGGGTGGCGCAGGCGTATCTGGTCGCCGACGCCGCGCAGTTCGTGACGCTTTGGGGTCAGGACGCCACCGACCGCGAGCGTTCGGTCGAGTTGTTGCCCGAGGCGCGGCAGACCCTGCACGACAACGGTCACCGCCAGGCATCGCGGGCGCTGCGCGAGCCGGACGTGCTCGACGGCATCGAGCGCATCGAACTGCCGACCGGCGACATCCTGATCGTGCAGCCCGACCCGTCGGTGCCGGTCTTCGGGTTGCGGGTCGCGGCGGTCGGCGGCCTGCGCGCCGAGGACGCCGTCTGCAACGGCCGGTCACAACTGCTCGGCAACCTGTTGACCCGCGGCACGGCGTCGCGGACGTCGAGCGAAATCGCACACGAGATCGAGAACCTGGCGGCTGGCCTCGCCGGTTCCGCCGGCCGCAACTCGCTCGGGCTGCACGCCATGGGGCAGAGCAAGCACGCCGACCAGGTGGTGGGCCTGTTCTGCGATGCGCTTTTCGAGTCCGTGCTGCCACCCGAAGACTTGGAACAAGAGCGCCAGAACCAACTCGAGGACCTGCGCCACCAGGGCGACGCACCGTCGCGTCAGGCGCTGCGGGCGATGGCCGAGGCCCTCTATGGCCGCCACCCCTACGCGATGGACCTGTTGGGGACGACGGCGAGCCTGCAAGGCCTGCGCCGCGAAGACCTGGTCGACCACCTGCGCAGTTGTCTGGCGCCCGGCCGGCTGACCTATGCCGCGGCCGGCGACGTCGATCCGCAGCAGTTGGCGCGGTGGCTCTGTGAGAAAAGCCCCGGCGACCGCGCGCCGATGGCGCCAGTGAACAACCTGCCGGTGCCGCAACCGGCCGCGCGGGTGCAGATCCGGCCGCGTGCCGAAAAGCAGCAGGCGCACATCGCCATTGGCTTTGTCGGCGCCCGCCTGCACGACCCCGAGCGCTTTGCGCTGGACGTGTTGGCGACCGTGCTGAGCGGTCAGTCTGGCCGGCTTTTCATGCAGTTGCGTGACAAGCAGTCGCTGGCGTACTCGGTGTCGGCGATGCACGTCGAGGGTCTGGACGAGGGTTATTTCGCGCTGTACATGGGCACCTCGCCGGACAAGGTCGATCAGGCCCTGGTGGGCCTGTACGCCGAAGTGGACCGCATTCGCCAATACCCCGTCGGCGCCGAGGAACTCGACCGCGCCAAACAGAGCCTGGCCGGCAGCATCGCCATCGGCTTGCAGCCGCGCAGTTCGCGGGCAGCGACGCTGTGCCTCAATGAACTGTACGGCCTGGGCCGCCGGGCCTACCGCGGGCAGATCGAGAGCCTGCTGGCAGTGAGCGCCGACGAGGTGTTGCGGGCGGCGCAACGGGTGATGGACCCAGGCCGCTGCGTCGAGGTGGTGTTGGCGCCGGGGTAGGCCGCTCGCCGTCCATCCGCGAGGCCGGCCCGGGCCAGTCCGCGGTGGGCTATGTCGGCTCGGCGGCGCTGTCCGCGGCGCGGTCCCGCGTGGCCACCGGGGGCTGGTGAGGGCGGCGACCCACCTGTGGGAGTCCCGCAGTACCACGAACACCGCGACCGGGCGGGGGCTTCAGGGTCAGCCGGCTGCGCCGGACAGGTGCTGGTCAAGGGTCGCGCGTGAACAAAAGCGGAATGGTCAAGACCGCATCGGCGCGGGGTGGATTGCGCATGGCCTGCACGCGCCGCAGGATGCATGCGCACAAAACCGGGTCGGGCGTAGTGTCGCTGACGATCTGCGCCGCTTGCAACCCGGCGTCCTGGAAAAAGGTCAGGCGTAACACGACCTTGCCGCGCGGGTTGCGGCCGCCGCGCAGGGCTTCGCCGTAGCACAGCCCGAACATCCAACCGAGTCGGTGCGGCAACGGCAGGAAGAGTTCACGCGGCGTGGGAGGCAGTGGCGCCGTCTTGGCGGCAGCGGCCGCGGCGTCGCGCAATGGCGCGGCCCGCTGTACTGAACTGGTCAATTCTTCGAGAAATTTTGGACCAAGGCGCTCGCGGTGCCGGCCATACCAGGCCGACGCTGGTCCAAAGCGGACAAAGCGCGCTTCGAACACATCGGCCGCCTCGCCATAGCGGCGCAACGACACCAGACACAGCGCGACGGTGGAGTCCCAGCTTTCGGCGCGGCGGTGGTCGGAGTTCAACTGCAGCGCCGATCGCGCAAATTGCAGGCCGAGTTCGAAGTCGCCGGCCTCGCGGGAAAGCACCGCGGCTTCGCCGAGGATCTCGGCCTTGACATCGGCGGGCAGGGCGGCCTGCTCGACCCCATGAGCGGTGCCATCTTCAAAGGCGATGCTGGCGACCACCTGCGCGAGTTCGCGGGCCACTGGACTGCGCCGTTCGCGATCCTGCTCGGCGGCGTCCTCGCGCAGCAGGGTCAAGGCCAGCGCCTGGGCCTCGTCGCGGCGGTCCATCGCTAGCGCGACCCACACCGCCATGTAGATGACGATGTTGCGCATCTTGTGGCCGGGCGGCGCGCGCTCGATGGCCGCCGCAAGTACCGCCCGCGCCAGCGTCTGCACCTTGGGGTCGAGGCTGTCGAAATAGGCAAGACCGATCCGCAGATTGATCTCGACTGCGTCCGCGTGGTCCGGCACCTCGGCCAGCACGCGCAGATAGTGCTGGGCGATGTCGAGGGGGCCGACACCGTCCTGCTCCGAAGTCAGCCAGGCGCGCTGGTAAAGGGCTGTCGGCCGCCACGGATGGACCCGGTAGCGATCGAGGAACGCGTCGTAGATGGCAATCGCCTTGCGGTACTGGCGTTGCGGCTCAGGTCCCTGTTTGCGGCTTTCGGCGCTCTTTGCCCACGCATCGTAGGCGTCGGTCCACGTCGCCTGGGCCAGGCGGGCCTCGGCGTCGGCCAGCACCACCCACAGCGCGGGCGGCAGGCCGCTGACCGGCGAGGCGTCGCGGTCGAGGTCGCCGGCCAAGCGGTCGCGCAGCGCGTGGGTGGCAGCCAGCTCGCGGGCGAGGGTGGCGTCGAGCTTGCTCTGTTGATCCTTGTCGGCGCGGATCGGTGCAGCGCACACCTGCTGCATGTCTTGGGCAAACGCCAGCTTGTCTGCGTCGGTCGCCTTGTCGGGCAGAGCAAACTGCTTCTGGTAGCGCTCCTGGCAATCGGTGCGCGCCCTGACGGTGGCGGACCGCGCCATCGTGCCGCGCTGCACCTCGCCATGCACCTGACGCCATGCCTGCAACGCGGCCGCGGTCGGGGCAGACAGCCGCGCCAGCTCTTCGGCCGGGATCTCACCCTCCAAGCGCCGCCCAGGCAGCACGAAGAACGCATCGGGCCGCCAGCGCCGCGGCTCGATGTGCTGGTCCTCGAAGTCGAAGTGGACCATCGCGCGCTTGACTGGCGGCGCTGGCTTGCCCTTGCGCGGCTGGAGGGCCTTGGCGGCGGCCGGGGGCACCGCCTTGGGCGCCCCTTGGCCACCGGTCCCCACAACGGCGAGCGGCAGACGTTCGTCGATCTGGCCGATGACCGCCGGGTGCTGGGCAAACCCGGTCTCGCGTTCGACGGCGTCGCGCACGTGCGAGATGGCCTCGCCCAACTGCACGATGCCATCGCGATTGCCATTGGCATCGGCGGCCCCGGCGACCGCTTGCAGCAGCGCCCAGGTGAACACGCCGTGCTGCCACTTCTTGCCCTCGAACGACTTCTCGTCGGCGCCGCTCGACGTCACCACCACCCGGTTGCGCTGGACCTTGCCCAAGCTGGCCAGCTCCCGGTGGATCGGGTTTCCGCCATCGAGCGCTCGCAACTGCTTGCCCGGCAGCAAGATGCCGGCCGAGTGGCACGCGTCGGCGAAAAACACCACATGGTCGCTGCGCAGGCGCTCGAATGCACGCTGGACCTCCACCATCGGCAGCGCGGTCGAGGCCAGCCTCTCGGGGTCGGTATCTGCGACCAACAAGTACAACTCGTCGGGCCGCAGCGGATCGGGGGCGCCATGGCCGGCAAACAGCACCACCACGAGGTCGTCCTTGCCGGCCCGGCCCAAGAACTCGAGCAGCGCCCCGCGCACGGCCGCGAGGTGGGCGTCCTTGTCGACCAGCAACAACCGCTGGTCGGCCGGAACGCCGCTGCCCGCGAACTGGGCGCCTGCCACCATCTGGTCGAAGGCGCGCGCGTCGGCGGCCGCGTACTGCAAATCGCTGATCCCCTTGGAGGAGTGCAAGTAGTCGGAGACCCCGATCGCCACCGACCAAATGCGGCGCGGTTTTGCGGGCGGCGACTCCGCTGTGGCCTCGACCGCAACGGCCCCGCGCGGCGCGGCCGATCGGCACGGCTCGGCGGCGAATGCGGTGAACAGGATGGTTGCCAGCGCGCCGAGGACGGTCAGGCCAGCGCGTGGCGATCGGAAGGGCAGCAATTGACCTCCACCCCGGTACCGGGTCGGGCCGGGTCGAGAGACGACAATGCGCGCACAACGGAAGGGAAGTCAATTGCTTGGGGCGGGGTTGGGTGTGGTTCGTAAGAGTGTGTAGCCGAATCTCGTCTGCGGGCAAACCCGGTTTCTGAGTCAGCCGGCTGCGCCGGACAGGCGCAGGCCCAGGCCCAGGGCCAGCATCGGATGTGGGCGTTCGTACGAGGGATTCGATCAGGGCCTGACCCTGTACCTGTTCCTGACCCTGTCCGGCGCCATCGTCGGGGACCACCGCTATCGCGGATTCGGCGC
>VGRO01000298.1 GCA_016875335.1 Deltaproteobacteria bacterium | reverse complement strand
CCAGAACACCTCAGAAGACCGGAATCGACGGGTTCACAACCAAACAGCTATGCCGGTGCGAGGCCGTTCCGGGACGATGTGGGAAACCGCCGATCGCTTGCGCTGGGGTTTCCCCGACAGGCTCCTAGGGCCCGCGCCGACGCCCCCCCTCCCGATTCTATGGGTCGCGCGCATGCGGCGTCAAGCGCGTGGCCTCGTCCTGGATGCAACGCTGTCGGCGCATCCCGGCGCAGCCGGCTGACCTCGAGGGCTCCGCCCGGTCGCCCTGATCGCGCTACCGGCGATCATCGGCATTTAGGTCACCGTTGCGGCAGTGCCCTCATTGCGACGTTGGAACGTGCCTCGCCCGGCCCTCCGGCTCAGCCGGCG
The DNA here is from genome assembly GCA_016875335.1 of Deltaproteobacteria bacterium. Classification (GTDB taxonomy): domain Bacteria; phylum Myxococcota_A; class UBA9042; order UBA9042; family UBA9042; genus SXRM01. Next base: position 5,000 of record VGRO01000298.1, on the reverse strand, counting down.
CCACAGCGGCGGTGGCGGAATCCTCCCCAAGCGGCGCCGGACAGGCACTGGAACGGGCACAGGGTCAGGGCAGGAGCATGACTCCCAGAGCCCCTGGGCCGACAAGGTGCTCCGCGCGCCGACTTCCGATCGATCGTTGGCCGCGCAGGTCGCCCCGCCCATCTTGACAGCCAACCCAACGGCGTTGACGATCACGGCCCCCGACCGGGCGCTCGCGTCCCCTCCCCCTCTGGCAGGCCCGACCCTGATGACCGACCCGCAGCATCCCTTGCCCACGCTGTCTGTGGTGATGCCGTGCTACAACGAGCGCGAGACCATTCGCGCCATTGTCGCCCAGGTGTTGGCGCAGCCGTTCGCCATCGAGCTGCTGATTGTCGACGACGGCAGCAAGGACGGCACCCGCGACATCCTGGCGGAGCTCGCCCGCGACCATCCGCAGGTCAAGGTGCTGCTCCAAGAGCGCAACCAGGGCAAGGGCGCAGCGCTGCGCCGCGGCTTCCAAGAGGCCACGGGCGACGTCGTGCTGGTCCAAGATGCCGACCTGGAGTACGACCCCAGCGAGTATGGTCGGCTGCTGCAGCCCATCATCGATGGCAAGGCTGACGTGGTGTTCGGGTCGCGCTTTGCCGGCGAATCGCACCGGGTGCTGTATTTCTGGCATTCGGTCGGCAACCGGGCGCTGACGTTGCTCTCCAACGTGGCGACCGACCTGAACCTGACCGACATGGAGACGTGCTACAAGGTGTTCCGCCGCGAGGTCATCCAGTCCATTGCCCTGCAAGAGGACCGCTTTGGCTTCGAGCCCGAAATCACTGCCAAGCTCGCCGCCCGGCGCGGACTGCGCATTTACGAGGTGCCCATCAGCTACGACGGCCGCACCTACGAGCAGGGCAAGAAGATCGGCGTCAAGGACGGCCTGCGCGCAGTCTATGTCATTGCGAAGTATGGGCTTTTGACTCGGGTTCGCGGCCGCAGCTAGCCCAAGCTCAAGGTTCGGTGCCGTCACCTTCGGCGACCTGGGCAAACAGCCGCTCCAGCGCAATCACCAGGCCGTCAAAGCGCGCCGGCCGGAAGCATCCGTCGTCGCCCTCGTCCGCTTCCGGCGGCCACGCGGCTTGCTCGGCGACCAGGTAATGGCCGTCGCGCAAGACGAAGGCGCTGACTGTGCGCGCCTCTGGGTCGACGATCCAGTATTCGGGCACGCCAATTTGGCGGTAGTAGTTGAGCTTGGTGACGCGGTCGATGGCGCGCGAGCTCGGCGAGATCACCTCGACGGCCAGGTCGGGAGCGCCCTCGGTGAGCGCCTGCCGTTGCGTCCGACGCCCAGGGCGGTAGTACTGCACGTCGGGCATCACGCCGCGCTTGCCCGATACCCGGACCTTGTAGGCGCTCGTCATGACGGTGCCGCCGTGGTCGTACGCCCAATTGCCGAGCACGCGAACAATCTCCGCGGCAATGATCTCATCGATATCGGTGGGCGTGTCGCACTCCAGCAGGTGGCCATCGATGAGTTCGCGGCGGTCGTCGTCGGGCAACGCGACGAAGTCCTCCCAGGTCCACGGACCCTCGACCAACGCGGGCCGGCTGTGTGCGGCGACGCTCTGCATGGGTGTTCCTCTTGGCGGGCGCGCAGCGGCACCAAGATGGCAGTGTGCCGGTACGCCAGACCCGGCGTCAAACCGCAACGCCGGGTTGGCTCGCGCTTCCGTGGCGGGGCACCAGGCAGCGCCTTGCCACGCGCGGCGACCGCCACCACAATCGCGGCCCCGCCGGCCCTGCGCCGCGCCCCCCGGAACCGCGTCATGACCCAGCCGCTCGTCGAGTGCGTGCCCAACTTCAGCGAAGGCCGCGACAAGCACAAAATCAAGGCCATCACCGACGCCATCGAGGCCGTAGCCGGCGCGCGCCTGCTCGACATCGACCCGGGCGCCGACACCCACCGCACCGTCGTGACCTTTGTCGCCCCGCCCGAGGCTGCGCTGCAGGCCGCTTTCGCCGCCATCGCCAAGGCCGCGGAGGTCATCGACATGCGCGGTCACCGCGGAGAACACCCGCGGATGGGCGCGACCGATGTGTGCCCGTTCGTGCCGGTCTCTGGTGTCACCATGGAGCAGTGTGCCGAACTGGCCCGGCGCCTCGGCCGGCGGGTGGGCGATGAGCTTGGCATTCCGGTGTATCTCTACGAGGCCGCGGCCAGCCGACCCGAACGCCGCAACCTCGCCGACATCCGCAAGGGCGAATACGAGGGGCTGGCCGCCAAGCTCGCCGACCCGGCCTGGGTGCCCGATTTTGGCCCTGCGCAGTTCGTGGCCAAGCACGGCGCGACCGTGCTCGGCGCCCGGCCGTTTTTGATTGCCTACAACGTGTCGCTCAACACCCGCGACAAGGGGCTGGCGACCGACATCGCCTTTGAGTTGCGCGAAAAGGGTCGGGTCGCGCGGGCCCACACCGGGCACCCGGTCTATGCGCGCGGCCCCGTGATGACGTATGCGGCCGGGCGCTATCCGTGCGGCAACTGCGCATTCGTGGCAGGTGACGCCGAGGCCATCTTCCGGCACTGCCGCGACGCGCACGCGTATGACCTCGCGGCGTTGCTGCGCCAAAACGAAGTCAACCCCGACCGTATCGACGGCCAAAAGGTGTACCGCGCCGGCCACTACACGGCCTGCAAGGCCATCGGCTGGTATGTGGACAGCTACCAGCGCGCGCAAATCAGCATCAACCTGACGGACTACACCGTGACGCCGCCGCATGCCGTCCTGGACAAGGCCCGCGCGCTGGCCGACGACCGCGGCCTGGTGGTCACCGGCAGCGAGATCGTCGGGTTGGTGCCGGCCGAAGCCTTGGTGCAGGCGGGCCGTCACTACCTGCGCCGCCAAGGCAAGTCGCCGTGGGTGCCCTTGCCCGATGTGCTGGCGACCGCCGTGCAGTCGATGGGGCTCGGCGACGTGCAGCCGTTCGACCTGGACAAAAAGGTCATCGGCTTGGCGCAGCCGGGACCGCTTGTGCGCTTGCCGCTGCACGAACTGGTGGACGAGGTGGCGCGCGATACCCCGGCGCCCGGCGGCGGATCGGTGGCGGCGCTGTGTGGGGCGCTCGGCGCAGGCCTCGCGGCAATGGTCGCCAACCTGACCCAAGCCAAGCCGGAATTTGCGGCGGCCGAGCCGGAACTGCTGTCCATCGCCGAGGCCGCGCAAGCTGCCAAAGAGGCGCTGGTCCATGCCGTGGACGCCGACACCGACGCCTTCTCGGCCTACATGGCAGCTCGGCGCTTGCCAGCCGCGACCGACAGCGAGCGACAGGCGCGCCAAGATGCCATGCAGGCTGGGCTCCAGGTCGCCATCGAGGTGCCATTGCACACGGCGCGGACCGGCCTCGCGGCGATGCGCGCGGCACAGCGGGCGTTGCTGGCCGGCAACCCCGCATCGTGGAGCGATGCGGCGGTGGGCTGCGCGGCCGCCCAGGTTGCCGTGTTTGGCGGGGTGTGCAACGCCCGCATCAACCTCAAAGACATCGCCGACGCGGCCTACGTGGCGCAGGTTCGGACCGAATGCGCGCGGCTGACCGCCGCCGCCGCGCAATTGATGGCCGAAGTGGACGCGGCCGTGCAGGCACTGGGGTAGCCGTCGATCGGCGCGCGACCCAGCCCGTGATGACCGCATTGCCGATCCCGGCCCTGCGGGCAAGGAAGCCCATGGCGCTGACCAGCCTGATTGCGCTCATCGACGACATCGCCACCGTGCTCGACGACGTCGCGGCCCTGACCAAGGTCGCCGGCAAGAAGACGGCCGGCGTGCTCGGCGATGACCTAGCGCTAAATGCCCAGCAGGTCGCTGGCGTGAACGCCGACAGAGAACTGCCGGTGGTGTGGGCTGTCGCCAAGGGGTCGCTGCGCAACAAGGCGATGCTGGTGCCCGGGGCGATGGCGATCAGCGCGCTCGCCCACCAGCTCATCGTCCCTGTCCTGATGGTGGGCGGCGCCTACCTCTGCTTCGAGGGCGCCGAGAAACTCTGGCACGCCCTGATGCACCGCAAGGCCCACGACGCGCCCGAACCTGCCCCTCTTGCGGACTGCGGGCCAGCGGCGGTCGCCGCGAGCGACGCTGCGGATCGCGAAAAGGCCAAGATTGCCGGGGCGATTCGCACCGACCTCGTGCTGTCCGCCGAGATCATTGCCATTACGCTGGGGACCGTGGCCGAGGCGACGTTCAGCGTCCAAATCGCCGTGCTGGTCGGCGTGTCGCTGGTGATGACCGCGGGCGTCTACGGCTTGGTCGCCGGCATCGTCAAGCTCGACGACGCCGGGCTGTACCTTTTGCAGCGTCCGCAGCCCGGCGCGCGCGGCAACCTGCTGCGCTGGATCGGCCGTTTGCTGCTGCGCGCTGCGCCGTGGCTCATGCACAGTCTGTCGGTCGCTGGCACGGCCGCGATGTTCCTGGTCGGGGGCGGCATCCTGATGCACGGCATCCCAGGCGGGGAGGCGTGGATCGAACGGGTAGCCGCCGCTGCGGGCGGGGTGGGCGTGGCGTTGCCTTGGCTGTTGCACGGTGTGCTGGGCGTCGGGTGCGGTGCGGTATTGGTGGCCGCGACGGCGGCGCTTCGGCGGGTGCGCAACTCGCCTTGATGGCGGGTGGTGGGTGCAGCGCGGGCTGGGGCGGGTCCGGCCAACAAGCCCCGCCAATCACGGTCCTGCCCTGACCCTCTGCCTTTCGCTGATTCCGTGCCTGTCGCTGACGCTGTGCTGTCGCTGACGCCGTGCTGACGCTGACGCTGACGCTGTGCCTGTCGCTGAGCCTTTCCGGCGCCGCTGCGGCATTCCTCCGCCAGCACCGATCCGACCCAGCCGGCAAGCACATGATCACCGGTCCGCCACTTGGGGACTGGAAAATAATAAGTCGATCACTCTCACATCAGGACGGAGCCGCGAGTCGGACCTTTGGTCCGCGAGCTGGCGACCCACGGAGCAAGCAAACGGGCCCGAGAAATGATTGAGTAAATCA
>VGRO01000297.1 GCA_016875335.1 Deltaproteobacteria bacterium | reverse complement strand
CAGCGCCGCCACCTGGCGGGGCGCCTGCCGCGGCGGCGGGTGCTCCAGCCGCAGGGGCTGAGCCTGCACCGACCCCGCCTGCGGCCGCACCGGCGGCCGCCGCGCCGACCGCGCCCGCGGCAGCGGCAAACGCCCAGCCCGAGCCGCTGGCGCCGGCACCAGTTGCGCCCGCGTCAGCCTCTGCCGGCGCCGCACCGGCGCCAACCGCCAAGCCCGCCGCCGCCAAAGCCAAGGTCCGGTCCGCCGCGCCCACGAAAAAGGAGAACACCCATGGCCTCAAGCCGACGTTGGCCGATTAGGCTGTCGACCGCCCTTTGCCTCGCCCTTTGTGCAGTCGGGTGGTCTGCCGCCGCCCAAACGCCCAGCGTCAAGGACCGCGCCGCCGCAGCGTCGATCATGGCCAAGGGCGAACTCGATGCTGGACGGTTCGCCAAAGCCGCAGAACTCTACCACCAGGCCTACGCCATTGATGCGTCCGAGCCCGGGTACCTGTTCAGCGCCGCGCGCGCCGCGGACAAGGGCGAAGACCTGCCCGCCGCCGAGCGCGACTACACCGCCTTTCTCAAAGTCGCGCCGCCCAAGCACGAAAAATACGAGGCGGCCCAGAACTACCTGCTCGACGTGCGTTCGCGGATTGCGCGGGCGCTGCAAAAGCAGGTGCAGGAGATGAAAGCCAAGCAAGAGGCTGCCAAGGCGGCTGCCGCTGACGGTGCCAAACCAGCGACAGCGCCGCCGCCGACCGTAGAGACCAAGCCGCCGCCCGTCGTGGTCAAACCTGCCCCGCCAGCGCCGACCTGGCAGAGGCCCGCAGCCTATGCGGCGGTCGGGCTGGGCTTGGTCGGGGTTGGACTCGGCGCCACAATGGTGGCCACCGGCAACTCGGACGGCGCAGAGGCGGCCAAGCGCGGCGATGTCGCGGCGGCCAGATCGGCAGATGGAAAGGTTACGGCTGGGGCCGTCGCGCTAGGCGTCGGCGCAGCCGTGGCGGCCGCAGGCGGGTGGCTGTGGTGGAGCGCGCCCGAGGCGCCGGCCGTCGCGGTCGCGCCCTTGGCTGGGGGCATGCAGGTTGCGGTGGTTGGGTGGTTTTGAGCAGCCGGGTTGGTCAGCCCGGCTGCGGCGTTCCAACCAGCGACAGGCCGTCCACCGCCGCGAAGTCGCCGTCGCACGACAAGAGCGTGGCGTTGTGTTCCATGCACTGAGCGGCTATCCAAAGGTCGTTGCTGCCGATCGGCCGGCCCTTGTCCCGCAGCATCTTGGCAATCCGCGAAAAATGCCAAGCCGTGTCCCAGCCCGGCGACACGAGTCTGCACAAGGGGTGGTCCAGCAACTGGCGCAGTTCGGCAACATTGGCGTCGAAACGGTTGCCGCAGCGAAAACCGTGCATTAGCTCGCCGGCTACGATGGAAGACAGAAGCACGCTAGTCGCTGCGCGAAAGTGGCCCACTGTCACCGGATCGCCGACACGAAGCGCCGTGTAGGCGTTGGTGTCGAGCAATACCCTCACCGCCACAGCTCCGGATCGGGAGCGTCAAACGCGCGCACGGCCTCGACCATCGCCCGCGCCTGCTCTGTTGTCCAGCCGCCCAACCACGCATCCAGCGAGTGGCCGATGGTCGGCGCGTCCGTCGATTCCGATGCCAAGCCGGCGCCGCGCCTCATCAAATCCACAGCCGCCTGACTGAGCGACAAATGGTGGCGGGCGGCGTGCTGGCGAAGCCGCGTTTCCAGTTCGTCGTCCAGGCCGCGGACCGTCAATTGAGGGACACCCATGGCAGTCGACTCGCGGTGAGTCGAGGACCGACTCGCCTGCAGGATAGCGACTGCGCAGACCTCCGGCAAGCAAGTCCTTCGACACCAGCAAGTACGCCACCCGCGCTACTGCACCTTGCCCCGCCACACCCGCGTCTTGTCCGCCCCGCCGCCGACCACGTACACCCAGTCCTTCCAACCGATGGTCTGCGCCGCAAAGCTCGCCAGTCCCGGCAGCGCCGGCATCTTGCCATCGGGATCCCACGGGCCGAGTTGGACACCCACGGCCGCGGTCAGCACCGAATCGAGGTCGCCCGCGTCGTTGCTGCCTCCGGCAATCCACACCCGGCCTTTGAGGTACACGGCGCGGGATCGGCGGGCGGCGGGCAGGGTCCCCATCGGCTGCCACGGGCCCAGGCTGCCGTCCGCGTCCATCTGGGCCGCGCGCACCTGCTTGCCCGCAGAGCCACCCTCGGCCGGGCCGAAAAGCCAGATGCGCCCGGCGATGGCCAGCGCCGAACCCACGCCGCCGCCCGCAGGCTGGGGTAGCGCGGTGGCGTTCTTCCACTGGCTGCCGACTGTGCCCCCAGCGCCCACGCTGTTGTAGCGCACGGTCCCGGTCCATACGCTTGCGCCGCCGCCGACCAGGTAGACGCGGTCGCCGACGAGCGCGGGCGCCATGGCGTACAGGGCGCTTGGCATGGCCGTTTGGTCGCCCCAGCCGCCGAGCAAGCCGTCCTTGCCCACCGCGGTCGACCGCACTGCGCTGGCGTCGTTGGTGCTGCCCTGGATGCCGCCTGCGACGTAAAGAAAGCCGCCGGCGACCCACGCGGCCGGCATTTCAAGCGGCGTCTTGAGTTTGGCGGTGGTGGCCCAGCCCTTGGGCTCGCCGGTCTGCGGGTCCAGCGCCGCCGACACCACGGTGTCGAGATAGGGGCCGCCGCCCACGACGTACATGTGGCCGTCGGCGATGCAGACGGCGTGCGCCTCGCGGCCGGCGGGCAGGTTTTCACCTTCTTGCCAGGTGATCTGGAGAGGCTTCGGCGCGCACGCGCCTGTTTTGCACTGGCCCAGCGCGCCGCAGGGCGTCCCATCGGCCACGGGCTGGTGTAGGCACGAACCCCCGGCGCAGGTGTCGAGCGTGCAGGCGTTGCCGTCGTCGCAGGTTTGCAACTGCAGCCACCACGCATCCCAGTCGCCTGCGCCCTTGGACTTGGTGTGGCCGGCGACCAACACCTCGGCCGCCGTCGATCCGGGAGCGATGGCGGTCAGTTCCTCGCTGTCGGCGCCGCCCACCGTGTGGCTCCACAGCTTGATCCCCGCGGCGTCGTAGGCGACGACCCAGCCATCGGAGGCATCTTCGCCGGGCAATTGCGTGCGGCCGGCAACCGTCCACCCGCCGTCGCCGCGCCCCAGGATCGCCGTGCCGAGGTCGTCGCCGCTGCCTCCGGTCTTGGTGTCGGCCACGACCTTGCCGCCCGCGTCCACGCGCACGGTCCACAGGTCCAGGCTGCCGTCGGAACCGGTCACCTGACCCACCGCCAGCGCGCCGCCGTCGGCCAGGGGCAGGACATCGCGGAAAATCGCCTTGGCGCCGGGGATCTCCAGGTTCCAGAGCAGTGTGCCGTCCAGACCCAAGCGCGCGACCCGGCCGCCCGCACTATAACCGGCCAGGAACAAGCCCTCTTGGGTGCCGCCAGCGGCCGGGGCGTACGCAAGGCCGCGCACACACGACTCGCCGTCGCCGCTGTACGTTTTGGACCATGTTGCGCTTGCGGCGTCGGCCGTGAGCCAGTCGACGGCGAATTTCTGCACTCCGCCCGTGCAACCGGCCACGACCAGCCCAGCCGATCCGATCGTGGGCTCGACCCATTGGGCGACCTGCCGCGACGATTTGCTCGGACCGCTCCAGGTCTTGAGGACCTTGCCGGCCGTGTCGGTGCGCCACACTTGTGCCGTTGCACCACAGCCAAAGCAGTCGGTGTGCCCGCTGATGGCGTACCCGGCGCCGCCCGCGGCTGTGGCAGGCACGACTGCGAGGCCCAAGCCTTCTTCGAAGTTGCCGGTGCCGAGCGCGATCTGCCATGTGAGCTTGCCCGCGTCGTCCAGCCTGGCGAGCCAAGCGTCGTTCTTGCCAGCGCCCTTGGACCAGGTGGTGCCGGCCAGCACCCAGCCGGGGCCGTCGGCAAAGGCAGCGTCGGTGCGGCGGGCGGCGTGGACGGTGTCGGCCTTGCCGCCGCCCTCGGTGGCCGACGCGCCAAGGCACGCGGTTGGTGTGATGTGCTGGGCGGCATCGATCCCGGCCGGCGCGTTGTCCCCGCTTGCGTCGGCGCCCGCAAGGGCACTGTCTGCGCCCGCAGCAAGGATTCCGTCGTACTTGCCTGGATCCGGCAAACAGCCAGCGACCTGAACGGCCACGGCCAGCGCAAAAGCGATGCGTTGCATGTCGTTCACGTCCGCCTCCCACTGCGGGCGCCCTCGGCGCCGACGGCCACGCTGGCTCAACGCGACAGCAACTGCTGCAATCCGCGTGCCAACGACGACGCCGTCCCGGTCAGAAATGGACGCCAACCGCGAGGCCGTTCGCCGGACCGGGCGCAAGGGTGACGCCCAGCCCGCTGGCCCCTCGGCGCAGCGACCACCCGCCAAAGGCCGCCGCCGCCGCGCCCAGCCCGGCCGCCACCCAACCGCCGATGATCGGCCCTCGCGAGGCCTGAGCGGCCGCCTTGTAGTCCGCGGCCGCTAGCGGCTTGTCGGCTGGAGATGCCGCGGTCACCGCAGCGTCGGCTTTCCTCACGTCCGACCAAGAGGACCACGCCAGCCCTGCGCCGCCCACCGCCAGCGCCGCGCCCCCTGCCAGCCACCACCAGCCCGTACGCGGGACGTCGTCGTCGATGGCCAGCGTTGTCGCCGCCGCCGCCGCCACCGGCACAGCCGCCACCGGTGCCACTGGCACGGGCGCGGCAGCGACGGGCGTGGCTGGCGCTGGCGCGGCCACGGGCGTGGGCGAAGGTGGCAGGTCGACGGCAGGCGCCGCGCTGGGTGCTGCACCCGGAGGCGCACCCGGAGGCACTGGGACCGCCGCCCGCTTCGCTTTGATCGCGTCCAGGTGCAGCTTGGCCTTGCGCGCGAACTCCGACGCCTTGGGCGCCAACCGCAGGACTGTCGCGTAGGTTGCCAGCGCCTCGTCGATGAGCCCGGCCTGTTGCTCGGCGCGGCCGGCGCTGTACAGGTACCCCACGTCCTGGCGCTGCTCGAACGCGCGGTGAAACAAGATGGCGGCCTGCTTGAAGCGCCCTGCGATGTACTCGCCCTCCGCTTCGCTGGCCAGGGCCCCCTCGACGGTGGCGCGACCGGGGCTGCTGGCGCCCACGGACATCGGCGCCACCGCCACGGCGCACGCCAGCGCCGCGATCGTCCGGCTAGTCCACATAGTGCTTTTGCTCTCCGAGCCGCGGGCGTGCGGTGGGTGCCTTGGTGGGCTTGCGCGGCGCGGACGCCGCAGTGGGCGGTTTCGGCACGGCGGCTGCCGCGGATGGCGGCGCTTCGACAGCGGACGCCGGTGCAGCCGCTGACGTGGGTGCAGGCGCTGGCGCCAACGCTGCCGACACCGGGGGCGCCGCCGCGAGCGACTGCGGCAACTCGGCCAGGACCGGCGC
>VGRO01000296.1 GCA_016875335.1 Deltaproteobacteria bacterium | reverse complement strand
GATGCGCGCTGCGCGCCTGGCAGCGCAGCCCGAGCCCAAAGACGGACAGGACTAGGCGCGGCCGGCGCTGGCGACTGGCTTCGGGGTGCAGCGTGCGGGTTTTCGGGTGCACAGGACAAAGGGCGGGGCGCAGCCGCGGGTTTGCGGGGCGCACGCACAAATTGTCGGGTGCAGGCGGGGCTGCGGGGTGAAAATGGGGGGCTGCAGGGCGACCATTGTACGCTGCACTGGGAATATTGAACGCCGCAAGGCGAAAACTGGTCGCAGCATGCGCGGCTGGCTGGGTGGCGGGGCGCAGCCGCTGGCCGACCCGCAGGACCGCTTGGTACCGGGGGTTGGTCGGCCGGCCGGCCAAGGCGGTCTCCGGGCCATCGATGCCGTCAACATGCTGAGCCCGTTGTTATTCGCGGGACGACTTGCGGGCGCAGGGTCGGGCGGAGTGATGGGCTGGTGGTGCCGACGACCCGGGGTAAGGGCCCGGAAATGATTTACTCAATCATTTCTTGGGCCCGTTTGCTTGCTCAGTGGGTCGCCAGCTCGCGGACCAAAGGTCCGACTCGCGGCTCCGCCCTGATGTGAGAGTGATCGACTTATTGTTTTCCAGTCCCTAAGGGGCGAGGCTGCCGGATTAAAAGCGAGCCAGAGGATTGCCCATGCATTGGTACAATAGTGCGAAAACACAGTTCGACGAAAACGCATGGCAGCGAAGGATCATACCCAAGTCCAATGTGGATTCCGCCAAACCGGTTGCGGTGAAGATTGCTGCGTTCGTCCACGGGAGGGGCAAGTTGGCGTATAGGTTCGTGGACGCCGAGTTTCCCGGCGGCAGCACGCCGAAATACGCGACGCAACGCGAGCGCTTCTTGAATGAGGGGCTCGTCCAAGAGTGCATTTGGTCCAGCGAAAAGGCACTGTCGTGGCTGGCCGGGGGCGAAGAAGCAATTGTCTACCTTGAGCCCAGTATCGGCAACGCCAAGCGGACCGATTTTGCAGTGCTGACGCCCACGCGGCTGCTGTTCGTCGAATTGGAAAAGGACGGCAAACACAACGCCGCAAAGGACCTTGCCAAGCAGTACAAGGCCGCGGTCGCCGACGGGCTCCTGACGCCCGGCACGCCCATTGAATTGGTCGCGCTTGACGCCAAACCGACAACTTTCAACTCCAGTGACTTCGACGGCGCGACTACTGTGAGCCTAACCTGGCGACCAGTGGATACGGAAAGTGGCGACAACCGGGGACTTTGGGTTGTGCTGTTTCCGGCGACCGACCCCACGTCAGCCGGTACTCTGTGGAAACCGAAACCATGGCCCCCGAAGCCATTCCGCTTGGACCGACTCGGCGGGCTTCCGTGTGACGTGCAATCCTACACGGCACCGGTTCTTTCGCCCCACGGGCCGACGGAAATGCCGGCAGTGCGGCTCACGCTTTGGGGCGTGAAGGCATCGAAATCGCGACCGGGAGCCCTGCGCACTGAGGGTGCAGGGGAAAAGTCCAACGATTGGCTGAACTTTCTGGCCAAGACGGTCTTCGAACACTATCAAGCCGAGGGCGCTGTCTACTGGGAGCGACAGGATGTCACGGTTCTCCAAAGCTTCGGGATCGTCTACTTCGATTCGACAAGGAACATGGGGCAACTTGCGGCGTTGCTGAGTGCGACGCTGCCGAAAATCCTCGATGACGCGTGCTTGAAGATCCAAGACGTACATGGTGTTGCGCCACGAATCGAGGGCTAGCCGCCCCCCTACCCCAACAACGGATTCCAAGCCCTGGCCCCACCCTCCAGCGGAAACGGCGCCTGTGTGGGACACGCCACGCGCATGGAGCGCACTTCGCCTTGACCCGCCAGTGCAGCCGCCAGCCGCTGCATCGACTTGGCGTCGCGGCGGTCGGGCAGCTCGCTCCACTTGCACTCGACGAGATCCAGCGACAGGCCGTCCTCCACCACGAAGTCGACTTCACCGCCGTCGCTGTCGCGGTAAAAGCACAAGGTCCGCGCCGAAGGCGTGAGCGCCAGCTCCTTGCGCAACTCGGCGCAAACCAGGGTCTCCCACAGTGGGCCGGCGAGCGGCGATTGGCGCAGCACTTCTGGCGTAAGGGACTGGAAAACAATAAGTCGATCACTCTCACATCAGGACGGAGCCGCGAGTCGGACCCTTGGTCCGCGAGCTGGCGACCCACTGAGCAAGCAAACGGGACCAAGAAATGATTGAGTAAATCATTTCCGGGCCCTTAGGGACTGGAAAATAATAAGTCGATCACTCTCACATCAGGACGGAGCCGCGAGTCGGACCTTTGGTCCGCGAGCTGGCGACCCACGGAGCAAGCAAACGGGCCCGAGAAATGATTGAGTAAATCATTTCCTGGCCCTTAGGCGGCCTTGAGCACCCGAACGCGAACCCGGTCGGCGATATGCGGCAGCGCGGCATTCGCTGGCTTGCCGACCACGACCAGCAGTGCCCGCGCGGCCGGGTCGTGGCGCGCCACGTAGTCGGCGAGATTGTCGGCGGCGCGCTGCAATTCGCGACCGCGCTTGAACTCCACGTACGTGACTACCCCGTCTTTGGCCAGGGCCATGTCGGGCGAAAACCCCTGCTCCAATTCGGGATAGCTCACCGTTGCGCCCGCAAACTCAGGTTCAGCCAATAGCGCGTTCAAAGCGGTTTGCTCGGCCCTGAGGCCAGCGGCGATGCGGCGGTCGACCGTGGTCCGCAGTTGCTTGGCCTTGGCCGCAAGCACGTCGAGGGCAACCAGCGCCTCGGCCGCGGCGGGCGAGTCTTCGTCGTCGGCGGCGTCGCGCATGGCGGCAAGCGCCTTGGCAAGTTCTGTGGCCGCTTCACCGGCTTCTTCGGCTAGAAACCGGATGGTTTCCGCCCGCCGGGCAGCCGCTCGCTCAGCCGCTGAATTTCCTGTTGCCATGTCGTCACCTCACAGTGCCAATGGTCGATGCGGTGCAGGTTTGGGCTGGGCTTGCCAAGCTCATCGTTGATCTTGGCCAAATGGAGGTCAATTTGGCGCTGGAGGCCGTTGATGCGCTTGCGGGTCTGCTTGTTTGCGCCCAAGAACGCCTCCGCAGCAATTCAGGATAGGGGGCGTGCTGTCGGGCGTCCATTTGGTACCGGTGACCATGGTTGCGTCAGGCAGAGTTGCTGCAGCACTTCCGCCCCCCCAATCCCCCAGAATCCGTAGCAATTGCCAGCGGCTTGGCAGCCAATTTCCAGTCCGCCGACTCAACATCCTCGGGCATGCCGGCCATTTTGGAGTTTTCCGAGTTGGAGCCCGCACGCATGGCGGTCGCGCGCGGCCCCATCGCCGTGGTCGGTGGGCTACTTGGGCTCTTCGATCGGCTTGTTGCCCTTGGCCACTCCCGGCAAGGAGCCGCAACGCCTTCATGGGCACAGAGCCTCACGCGCAGTCGCCTCCGAGCCCCCGCCGGACCTTCCGGCAAGCGCGCAGCCGTGATGCTGTGCCGGCCAAAACGCCGTGTCAAGCCGCGTCTTGCCCATGCGCCGTCCGTTCACCGTGACCCTGCGGGCGTATTGGCTGGCGCCGCCGCAGCGAAACCACCGCGCGGCATCGACTGCACCGACGGCGACCAGCAACGCCAGCGCGACCGACGCCCCGCAGGCGCTGCCGCGCGCGCTGGTGAGCGGGTGGCCCAGTCTGACTGCCCCTGTTGGCGCGGTGACTTCCCCCGGACTCTGGCAGCCGACTCGCCAACCCGCTTGCTGGTGACGCGACGTTGCTGAGCGTGCCGGCGCAATCGCAAGGCTGGGCTGTGCCTGTCGCTGCTCCTGGTCCTGTGTCTGTGACTGAGACCTGCGGCCTGTGGCTGTTTGACTGTGGCTGCTCACCGTCGCGACCCAACGGGCTCTGCCGACCTGCTTTCGGGTTGCCAGCCGTGATCGGCGGTGCCCGCGCTCAGACTCCGGCCTTGGATTCGCGCCTCTCTCAGCATCCGTGCTTCCCTACCGGCCCGACATGGCGTACCCTGCCGCCATGCGCAACCGGCTCGCCCTGTCTGCCCTCGCCTGCACGCTGCCGATGACCGCGGCTTGCGTGGGCGTATCGGCGCCGGCCTCAGGCACCGCCAAGGGGTAGGAACTCCAAGAGCACTCCGCCCCAACCCTCGCCGACGAAACGCCACCGTTCCGCCGCCCGCGCCCCGCCGGACCCTCCGGCGACCGCGCGATCGCCATGCTGCGTTGGCTGATCATCGGTGTCAAGCCGTGAATTTGCTCGCCGCAGGCAGACCACGCCCGCCCAGCGCCAGCGCACGCCTTCGCGCCGCCAACCCCGAGCACTCCAACTGCCAAGTTCAAGCTGTGATCGCGCGCGCCGCTTCGTCCTGCGCTACGCCGCCCATTCCAGCTCGACCGGGTCGTCCACGCCGTCGAATTTGTCGCCCGGCGTCTCGTCCACGTCGTCATCGAACGTGCCCGGTGGCCCGGGAATGCCGATTGCGCAGTCGTCGTCGCGGTCGCCGGCCTCGCGCCACTCGCCGACATGCCGGAGGATCTTCTCGACCTGGCTCGGCGTGCGGATGACGGCGATCAGCTTGCGCCGCCCGCCACATGGGCGTTTTTCAACGGAGAAACCGAACGCCCGCTGGAGCGCCTCGGCCCAGAGTAGCTTCGTTTTCACCGCCTTGGCCGCCGCCTCGCCAATCGGCGTCGGGCTTGGGCCAGTGGCTCCGGTACTTGCCGGTGCCGCGCTGGCGGCCAAAGCCGCAGTTGGCGTACTGGTTGCCGTCGTGTCGTTGGCGGCCGGCTCATCCAGCAGCGGCAGCGCGGGAGTTGGCGAAGCGCACGGCGCCTCGGCGCCCGCCGGGGCCTCAGCCACGTGGTCATGCTCCTGACCTCCAGCCGCGCACTTTGCCCCATGTTTGCGCTTGTTGTGCGCCACACGGTCGCCCAGCGCGGGCACCAGCTACGACATCCCCAACGAAATCGACTTCAGTGCCGGGACGCGCGGCAAGTCTTACAAGCCGGCGCGGCACCTGCGGGTGCCGGTATGTCTGGACGCCGAGGTGCAGCAATTTCTCATGGCCGCCGCCGAACGCAAGGGCGTTGACCTGTCGCAGTTGGCCAACGATCTGCTGCGCGGAGACATCGCGCTGTCGAGACCTTAGGGTAGGGCGGCGCGTTGACCTTTGAACCGGCTGCATGACCGGGCGCCTGCGGTGGCCCGACCCGAAGCCCCGAAGCCGGTGCAACGGTGCAACGGTGCAACGGCCGGGCTTAACAACCCCAACAAACCGGCCCAGCCTCGCCCCTGTGCGACCGCCTCCAAGCCTTGGCCGGCGCCCAAAGGAGCCCACGATGCGCGACACCGCTTACCCAGTGCCCACCCGCGTGCTGATTGCCCAAGCCGAGGAGTTGCTGCGGCAGCTCAAGGCGGAGGTCAACGCCCAGCGCGTTGCTGCCATGGCCGAGTTCGGCCTGCAAGGCGGCGACTTTACGAAGCAACTG
>VGRO01000295.1 GCA_016875335.1 Deltaproteobacteria bacterium | reverse complement strand
AAGGTCCGCCGGGCGCTGCCGGGCACGGCGTGGAGGCGAAAAAAGGCGCCGGCACCGCCGCTCCGCGGCTGGCCGGCGCGGGGCGGTGGATTCTGGGCCTTGGCCCCGCTACCCCCGCCGCCCACTATCCCCTACACTTGCGCCCCCTTGGTCGCCCCAGTGGCGCCGCGAGTTGCCCGATGCCCGCCTCCACGCCCCGTTCCGTCGCCTCCATTCGCAAGGCTTTCCTCGACTATTTCGCCGCCCACGGCCACGCGGTGGTGGCGTCGCACTCCCTTCTGCCGCCCGCCGATCCGACGCTGCTTTTCGTCAACGCAGGCATGGTCCAGTTCAAGGACTACTTCACCGGTGCCCGGCCGGCGCCCTACAAGACCGCGACCAGCACCCAGAAGTGCCTGCGGGTATCGGGCAAACACAACGATCTCGAGAACGTCGGCCGCACCCGCCGCCACCACACGCTTTTCGAGATGCTCGGCAACTTCAGCTTTGGCGACTACTTCAAGCGCGGCGCCATCGAACACGCTTGGACGTTTTTGACCCGCGACCTCGGCCTCGACCCCGCGCGCCTGGCCGTCACCTACTTCGAGGGCAACGACAAGGTGCCCGCCGACCTGGAGGCACGCGACCTGTGGGGCGAAATCGCCGGGTTGCCTGCCGACCGAATCGTGCCGATGACCGAAAAGGACAACTTCTGGGCCATGGGCGACACCGGCCCGTGCGGCCCCTGCACCGAAATCTACTGGGATCTCGACCCCAGCCAGGGCCCCGGCTGCACGCTCGCCGCTGACGACGGCCGCTACATCGAGATTTGGAACTGCGTGTTCATGCAATACGACCGCCAGGCCGGCGTGCTGACCCCGCTGCCGGCGCCGTGCGTGGACACCGGCATGGGCCTGGAGCGCGTCTCGGCGGTGGTCAACGGCTGCGACAGCAACTACGGCACCGATGTGCTCGCCGACCTCATCGCCCAGATGGCCCACATCGCCGGCCGGCCGTACGGCTGTCGCTTTGACCCCGAAAACGTGGTGTCGCGCGACGAGGCGATTGAATTCGACGTGGCGCTGCGGGTCATCGCCGACCACGCGCGGGCGACCGCGTTCTTGATGGCCGAGGGCATCTACCCCGAGAGCGAAGGCCGCGGCTACGTGCTGCGGCGCATCATGCGGCGGGCGATCCGTTTTGGCCGCAAGATCGGTGTCAACGACCCGTTTTTGTACCGCATCGCCGACAAGGTGGTCGACATCTTGGGCGACGTGTTTCCAGAGCTGGTGGCCGCCCGCGCCATCATCGCCCGGGTGACCCGCCAGGAAGAAGAGCGCTTTGGCCTGACCTACGCCGCCGGGTGCAAGCTCATCGCCGCCGAGATGGAGCGCATCCACGCCGCCGGCCTGCCCAAGCGCCTCGCGGGCGAGGTGGTGTTCAAGCTCCACGATAGCCACGGCTTTCCCGATGACCTGACGCAGCTCATCTGCGCGGAGGCCGGGTTCAGCACCGACCAAGAGGGCTTTGCCACCGAAATGGCGGCCCAGCGCGCCCGCGGCCGCGCCAGTTGGAAGCGCCACAGCGGCGACCTCGGCGACTTTGCCAAGGATCTGGCGACCGAAGGGTTGGCGACGACGTTCGTGGGTTACGACAGCGACGCTTGCGCGGCCCAGGTGGTGGCGCTGGTCGCCGGCCAAGAGCGCGTTGAGCGCGCAGCGGCCCCGGCCGAGGTGTGGGTGGCCCTGGACCAGACCCCGTGTTACGGCGAGGGCGGCGGTCAGGTGGGCGACAAGGCTACGCTTTCGGGCGGTTTTGGCAGCGCGGCGGTGGTCGACACCCAAAAGTTCGGCACGGCCGTGCACCTGCACAAGGTGACGCTAAACCATGGCGCGCTGGCGGTAGGCGACGCCGTGCACGTGGCGGTGGATGCCAACCACCGTGGGTCGGTGCGCGCCCACCACTCGGCGACGCACCTGCTGCACAAGGCGCTGCGCGACGTGCTCGGCTCCCACGTCAAGCAGCGCGGGTCGCTGGTGGAGCCCGACCGACTTCGCTTTGATTTCAGCCACTTTTCCGGCATGGCCGCAGAGGAAGTCGCCCGCGTCGAGGACCACGTCAACCGCCGCGTGCTGGCCAACGAGGCCGCGACTGCGCTGCAGACCACCATGGACGACGCGGTGTCGCGCGGCGCGATGGCGTTTTTTGGCGACAAATACGGCGACGTGGTGCGGATGATGACCATCGCCGACTCGGTGGAGCTGTGCGGCGGCACCCACGTCGCGCGCGCGGGCGACATCGGGCTATTTAAAATCGTCGGCGAGTCCGCGGTGTCGTCGGGCGTGCGGCGCGTCGAGGCCGTGTGCCACTTGCAGGCGCTGGAATTGGTGCGCCAACAGTCGGCGGTGCTGGGCGACCTGCAGCGGCGCCTGGGCGGCCAGCCAGAGGGCTTGGGCGAGCGGGTGGAAAAGCTCCAAGCCGAGCTCAAGGCGGCCCACCAGGCCACCGAGAAGTGGAAAGGCAAAGCGCTTTCGGGCGAAGGCACCGCCGCCGCAGACGAGCGCAAGCTGGGCGCGCTGACCGCCGTCTTCCAGACCGTGCAGGGCGCGGACGCCGGGGCATTGCGCACGCTCGGCGACCAGGTGCGCGACCGCATCGGCACGGGCGTTGTGGCCATCTTGGCCGATCAGGGCGACGGCAAGGCGCTGCTGCTGGTCGCCGCCACCAAAGACGCCGCGGGCCAGGTGCCGGCGGGGCAAATCGTCGCCGGCCTTGCCGGGCAGTTGGGCGGCCGCGGCGGCGGTCGACCGGATTTCGCGCAGGCCGGCGGGACGATGCCAGCGGACGTCGGCGCGGTGCGCGAGGCGTTTTTTGCGGCGGTGGCGGGTCGGGTCGCGGCATGACCGAGATGGTCGCAAGGTGGTTCCGCGCCCATCGGGGCGCCGAGGCGGGCAAGGGCTGGCCGCCCTTGATGCTGAACCTGTGCCTGCGTGTGCCCCTTGGCGCGACAGGGATCGCGCGCCTGAACTGAACCGGCGACCGCCGAACCCGAGCACATGGGCATGTGTGGGCCTGCGCGGCCGGGCTCGCAGCCCCTCGGCCGCGGATGACCTCCAGCACCGCGAAAGCTCCGCACTTGCGTGGGCCTCAGGGCGAGCAGGCTGCGCCAGTCAGCGCCGGCGCCGCGGTCCAGGTCAAGGTCGGATTTGTTGTCGTGTCCAGCAGGTTGGCAATCCCCGGACGCAGCGTCCAACCGGCCAAGGCTGGGAAAACTGCGATAGCGCTGCCAGCGAGCCCGCGATTGCAGTTGACACCGCCTGGGTCGCCGCGCACGATTGCGCTACGCACTTCGCCGGAAAGGCCGGCGCTGCGCGCGCTCAAACGCGCCGAATTGCCTTGGCTCGCCACCGTTGGCGCCAGGTCACGGGTGCTGTCGCAGCGGCCTGGCAACCTCCCGGCCGGTTCCTTCCTGCAGGGTCACCAATGCGCGAACTGAGGTGCCTTGTTCCTGTGCTCGCACTCGCCGCCGCGTGCGTTGGTCCCGCGCCGACGCCAACGGCCGCCGGTGGCGACGCGCTCGCGGCAAAGGACCCTGGCGCAACCTCTGGAGATGCCGATGCAGCCGCAAACCGCGGGGAAGCCGGCAGCGAGGTTGTCGCCGAGGACACCGCGCCGGGGGATCAACCTGCGCGCGGCGCTTGTTCGGTCAGCGCCGACTGCCCAGGCAAAGCGGAGCTGTGCTTCGCGGGCAAGTGCGTGGCCCAGACCCCGTGCCAGAGCGACAAGCAGTGCGCCAAGCTGGACCTGGTCTGCGCACAGGCCGCAGGCTACTGCGTGCAGTGCCTGAGCGACACGGATTGTGCCGGCGACGCGACCTGCAAGGCCCACAAGTGCATCTCCAAGCCGGTCCCCTGCACGTCGAGCAAGCAATGCCCGGCCGGACTTGTGTGCGACAAGGGGCTCAAGGCCTGCGTCGAGTGCAGCGGCCACGGCGACTGCGAAGGCGGCTTGGTCTGCCAGCAGACCGTATGCGTGCCCGCCGCCTGTAAGCCAGACGAATTGACCTGCAAAGACGGCGTTTTGCGCAAATGCGCGGCCGATGGCAGCGGCTACACCGAAACCCTTTGCGCGTCGGGCACCGTGTGCGACGAGGGCGCTTGCAAGCCGGCCCTGTGCAGCCCCGGAGCACAGCAATGCGCGGGCAGCGTCGTCCAGACCTGCAACGCCAAGGGCCTGGCGTGGTCCGCCGGGCCAGACTGCGCGGCCAGCGGCAAGCTGTGCAACCAGGGCCTTTGCACCGACAAGGTGTGCGACCCCGGCAAAGCAACGTGCGCGGGCGCGGTGGTGCAGGTGTGCAATGCGCAGGGGCAGGCATGGGCGCCGGGCAGCGACTGCGCAAAGCTCGGTCAGGTGTGCGTGGCCGGCGCCTGCAAGCCGCTGCTGTGCCAACCTGGCCAAGCGACCTGTGGCGGCAACGTGGTCAACGTCTGCGACGCCGACGGCATGGGCGTCACGCCGGGCGACGACTGCGCCCAGGTCGGCAAGGTGTGCGACGGCGGCGCGTGCAAGGCGGTGGTGTGCACCCCCGGCAGCAAACAGTGCATGGGAGCCGTGGTCGGTGTGTGCGACGCCAAGGGCCTGGCCCTGCAACCCGGCGAAGACTGCGCCAAAGCCGGCGGCTTTTGTGCCAACGGGGCATGCGGCAAGCTGTTCTGCACGCCCGGCGCCAAGCAGTGCGCGGGGACCATGGTGCAGACCTGTGACGGCAGCGGCGGCTTCTGGGCCAATCAGGTCGACTGCGCCGCCGGGAACCTGCAGTGCGTGGGCGGAACCTGCGCGGCCAAAGCCTGCACCCAAGGCAGCAAGGTCTGCGACGGCAACAAGCTGCAGACCTGTCTGGCGGACGGCAGCTACAGCGCAACCGTGTGCGACGACGGCAACCCCTGCACCCAGGATGGCTGCGACCCGAAGCAAGGCTGCGTCGCGGTGCCCATCGCCAGTTGCTTGCCCGCCGCAATGCTGTTGCGCGGGACTTTTCTGACCGTGGGCGCCATGCAGTCGAGCGGTTGGAGCATCACCGAGGCGGGTTTCGCCAGCGCGGCTGTGTGCGGCGCAGGCTACTGTGTGCTGGGAGGGATACGGCCATGAAACGAGAACTGTGGTGGGTCGCCGCTGTCAGCGTGGCGCTTGGCGTTGGGGTGCAGATCGGTCGGTCGCGCGCCGCGGGCGCACCCACGCAGGCGCCGCTCACCTATGGCGGCGTCGTGTCCGGGCAAGATGGCAAGCCGCTGGCGAGCGCCGTGGAGGTCACGGTGGCGTTCTATGACGCGGCCGTGGGCGGATCGGCCAAGTGCGCGGCGGCGCCGGTCCAGGCCGAGGCCGGCTCGGGCCGCTTTTCGGTGGTCTTGCCTGCGGCGTGCGTCGATGCCGTGCACGAAAAGGCCGATCTGTGGGCGGAAGCCGCGGTCGGCCCCAACAAGGTGGTGCTGCCGCGGGCCAAGGTCGGTGCGGTGCCGTACGCGCTGGAGGCGGAC
>VGRO01000294.1 GCA_016875335.1 Deltaproteobacteria bacterium | reverse complement strand
CGTCGGGTTGTCGCCGGTGTCGGCCTTGCCGGTGATGACTTCCACCGCGGTCTTGCCGTCGGCGACCGCGTCAGCGGGGCTGGTCGCGTCGGCTGTTTGGCCGCCGCCACCGCCGCCGCCGCCGCCGCCGCCGCCACCGCCGCTCGCGGTCGTGCAGGCGCCGATCGTGATCACACCGGCGAGGACGGCGAGAGCGCACGCCGTGACAGAAAAATTCTTCATTTTCATGTAGTTGAACTCCATGTCGGGGTTGCTGGACTGCGCCGCTGCAAGGGGTGGGTCGGTCGCGGGTTCAGGGCTGAAACGCAAGCGAAAGGGCTACGGTTCGCGGGCGGCCCGGCCATGGTCCGCGAAAAGTCGGAAAATGGTAGACGAACCGAGGGTTGAGCGTCAAGGGAAAAAGCGCACGGTGGAACACGCTGGGCTGGGGCGGGATAGGCTAGGAGCCTGTCGGCGAGACGCCAGAATCGGCAGATTCTGGCCGACAGGCTCCTAGCGCATGTTGCCCGCGTCGGCACTGTCCGATGGGCCAAGTGCCCAATTGTCCAGGAGCTTTGGCGCGCCGAACCACGCTGCGACGAGCGCACGCGCCGGCCGATCGAGGCAATCCAGGTGTTCGAGCGTCGCGGCATCGACGATGGTCGCGTAGTCGATGCGTCCTCCGGCGGCCTCGATGTGGGCCCGCAACTGCGCGACGAGCGGTGCTGTCGCCCTTTGACCATCGGCCGCCGCGCGGGCAACGGCGCGCAACCCGGCCGAGATGGCCCGGGCGCGGCTTCGCTCGTCGGCCGACAGGTAGGCATTGCGCGAACTCTGCGCGAGGCCGTCGGGATCGCGGGCGATCGGCGCGCCGAGGATCCGGGTTGGATGCCCGAGATCGCGTGCCATTCGCGCCACGATCGCCAACTGCTGCCAGTCCTTTTCGCCGAACACCGCCACGTCGGCCAGGGCGAGGTTCAGCAACTTGATCCCCACCGTGGCCACGCCGGCAAAATGCCCTGGCCGGCTCTGGCCTTCCCAACGTGCCTGCAGTTGCTCGACTTCGACCCGGGTCTGGAAACCGGCGGGGTAGAGTTCTTCCACCGCGGGCGCAAAGACCACCGCAACGCCTGCAGCCGCGCACAGGGCGCAGTCGCCTTCGAATTGCCTGGGATAGCGGCCGAAGTCCTCGGCGGGTCCGAACTGCTTGGGGTTGACGAAGATGGACACCGCCACACCGTCGGCGTGCTGCGCGGCCATCCGCATCAGCGTTGCGTGGCCTTGGTGCAGCGCGCCCATGGTGGGCACGAGCCCCAGCGTGCGGCCGCCGGCCCGAAACGAACGGCACCAGGCGGAGAATTCGGCACACGTGCGTGCGACGGCCACGCCCTGCACGGTTTGCATGGGCGGCCTCAGCCGGCGGCGCGCCGCGGTTCTGGAGCCGCCACGGGGGTCGGGTCGCAGTAGGTGTGTTCCGCGGCAGGAAACGTCCCGGCCTGGACCTCGGCACGGTAGGCGCCCAGCGCGTCGACCACGGCCTGGCCGACCTGCGCAAACTGCTTGACGAACTTGGGCTTGAACCCGGGGTTCAGGCCCAACAGATCGTACAGCACCAGGATCTGCCCGTCGCAGCCCGCCCCAGCGCCGATGCCGATCGTCGGGATGTCGAGCGCGGCGCTGACCTCGGCGGCCAGATCGGCCGGGATGGCCTCGAGCACCAGGCTATAGCACCCCGCCTCTTGCAGAGCGATCGCGCTGTCAATCAAGCGTTTGCGCGCTTCCTTTCCGCGGCCCTGCACCCGATGACCGCCCATGGCATGCACCGACTGCGGCGTCAGGCCGATGTGCCCCATGACCGGAATCCCGGCGGCCACCAGCGCCGCGACGATGGGTGCAACCTCCGCGCCGCCTTCGAGCTTGACTGCGTGCGCGTTGCCCTCGGCCAGCATGCGCCCTGCGCTCTGCAGGGCCACATCGGCGTTGCGGTAGCTCAAGAACGGCAGGTCGGCGACCAGGTGTGCCCGCTGCAATCCCCGCGACACCGCGGCGCAGTGGTACACGATATGGTCCACCGTCACGGGCAGCGTGGTTTCCTGGCCCTGGATGACGTTGCCCAGCGAGTCGCCGACCAGTACGACGTCGATCCCGGCTTGGTCCACCAACCGTGCAAACGTGGCGTCGTAGCACGTCACCGCGGTGATGCGCTGGCGTTTGTTCTTCAATTCAGCGAGGTGGTGGATGCGGAGGCGGGCCGGTCCAGCATCGACGGCGTACAGCCCGCGCGCCGCCGCAGCGGCGTTGGAAAGCGTAGTCATGGCGGTGGCCTCCGCGGCCCACGGCGGGCCGGAGTGGTAGACCCCTCGCCAAGCAGCCTAGCGAGATGCGGCGGCCGGTGCAAGCGCAGCGATGAGAACCGATGGGTGCGCGACGGCCGGCAACGACGGTGTCGGAAACGGGACTTGAACCCGTACGAGTCTTCACTCAGCGGATTTTAAGTCCGCGGCGTCTACCATTCCGCCATTCCGACCCAGTGAGCGCGGTCGCCCTGAGAAGCTAGTCCCTCAGGCCCGAAATTCGCGCCGGGTTCCCGCGCGCAGCAGGGCTGAGGTACTTCCGGCTGCGGCCGGCCGCGGGGGTGAGCGCGCATGGGCGCGCGAGGGGGCTGCGAGCCCCCTTCACGAAACAAGCAGCTAGTAGCCGAAGCGGATTGAGGATTTGTTGCGGCATGACGGCCCGTATCCCGACGCGAATTTGGGGTTTCGCCTACTAGAAGCCCTGCTTGCCGTTGCCCGTGCCGGGCTGGCCATACACGCCGTTGCTGAACTCCAGCGAGTACGGCGCGCAGATCGGCGAGCCGCTGACCTTGTGCACCCGGACGTAGAAGTTGGCCGAGTCGTCGCGGCACTGGGTGAAGTAGTAGCCGCGCGGGAAACAGACGCCGTTGGTGTTGAACGTCATGCAGTACGGGTTGCCGCCGGTCGACCAACCGGTGTTGCTCTGGTCGAAGGTGTCGCCGGTGGCGCACGGGCACTCGCCGTATTCACTCCACTGCCGGCTCGGTTCGCCGCCGCTGGCCGACTTGAAGTTGGTGAACCAGTTGAAGTCGGTGCGCTGGCAGCACACGGTGTTGCCGCTGTTGACGTACTCCGAATTCGGGTCGGGCCCGTACGATGGGTTGTTGGTCGTGTGCGAGGCCGTCTTGCCCAGGGCCGGGAAGCTGTTGCCGCTCGGGCACGCCCCGCGGAACACGTCAAACCGCAGGTTGCCGCCTGGGTTGTTGAGGAAGCGCACGCGCATGTTGAACTTGTCGCACACCGCGTAGCCGCCGTCGCTGGTGTCGTACGCATAGACGCGGTACCAGTCGACGTCCGGGTTGTCGACCAGGCGCGCGTACACGGTCTCGATGTTGCCGGCCGCGCCGACGGCGTCGCTCAGGTTGGTGTTGACCACGTAGGCGGCGCCGCACGTATCGTTGGGCTCGTAGATGTCGCTGCCGTTGCACTCGCAGCCGTCGATCGTCGATCCATTCAGGTTGTAGAAGCCCACCAAGCACTTGAGCTGGCACGAACCCGCCGTGCACTGGCCCACGGCGTTCGGATAGTTGGTGCACGCGTCCGAGGCGTTTTCGTCGGTCACGCCGTTGCAGTTCTCGTCGGCGTTGTTGCAACTCTCCAGCGCGCCCGGGAACATGCTGGCGTTGGCGTCGTTGCAGTCGCCGCCGCCCATGGTGCACACCGCCGGCTTGCCGATGGTGACCTTGGCGCTGGTGCAGTACTTGTCGCCGTCGGCGTTGCAGCCCTCGTCCACGCCGCTGCCGCAGCTGTTGTCCTTGTCGTCGCACAACTCGGGCTTGCCCGGGGCGCATGTCGGGCAGGTGTCGTCGCAGTCGGTGGTGTTGGTGCTGTTGAACTTGCCGCCAGGCGCGCACAGGCACAGGTAGCTCGACGGCGTGCCGTAGCCATCCATGTCGCCGTCGAAGTAGTAGTTCTTGCACCCGGTGGCGCCAGCTTCATCGGTCTGGCCGTTGCAGTTGTTGTCCTTGCTGTCGCAGGTCTCCTGAACACCCGGGCTGACCGCGCTCGTGGTGTCGTCGCAGTCGCCGCCGCCCTTGCTGCACACCGGCGGGTTGCCGACGATCGGCTTCTTCTTATCGCAGTAGCCGTCGCCGTCGGCGTCGCACAGCTCGTCGGTCTTGCCGTCGCAGTTGTTGTCCACTGCGTCGCAGAGTTCAGCCACGCCAGGGTAGATGTCCTTGGCGTTGTCGTCGCAGTCGTCGCCCGGCAAGAGCGCGCCAGGCGCCGGCTTCTTGGACTTGGCGCAGGTCGCGGCCGAGGTGATCATCAGTCCGCCGTCGCAGTAGCTGTCCTTGTCGTCGTCGCAGCCCTCATCGATGGTGAGGTTGCAGTTGTTGTCCTTGCCGTCGCAGGTCTCGTTCGCCGCGCCCGGATAGACGGTGGCGCTGGTGTCGTCGCAGTCGCCGGCCTTGGTGGCCTTGTAGTTGCCCTGCGGCGCGCACCAGCACTGGTAGCTGGCCTGGCCGTAGCCGTCGCCGTCGTTGTCCAGGTAGTAGTTTGTGCAGCCCGCGGCGCCCTGTTCGTTGGTCTGGCCGTTGCAGTTGTCGTCGTAGGTCGTGCTGCACACTTCGTTGCCGCCCGGCTTGATGAGGCCGTCGGTGTCGTTGCAGTCGCCGCCGCCGGCCGTGCAGGTCGAAGGCGTGCCGACGAGCGTCATGCCCGCTTCGCAGAAGTTGTCGTTGTCGTCGTCGCAGCCTTCGTCGACGGTGGTGTTGCAGTTGTTGTCTGCTCCGTCGCAAACCTCGGTGTTGCCGGGGCCCATGGCTGCGTTGGCGTCGTCGCAGTCGTCGCCGGGCAAGAGCGCGCCAGGCGCCGGCTTCTTGGACTTGGCGCAGGTCGCGGCCGAGGTGATCATCAGTCCGCCGTCGCAGTAGCCGTCGCCGTCGTCGTCGCAGCCGTCGTCGGTGCCGTTCTTGCAGTCGTTGTTGGCGCCGTCGCAGACTTCCTTGGCGACAGGATTGACGCTGGCCTTGGTGTCGTCGCAGTCACCTGCTTGCAGCGCCGTCTTGCCCGGCGTCTGGAAGCACTGGCAAACCGGGGTGCCGGTGCCGTAGCCGTCCTTGTCGTCGTCGGTGTAGAAATTGGTGCACGAGGCGCCGGCGCCCATGCCCGTGGCGTCGCCCTTGTAGTAGGCGGGCGTTGTCGTGCCGCTCAATGTGGTTGCCGAGTCGACGCGAATCCGCCCGGTGCCGCCAGCGCCGCCCGAACCCGACGGCCGACCGCCGCACTTGGGCCCGCCGCTGCCGCCGGTGGCCGACACGGTTCCGGTGATCGACACAGCGCCGCCGCGGATCCAGATGGCGCCGCCTGCGCCACCGCCGCCGCCGCCGCCGTCGCCACATGCCACGATCTGGCCGCCCGCTCCGCCGTTGGCCGTCAGCGCACCGCTGATGACGACGTCCGCGGCCGAGATCTTGATGACGCCGCCGCCGCCGCCGCCGCCGGAGCCAGACTGGTTGATGGCGCTGCCGTAGGCGCCGCCGCCGCCACCGCCGCCGCCCACGAGGCTGCTGATGTCCGGCGTGTTGTG
>VGRO01000293.1 GCA_016875335.1 Deltaproteobacteria bacterium | reverse complement strand
GCCCGTTTGCTTGCTCCGTGGGTCGCCAGCTCGCGGACCAAAGGTCCGACTCGCGGCTCCGTCCTGATGTGAGAGTGATCGACTTATTATTTTCCAGTCCCTGATCGGCTGGCAGCTTGGTTGGCGCGGCCGTCGTCCTCGGACCCGCAGCCACTACAGCAGGCGCGCCATCACCGCCTGCATGGCTGCCCGGTCCTGTGCCGACCAGTGCGCGATGTCGAGCACCACCACCGTGCCGCCGCCTTGCGCCGGGACAGCCTGCAGGACCAGCACCGAGAAGCGGTGGCGGGTGCCGTCGCGGTCGCGCCACAACAACTCCCCATCGGTCTGCAGGGCGGGCGCCGCACCGTGGAACGACAGCAGCAAACTGGCACCGGCCGGATCGTACTCGATCGACTGGCGCATCAGCGGCAGCCCACAGTAGGTCAGCGTGGCCAGGAATGGCGCGGTGGCATCGCGATGGCGCTGCAGCGGCCCGGGATGTGCAGCCGGCAGATCGGCGGGCAGTTCGGTGGGCAGGCCCCGCGAGTCGCGCTTGCGCACCGGGGGGGACTCCGACCGGCGCTTGGCGCGAGAACGGGCGGCGACGACCGCAGCCTCGGCCCCGGAGGGCTCGATGGACACCGTCTCTGCATGGCGGGCAAGCACCTCCGGCGCGGAGTCCACCAGCACACGGGTGCGCGGTTGCGGTTCGGCCGCGGGTTCGGGGGGCGGAGGTGGCGGCGCGGGCGACACAGCGGGCATGGCGGCGACCGGCCGCGGCTCTGATCGCGATCGGGCTGCGGCGGCCGGCCCCGGTGCCATGGGTACCGCCCCCGTGACCGTAGGGCTGTTGGCCGGACGAAAAAGCGGCGTGGTGATCATGCGCTTGGTTGGCCCGCTCGGCAGCGGCTCGTCACCGGCGTGTGCGTCAACGTGCGCCCCTGGGACCATGCCACCGGAGCGCCGGCCCGCCACACGCGGAGCCGGCAGTTGCGTCGCGGCGGCCGCGGCACCCGTCGATGGCGCGGTTTCGCCCACGGGCATCGCCGCGGCGGTGGGTAGGGCAACGGCAATGGCTTGCGCGGCCTGGGCTGCTTCGGGCAACGGCGGCACACCCGACCGGCGCCAGCCCGGTTCGCGCTCGGCCCAAGCGGCTGCGCGGGCGTCTTCAGCCTGCAGGGCGCGGTCCACGGCAGCTTCGGCCAGCTCGAGGTGGCGCTCCCAGTTCTGCAGCGCGGCACCAAGCAAGGCGAGGTGCTCGCGGCGCTCGGCGGCCACGGATAGTCGGGCGCCAGAGGCCGCTGCCAGTTGGGCGCGCGGCTCCAACTCTGCGGGGGCCGCAGGGGTTGCGGCGTGTGGAGAATCGTCGGCCTGCAAGGCGCATTTGCGCGCAGCCAGGGCCTGCTGCCGGTCGCGAAGCGCGGTCAGGCGGACAGCGGCCATCGCGTGGCGGTAGCGCAGCGCTGCATCTTGGCGCAGGTGCTCGGCCTCGCAGGTATCGAGTTCCCTCTCTTGACGGCGGACCGCGTCCAGGTCGTGCGGTGCGCTGGTCACGGCTGTCGCCACTGAACGGACGCTTTTGGGCCGGGCCAGCGCGCAGCCGGAGGCAGGTTCGCCGTGGCGCGACGGGTCGGGAGTGTCAACTCCGCGGTTCCGGCGCTCAGCAGGTGTTGGCAAGTGATTGCCGTAGCGCGCGGAACTTGGCGCCCGACAGGCGAGGCGGAGGTCGTCAGGCGTCCGACAGGTACGGCGGAGGCAGTCCGCCGACTGCGGCGTAGGTGCAAGCTGCGATGCGCGGAGCCCGGCGGCCGACGACAGTGCTTGTCCAGATACATGGTTACGCGGAGGAGGCGCTTCATTCAACAACACCCTCTCAGGTCCGTTGCATGCGCTCGATACGGGTCCGATAGGCGCGCAGTTGGGCGCTGTCCGGGTGGCGCTTGCACAACTCGTCGAGCAAGGCGACGGCCGAGTCCTGAAAGCCGCGCTCGATGAAGAACTCCAACGTGTTGATGTCCTTGGTCATGTCGCGCACCGCGGTCGGCAACTCGCTCACGGTGCCCGCGCGGCGAGCCAACCTTGGCCGAGGCAGCGAGTTGCTGCGCTGGCGGGCGCTCAACACCGGCTGGCCGCCGCTCGGCGCCTGGGCCGGATGCGGGGCGCTGGACGCCTGGGCGGAAGGACTGGCGGGCATCGGCGGCGGAGCGCCAGGCCCCATCTGCAAGAGCGGCGCGGGTGCGCGGCCGACTGCCGGGATGGGATGCTCGTCGGGCACCGCCGCTTCCACCAGCGTGCGGTCCTCGACCTCGAACCCCGCCTCGTCGTCGGCGGGCCAAGCATCGCCTTCGTCGTCGTCGTCATGCCCCAAAGTGCTGGCCAAGGCGTCCAGCGACGGCACCGCAGCAACCCGCCCTGTGGCAGAGGCTGTCGCAGGGACGCCCCACGGGGCAGCGGCGGCTTCGGTGCGCGCCGGGGGCGCGACTTGGCGCGGGGCGGGCGCTGCCGGAGGGTTTGCCGGGGTGCGCGGACCGCCCACACCGGGTTGCGGCGCCGCAGGCCGGGCGGTGATCGCCTCAGACGGGGCGACCGTTCGCGCGACCGCGGCTGGGGCTTGGGCGACGGGCACCACCGCCTGCAGCCCCTGAGACGGCGCCCGGGCCGCCGGCGGCTGGGCCGGCCGCGGCGAGATCGGCACGATCGGTTGCGCCTGCGAAGGCGCGCGCGCCGCGATGGCGGCCGGAGGAATCTGACGAACCTGTGGCTGGGCCTGGCTCGGGGCACGCGCCGCGGCCGGCACGGGCGGCGCGATGGCGCGCTGCAAGGGCGCGGGCTGGGCCATGGTCACGGTCGAGCCGTCGAAATCGTCGTCATCGCTCTGGCGGACCGAAGGCGGCGGCGCTGGTTGCGTGGACCGAGGCGCGGCGACAGGCGTTGGCGCCACTGGCGCCGCCTGTTCCACACCGCGAAGGGTGCGCCGGAAGCCACCCGCGGGAGCCTCTGGCAGGTCGAACCCGCCGCTCTCCGGCTGCCGGCCGGCGGCCGCGAATCCGCCACTGGTGGCGCGACGCGCTGGCAACTGGCCGACCTCGAAATCGATGACTGTGCCGCCCTGCACCGCCGGCTGGAGAACGCCGAGGTATGCCCGCGCTTCGGCGTCGTCAGGGTCGAGATCGTAGAGGCGTTCCAGCGCCTTCTCGGCCTCGGCACGCAGACCGGTTGACCGATAGGTCTTGAGCAGTTGCCGGCAGATGGCCGCCGCCCTTTCGCGCTGGCCCAGCGCCTCGAGCGTGTCGACGACCAACTCGAGCAACTCGGCGTCGCGGTGTTCGGCTTCGTAGCACGCCACGAGTTTGGGCAGTGCCAGGGCGTGGCGCTCCGTGCGCACATAGTGCAGGGCAAGGTCGTGGGCGGTGGTGGTGTCGTCCGGGGCGTGGTGGGCCAGCCGCTCAGCCACTTTCTCCCAATCGTCGATTTCGCCGCGCGACAGCAGGTCCCCGGCCAGGGCGCGCAAGATGTCCGCGGCCTCGGTGCGCCGCCCGGCCCGGCTCAAGAACTCGGCCACCCGGACGCGGCCATGCAGGTCGTCGGGATCGAGTGCCACCATCTTGCGGATGATGTCGAGCCACGGCGCAGACTGCCCGACTTTCTGCAGAAGCCCCGCGGCCTTGGTGTACGCCGCGGCCGCGTCCTCTGGCAACCTCATCTGTGCCAGCGTTTCGGCAAGCAGGATGTGGACTTCGACGGCGTCGGGCTGCAGCCGGACCGCCTGCCGCAGCACTTGCGAGGCCTTGGCGGGCTGGCTGCGCGACAGGTAGTTGCGAGCCGCACCCACGAACTTCTCGACGGCCTCGGCGGTGCGCCCCTGCGCGGCAGCGGCCTCGGCCTGCGACAGCAGCTCGCGATCCATCGCTGAGATGTCGGCACGCGTCACCGCGGCGTCGGGCAGACGCTTGGGCTTGGCGGGTTCGATCGTTGGCGAGGCCACTGGGCACCAGCTGGTTTTTTTGTCGCTTGGGTTTGGGACGCCTGGGTTTCGGGCCGCGGTCTGGCCGTGCCGGCGACTATTTGCCCGCGCGTTCGATGAAGCGCCCGCCGTCGCGCGTGTCGATCTTGAGCTTGTCGTCGATGGTGATGAAAAGCGGCACCGCAACCCTGAAGCCGGTCTCGGTGGTCACCACCTTGGTCGCTCCAGTCGCGGTGTTGCCCGCGACCGCGGGATCGCAGTCCACAAGTTTCATCACCACGAAGTTCGGCGGGTAGATCTGGATCGGCCGGTTGTTGTACAGCAGGACGCTGCACGCCGAATTGTCGATGAGGAAATAGCGCGCGTCGCCAAGGGCATCGCCGCTGACTTCGAATTGCTCGTAGCTCTCCTTGTTCATGAAATGCCAAGCGCTGCCGTCGCTGTACAGGTAGTCACACTGCACTTCCTCGCAGTCGGCCTCGCCCACCACGTCGCCCGACCGAAAGGTCTTGTCGATGGTGTTGCCGCGCACCAGATTCTTGATGCGCGTGGTGACGAATGCAGCGCCCTTGCCGGGCTTGACGTGCTGGAATTCGATGATTTCCCACGGCACGCCGTCGATCTCGATCTTGAGGCCTTTGCGGAATTCACTGGTATCGATGGTGCCCATGGGTTCCAGAGTGCGACCACCCCGAAAGGTGGCATGGGTTGGGATGGGGCGCGAACGCCCACTGCCGCTGCCCCCGATGGCGGCGTGCGGTGGTGGCCAGCCCGCCAGCGTCGTGCTAGCGGCCGGCCGCGTGCCCGCGCAGGTGGTGCACGAGTCCGCGCAAAGCGAGCCCGTAGCCCACCGCGCCGAATCCGTTGACGCGGCCCAGGGCGACGTCGGCGAGGAACGACTGGCGGCGGAACGGCTCGCGGGCGTCGGGGTTGCTCAGGTGCACCTCGACGACGGGTTTGGCGACGGCGAGCACGGCATCGCGCAGCGCCACGCTGGAGTGAGTATAGCCCGCCGGATTGAAAATGTAACCGTCGGCCGTCCGGCGGGTCTGGTGCAAGCGGTCGATGAGCGCGCCCTCGTGGTTGCTCTGGAAGCAGTCGACGGTGGCGTCGAGTTCATTGCCGAGGGCCCGCAGGTACGCTTCGAGCGCAGTCAGCGTCATGGTGCCGTAGAGCTCAGGCTCGCGCTCGCCGAGCAGGTTCATGTTCGGACCGTTGATCACCTCGATGTGCAGCGGTATCACGTTGCGGGTCATGGTTCTCCTCTAGGAGCCTGTCGGACTATCGTCCGACAGGCTCCGTGGTGGTTACGATCGGGGCAGCGACCAAGAACTGCCTGAAGTAAATTCAGGCAGTTTCTGTCGCTGGCAGGCCGCAGCCGCGGCCTGCCTAGGAGCCTGTCGGCCAGAAACTGCCGATTCTGGCATTTCGCCGACAGGCTCCTAGTACCTCAGGCCCGAAATCCGCGCCGGGTTCCGGCGCGCAACAGGGCTGAGGTACTTCCGGCCGCGGCTGCGGCCGGCCGCGGGGGTGAGCGCGCATGGGCGCGCGAGGGGGCTGCGAGCCCCCTTCACGCAACGAGCAGCTAGTAGGCGAAACCGATTGAGGAATTGTTGTGGCATCACGGCCCGTATCCCGGTGCGAATTTGG
>VGRO01000292.1 GCA_016875335.1 Deltaproteobacteria bacterium | reverse complement strand
GCTCCGGCGGCTGGCGCGGCTCCCGCCGCTCCGGCGGCTGGCGCGGCTCCGGCCGGCGAGGCCCCCAAGGCCCCGTAAGCACGCACCGTTGCGCGTAGCGGCCGCGCCGTCCGCGGCTCAGGCCCTCGCGTGGTGACGATGTCCAGGTGTCGGCGAGGTTGTTTGGTCGCAGGCTGCAATGCAGTCTGCTGGTCAGCGACCTCGCCGCCGCTGTTTTTCGCCCTTGCCGCGCGGTGTCGCAGCGCATGGGTCTGGACCTTGCTCGCCGTCGCCGTGGGTGTCGGCTGCGAGCGGACTGATTCGGCGCCGCTTCGGGCTGCACCCTTCGCTGCGGCAGTCGCGCCGGGGGGCGATCGGCTCGCTGCGGCGCAAGCGCGAATCGATGCAGTGGCGGATCGGCTCGAAGACCTCGCGCGCAAAGTCGAGGCCGCTGGCGGTGACCCGCAGGCGCTGGTGCCGCTCGCCGATGCGTTCGATCAGGAGCTTGGCGCCGCGCGCAGCGCTCTCGGCGACGTCAGCCGCGGCCTGTCCGAGGGCGATCAACGCACCCTGCAGGCCCACTTCGGGTTGCGCGTCGGGCCAACACTGTCTCGACTGCAGGTCCTGCTGTTTGCTGCACACCTGGCCCGGTTGCCGCGCGGTGCGACGCCGGCGGCCGCTCCGGCGACCCCGACCCACATTCCCTAGAGGGTGCAAAGGGATGTTGCCGTAGCGAGCGAAATCACGCATCAACACCCACTTGGAGGACCGCCATGTTCGCGCGCACTGTCCTATTGGTTTGTTCGCTGGCGCTGGCCGCGTGTCGGGCAGCCCCGCCTGCCGCACCCGGAGAAAGCGCGCACTTGACGCGCGCCAAGCAACTGGTCGAGGCCACGGCCGGCGACTTCGAGCAGTTGGCGGCTACGCTGCACGGTGCCGACGACGAGGCGCGTCGCGCGGCGGGCGAAAAACTGCGCCGGGCACTCGAGTCGCGGCGCGCCGAGGGCGAGGCATTGGCCAAGCAACTGAGCGAAGAGGAGCGCCAAAAGCTGCGCCAGTTCGGCGTCTCCCGACTGCGGCCCGCGGTCCTCGCGGTAGAGAAGCAGCTCGGCACCGACAAGCCCCACGCAGCGCCAGCGGATGCGCCGACCGCGACGGCCGGGTGACGCAAGGGGCCGCCGGGGCGATCAACACCCGCTGATCCCCGCCAACGGACCCCGCGACCGCCCTGCCCGCCGTCGTGATGCGATTGCAAACGGCGACCAAAACCACGACGATGGCTGCCCTGCCCTCCCGGCGGTTCCGCCACATGCCGCGCCTGTCCTTGCTGCCTTTGGTCCTGCCGGCGATCGCCTGTGTCGCGGCGTGCGCCAGCGAGGTCACCCAGGGCGCTGCGACGGGTGCTGATGCCGCGCAGTTCGACGCGGCCGACGGTGCTGCGGCGATCGAGGCCGGCGCCGAGGCCGCAGTGCGATCGCCCGATGCACCGCAACCGGACCAGGCGCCGGACGACGCGGCCGTGGACGCGGCGCCCGATGTCACACCTGTGGTGATCAAGAAGGGACCGGGCGATTGTCCGGGCGGTGCCACGTGCCCTTGCGCGGTGGACGAAGAGTGCGATGACGGCGACCCGTGCACCTACGGCATGGCCTGCGAGCAAGGCGCATGCACGGCGGGCCAGCCCGAAAACTGCGACGACGCCAACGTATGCACCGCCGACGCGTGCGACCTCGCCGGGCAGTGTACCCACGCCGCCCAGGACCACTGGTGCGAAGACGGCGACCCGTGCTCGATTGGCGACCACTGTGCCGCCAAGGCATGCACGGCCGGCGCGGCCGCCAAGTGCGACGATGGCAATGGCTGCACGGCCGATGGCTGCGTGGCGGGCCAGGGCTGCCAGTACGCCGCCACGGCCGACAAGTGCGCGGACGCCAACGACTGCGTCGAAGCGTCGTATTGCACCCTGGGCCAGTGCGTGCAGGGCAAAGCCAAGCCGTGCGACGACGGCAAGCCATGCACCTGGGAGGACTGCGACCCCAAGAAGGGCTGCGCCTTCATTGCGTTGCCCGGTCCGGCGAGCGCCTGCGCCGGCACGATCGGCGACGGTTGGTGTTTTGCTGCCAAGAAAGCCGAGGGGACCTGGGCCCAGGCGCGCAAGACCTGTGGGGCCTGGGGTGGCGAATTGGCGACGGTGCGGACCGCCGACGACAACGCGCTGGCCCGCAAGTTGGCCGACGCGGCCTGCGGCAAGGTGCCGGCGTGGATTGGCCTGTCGGACCGCGCGCAGGAGGGCAGTTTCGTGTGGCTCGGACCGCACAAGGGCGGGTACAGCAACTGGAATGGCGGCGAGCCCAATGACTCTGGCGGCGAAGACGTGGTGGAACTGGTGCCCGAGGGCGGGTGGAACGACCTGCCCGAATCGGCCGGCCGCCCCTGTGCGGTGTGCTCTCGACCGATGGTGTCGGCGTGCGACGACGGCGAACCCTGCACCACGCCCGGCCAGTGCGCGGCGGGACAGTGCGCGGCACCGCTGGCCGCCCCGGCGACCGAGGATTGCGACGACGCCAACCCGTGCACGGCCGATGGTTGCGCCGTGGGCTTGGGATGCGGCCACACCGCGGTCGCCGACGACAGCCCATGCGGCGCTTCCGGCCAATGCAAAGCCGGGGTGTGCCTGATGCCCAAGCCCGTCGACCTGGCCCTCGCGCCGACCAGTTGCGCGGCGTTGGGACCCGGGGGAGCCAACGGCCTGTACTGGATCGACCCCGACGGCGCTGCCGGCAAGACGCCGGCCTTCCAGGCGTATTGCGATCGCGCAGCCGGCGGGTGGACGCTGGTCCTCAAGGTCGACGGCGCCAAGCCCGACAGCGCCTATGGCAGCCCCTTGTGGACCGAAGTCACCCCGACCGCGGGTGCCACCGCGTCGCCCGACGGCACCACGGCGCGGCTGCCGGGGTATGCGACCCTGTCGCTGACGCAGGTGCGCCTGACGTTGGTCGTCGGCGGCACGGCGCGGTCCTTGGTGTTTGCCGCCAAGGCCGCCAACCTGCGGGCGCTGCTGACCGGGCCGGCCGTCAAGACCACGGCCACCGTACTGCAATGGCAAGCGCTGTTGCCCAAGGGATCGTTGCAGGATCATTGCCTCCTTCAGGGCTTTCAGGTCGCGGCGCCCAACGGCGTCAAGGCGCGCATCGGCATCCTGGGCAACAACGAGAAGGACTGCGGCAGCGTCGATTCGTGGATCGGCGCGGGCGCCACCGCCAACATCTGCGGAGCCAAGGACACGCCCGGCGCCGGCAACCTCGCGTGCTGGAACCCGGATTGGGGCGACGCCAAGACGGCCGCCATCGCGTGGATCTGGGTGCGCTGACGGCGCTGTACCCGCAGTCTCCGCCCCAACCCGGTGCCCAGCCTCGCGCGTTGACAGTCGTGCACAGTTGCGGCACTACTGGCGCCGGGCGCCGGGCGGCCGCCACAACCGACGCCCCCGCCACGCGGACCGTGGCTCGCCGACGCGGCCCACGCACGTCGCCCGCTGCGCCGACCCTGCACGCCCCGCCGACCCTGCACGCCCCGCCGACCCTGCTGCACGCCCACCACCGAGGTACCCCCATGGCCGACGAACCGCAAAACCGCACCCGCGCGCCGTCCCAGAACCTGCCCGCTGTCGTCAAGGGCATGGGCGAGATGCTGCTGCGCGAGAAGATGGTGTCGGTCGAGCAGCTGCGCAACGCCGCCGCCGAGTCCGCCAAGACCGGCCGCCATCTGGGCAGCGCGCTGCAGGCGCTGGGCTACGTCGACAAGGCGCACCTGGTCGATTTTCTGTCGCGCCAGTATCAGGTGCCGTCGATCGATCTCGGCGCAGTGGACATCAGCGGCGACGTGACCAAGCTGGTGCCGCGCGAACTGTGCGAGCGTCATCAGCTTTTGCCGATCGCTGTGCACGGCTCGACGCTGGTGGTCGCCATCGCCGACCCGGGCAACTACCACGCGCTGGACGACCTCAAGTTCAAGACCGGCCTGAACATCGAGATGGTGGTGGCCGGGGAAGACGACATCGCCAAGGTCCGCCAGAAGCTGTACGGCACGGTCGATCAGCTTCAAATCTTTGAGGAAATCGACCAGACCCTCGAAGTGATGACCGAGGAGAACGATGTCGACGCCAACGAACTGCGCTCGGCCTCCGAAGAGGCCCCAGTCGTCCGTCTGGTCAACCTGATCCTCATCGACGCGATCAAGCGGCGGGCGTCGGACATCCATTGCGAGTCGTACGAGCGCTCGTTCCGGGTGCGCTATCGCGTGGACGGGGTGCTGCACGAGATCATGCGGCCGCCGCTCAAGCTGCGCAACGCCATCGTCAGCCGCATCAAGATCATGAGCCAGCTCGACATCGCCGAGCGGCGCCTGCCGCAAGACGGCCGCATCAAGCTCAAACTGGCGGACGGCAAGGAATGCGACTTCCGCGTCTCGGTGCTGCCATGCCTTTTCGGCGAAAAGGTGGTCATGCGGTTGCTCGACAAAAGCAACCTGCAGACCGACATGACCAAGCTCGGGTTCGACGAAGACGAGCTGCACAAGTTCAAGCACGCCATCCACCAGCCGTTCGGCATGGTGCTGGTCACGGGCCCCACGGGTTCGGGCAAGACCACGACGCTGTACTCGGCGCTGACCGAACTGAACAAGGTCACCGAGAACTGCAGCACCGCCGAGGACCCGGTCGAGTTCAACCTGGAGGGCATCAACCAGGTGCAGATGAACGACGCCATCGGCCTGAACTTTGCGGCGGTGTTGCGCTCGTTCCTGCGGCAGGACCCGGACATCTTGATGGTCGGCGAGATCCGCGACTTCGAGACCGCCGAGATCGCCATCAAGGCCGCGCTCACTGGCCACATGGTGCTGTCGACCCTGCACACCAACGACGCGCCCTCGACCATCAACCGCCTGTTGAACATGGGCGTGGAGCCGTTCATGGTCACGGCCGCCTTGAACCTGATCGCCGCACAGCGCCTGGTGCGCCGCACCTGCAACGAATGCAAGCAGCCGATCCAGCTCGATCGCGACATCTGCATCGAGGCCGGCATGAGCGAAGAGGCCTTCAACGCCGCCAAGTTCATGAAGGGCGCCGGGTGCAAGACCTGCGGCGAGTCGGGCTACAAGGGGCGCGTGGCCATCTACGAGATCATGCCGATGTCCGACGGGCTGCGCGACGCGGTGCTCCAGGGCAGTTCAGCCGGTGAACTCAAGAAGGTCGCCGTCGAGGACGGCCTGCAGACGCTGCGCATGTCGGCGCTCAAGAAACTGGCGCTGGGGCAGACGACCATCGAGGAAGTGTTGCGCGTGACCCGCGCGGACTGAGAGGGTGTTTATGTTTGATTGCCGTCGCGAGCGGAATCAGGCGCCCGACAGGCGAGGCGGAGGTTGTCAGCCGACTGAGGCGTAGCCCCAAGCTACGCCGCAGGGAGCCTGGCGACCGACAACAAAGCATGGCGCGATGCATGGTTACGCGTAGCAGGCGTTTCAAATATAAACACCCTCTGACAGGGTGTATTCAAAATATGCCGGATACGAGGGTCAGGAGGCGCCCGGAAGGCGAGGCGCGACGCGGCGACCGGCTGTGGCGTGCTTCGGGCACGCCGCA
>VGRO01000291.1 GCA_016875335.1 Deltaproteobacteria bacterium | reverse complement strand
TCGACCTGGCGCGGGCACGGAGGTTCCACGCCAGGTGTTCGTCACGACCGCGCACCATGCGCGATGGAGCTGGCTTCGTGGCCCTGCTGCTGGTGCCTGCACGCCCCGATCGTGTCTGGCTTTTTTGCCCCCGGCCTCACTCCTGCGCTTCCGAACGCCGCCAACGGGGACCCTTCGACACGCCCCGCGCTGCCGCCCATGTCGCCACACCACGGCCGCGCCAAGCCCCTATTTCCCCACGTACACGAAAAGATACCTCGACCCGCTCAAGTTCTGCCCGAAGCAGTTGCTCGCCTCCCACGGACAACTCGTGTTGTTGACGGTCAGGTTGATCAAGCCCTCGCCACACCCGACCGCGCTCACCCACCACGATCGCGCCGCGTTGGGGTTGCCCGGCGGATGGGCCTTGACGAGGTTGTTGCCCTGCAAGTCGAAGTTGGCGTCGTAGATCAGGCCCGACTCGCTGCCATTGGTCAACCCGTCCTTGAACACGTTCTTCTTGACGTCGATGAGCCGCACCTTGTCCTTGCTGGGCCCGCACGCCACGCGCACGCGGCCCCACTTGGCGTCCAGGCACTGCGCGCCCCAGGCCAGGGGCACGTCGTCGCTGCTGGGCTGATCGAGGTAGCCGCCGCACTGCAGCCAGCCCTCGCCGCTGTAGGTTGCGCCTGGGGTGGTCGAGGACGGGGCCGACAGGGCTTGCAGGAGTTCCGCGCGGTCGTTTCTTGCCACGGAATGTTGCAATGCAGCAAAGGCCTGCTGCACGCGCACATCGGGTTGCGCAGGGTCGGTCGAAGCCGTGAAGGAGGGCAAGGCACCCTGGGGCAAGCGCGCCTGCAGCACCAGCGTCCCAACCTGCGCGCCGCATGCGACCTGGGCGCGCACTGCGACCTGGCCGATGGCGACGGCTTGGAACCGGCAGCCGGGCACGACCTCGCGTCCAGGCGCATGCAGCGAGAAAAGTTGGAGGATTTCCCTCTCGTGCCCGGGTCCGATGGCGAACGGCTCGGCCCCGACGCGCGATGGGGCAAGCAGGGCGACCAGGGCAACGATCGCCGCCCCAACCGAAGGAGCCCGTGTCAATGCGCGTCGCATGGGCGTGGCACGGGCAGGTGCATCTGGCGAATTCGCTTCGGCACGGCACCTTGCGGTGCAAGCTACGGAGCAATGACGACCAGCCGGAACTCGCCAGCACCGCCGGTCTTGTTGACGAGCCGCACGCTGTTGGCGTCGACCACTTCGACCGTCACGCCCTGGTCCGACGTTGCCGCTGGACCCGCGGCGAGCTGCCCAATCTCGGCGGCCGTCAAGGCGCGGCGGTAGGCCATGAACTCGTCGATCTGGCCCGACCAGGTGTCGGCGTCGCCGCCGCCGTCGCAGTTGGCAGGCGCGCCAGCCGCTACGCCCGCCTGGGGCTCGAACATTTCCCCGACGATCCATGGCTCTACCACGAGGTGGCCTACAACCTGCGCTATGGCATCCAGCCCAAGGACGCCGCTGACGAGGCCCGCCTGCGCGCCCTGGCCCTGCAGTATCTCGGCGCTGCCTACGCGTTCCCGGCGTTCACCTACGACCCCAACTACCTCGCCACGCAGTACCTGCGCGCGGGCATGGAGGGCGACAGCGTGCGCGCGGCCCTGTCGACCTACGCCGCTGCGACCGAGGACCAGCGCGCCGACCTGCGCCGCCTGCTGGAGGAGCGCAACGAGACCGGCTACGCGGCCGAGCTGGCGTGGTTCGACATCGTGCGCGCGCGCGACTGGCCGTGGTTGCCGCCTGCGCTCGTGTGGATGGTCGGCCCGCGCCGCAAGCCTGCCCCGCCGCTCGAACCCTGGCGCCTGGATGCCTGGGCGGCCGAACGCGACACCCCGCCCGAACTGCTGAAGCGCCTCGCCGTGCGCGATCGCAAGCCGCCGCCCGACCCTGCGCTGCCGAGCGAGCTACCGTAGCCAGAGCTGCAGGTACGGCACCGGCGTGCCGATGTTGTCGCGCCACGAGTAGGTGTTGCCGTTGTTGTGCAGCATCGAGAGCTGGTTGCAGGCCGTGTACCACCAGCCGCCGTTCCAGCCCACGTTGTCTTTGGCGCAGTTCTGAGGCCACGTGTCGTTGTCGGAGTCGTAGGTGGTGAACTTCATGCCGCGCGTGTCCTCGATGCCGTCGTAACCGGGCACGGTTTTCGCCCAGTTCCAGGCGTGGCCGGCGTTGGCGGGGGCGATGGAGAGATTGGTCACGCGGCTTTCGGGCCCGCCGGTCTTGATCCGGAACACGTTGCCTGGGTGCGCGACCGTCAACTCGTGCCAACGCTGCAGCGCCATCCAGTAGATCTTGCCCGCCGGCCCCGCGTCGCCGTAGCCGGTGCCGCTGTAGCTGGCCCACGTGCCCTTGCGGATCGCATCCTGCTCGCCGCCCGTCAGGCCCAGGTTGTTCATGGTCTTGCCGAGCAGGGTCCAGCCGCCGCCGTCGGTCGTCATGTCGCAGTATGCCACGTAGCTGTCGGTCGAGCTGCCGCCGTTGGGGTCGATCCAATAGAGGCCGTCCTGCTTGACACCCAGGCTGTTGAGGTCGAGGCACGACTTGCCCGGGTTCGCCGACGCGCCGCCCGGGGTCGATTTGGCGAACGCGTTCCAGTCCTTGCCGTCGCAGCCGAAGAAGGCGCCCTTGCCCGTGTCGAAGTAGAGCGATCCGGCGGCTTTGCTGTCACAGGTCGGTGGCTTGTCGGCCTTTTGCAGCGTCAAGAGGCCGCCGAGCACGAGGCCGCCCTGGATGGTGCCGTTGCTGGCCTCGACGAAATCGTCGGTCTTGACCTGCAAGGTCCCGTCGGCGTCGACCTGCAGGTGTTTGCCGGGCTTGACGAGGCCCAGCGTGTTGGCGCCAGCGGGCGCGGTGAGCTTTTGCACGAGCCCCTTGTCGAGCATGGTCTCGCCGACGCAACCGGTACACTGCAGCCCCTTGGCCGCGTCTGCCAGCGCCGCGCCCTTGGCCTTGCCGCCCGGTTCGTCCGCCGCCGCCCACGCGACCGCCAGCTTCACCGCGCCGACGCTGCCGTCCTTGATGTGCTTGGCGTCCACGCTGCCGTCCAGCAG
The DNA here is from genome assembly GCA_016875335.1 of Deltaproteobacteria bacterium. GTDB lineage: Bacteria > Myxococcota_A > UBA9042 > UBA9042 > UBA9042 > SXRM01. The sequence continues at coordinate 2,556 of VGRO01000291.1, read as the reverse complement.
ATCCTCGCCGCCCACGCACCCCGAGCACTGCAAGTCGGTCGCCGCGCCGCCTTTCTGCACCCCGGCCGCGTAGGCAAACCCGACGTGTTGCGGCGTCACGCAGCCGACACAATCGAGCGCCTGGGCCTTGGCACTGCTGCCCGCGCTGACGGCATGGCGCGCGTACGGCACCGCATGCACGGGCACCCGCGCGAGTTCCTGGCTGTCGGGCACGACTTGGACGCCGAGCCAGCGCGCCTGCAGCTTGGTGAACAGTTCGTCAGGCAGGGGGTTGTTGCCGTCCTGGCCGAGCATGATCGCGAACAGGCCGCCTTGGACCTTGACCGACACGAAAAGCTCCTTCCACAGCTCTTGGGTCGCGTCCTTGTCGGGGTAGAGCTTGACGAGCAACCCGTAGTCGCCGTCGGGCACGGGACCGCCGCCGACCGTACGAAGCAGGCCCTGGGCCACGAGCGCGGGCGGGGCGACGGCGGGGGCGGCCAACGGGACCGCAGGCGTGCAGAACAGGACTGCACCCAGGAACGCGGGCACCCAACGCGACGTCATGATCGACTCCTGTCAGGGGCAGTTGTGATCGCCCTGGGCCTTGTACTTGTCCATGAACGCCAGCTTGACGTCCAGCGCCAGGGCCGTGTTGCTGCAGATGTTGGCGTTCTTCAACGATGTCGCGGATAGGAACCGCAAAGGCACTCCGCCCCGAAGCCGCCCCGACGAAACCCCACCGCTCCGCCGCCTGCGCCCCGCCGGACCCTCCGGCGATCGCGCGATCGCCATGCTGCGCCGCCTGATCATCCGTGTCAATCTGCGTTTTTGCCCGCCGCAGGCAGACTGCTGCCGCCCAGCGCCAGCGCACGCCTTCACGCCGCCAGCCCCGAGCACACCCACCGCCAAGTTCAAGCTGTGACCGCCCGCGCCGCCCTGCCCTGCGCTACGCCGCCCAATCCAGCTCGACCGGGTCGTCCACGCCGTCGAATTTGTCGGCCGGCGCCTCGTCCACATCCTCGTCGAACGTGCCCGGTGGCCCGCGAATGGCGATTGTGCTGTCGTCGTCGCGGTCGCCGGCCTCGCGCCACTCGCCGACGTGCCGCAGGATCTTCTCCACTTGGGCCGGGTTGCGGATGACGGCGATCATCCTGCGCCGACCTCCGCAATGCGTGCAGGTCAAGACATCCCAGCCGAACGCCCGCCGGAGCGCCTCAGCCCAGAGCAGTTTCGTTTTCACTGCCTTGGCCGCCGCATCGCCCATCGGCGTCGGGCTTGGGCCAGGGGCACCGGAAGTTGCCGGTGCCGCGCCGACCGCCAAAGCCACGGCGGGCACAGCGGTTGCCGTCGCGTCGTCGGCAGCGCGAACTACGACTTCAACGCCAAGGCCCAGTGCCCCGCCTGGGCCGAGCTGCGGGCGCGGCCGGGGACGTGCTTGATGTGGGGTATGACCGGAGCGAAGTTTCAACCTTGAACGGCCGTGACCTTGCCGTTCTCGAAGTACAGGTAGCGACCGTCCTTGTAGACCCATTGCTCCGACACCTTTCCGTTCGTGACCGTTGTGTTCTTGGACTTCGGAGACCCCCATGCGAATTCCGCTGTCTCTGCGGCCATGCCGATTGCCACGTGACCAGCCAGTGCCTTTGCCCACACGTCTTTGCCGAACTGCTTGGCCATGACCGTCGCGGCTTCGGCGGTCACAATCCAGTGGTCTGCGCTTTGACTGGCTATCGGAAACGCGACTTGCTCTTTCTTGTCGTTCTCCAGAATCATCGACAGGTTGCAACTGGCGATCGCCACGTCCACGCACTTCCAGGTCGCACCGGGCGGGAATTCAATCGGCTTGCCGGTATTGATGTCGGTCATTGGCTTGGTAGCGCCGTTCCAATTCCGCCCCCGCGTGATGAAGTCCCTTCCGACCCGAAGTTCTTTCTGCTTCTGAAAGAACTTCATGGCCACAAAGGGGAACGCGTTCTCGTACTTGTCCTCGTACCTGAAGAACAAAGTCTCCTTGCGATCTTTCGCGGCCAGCTTGAGGTAGACCTCCTCGGGCAGTCCCTTGTCCGCCGGGCGAACTTGGATGCCCGTCACGTTGAACGAGCGGTCGGCCAAGGCGTCGTGCCGAGTGCTGAACCGGCTGTTGCCTGTACCTTTCATGTAGATGTTGCCGTCGGGGTCGCCCTTCATCGAGGCGTCCAGCATTGCGTCAACGGACGGGAACACGTAGGCGAAGAAGTCACGGTAGCCGTAGCTGCGGAGTTCGCCGTCCCTACAAGGAACGAACAACTCCTGTCCGATGTAGGATTTCACTGCCTTGCCCATGAAGTTGCGGCTACCGTCGAACGTCGAAGGGGCTGGGTCGTCCGCCGCTGGGGCGACCACCCGCTTGGTCGGGATCTGGCCTTGGACCGGAACCGACCGGAGCAGGAAGGCGGCAGCAACGAGCATGATCTTCTTCATTATTCTCTAGGGATAGGAACCGCAAAGGCACTCCGCCCCGAAGCCGCCCCGACGAAACCCCACCGTTCCGCCGCCTGCGCCCCGCCGGAAACTCCGGCGACCGCGCGATCGCCA
>VGRO01000290.1 GCA_016875335.1 Deltaproteobacteria bacterium | reverse complement strand
CCGGCGAGGCCTTTGGCGCCGGCCGCGCAGGCCGCGGGGTCCGGGGCAAGGCCCCGAAGGTTTGGCGCAGCGGCAAGTTGCCACTGCGCGGAGGCCGTCGTTGCTGGCGGCGGTGCATAGCATCTATCCGCAGGGCGCCCGCATGAACGTCGTTGACTACGACAGCGACGGTTGGGCCGACTTGCTGGTGCACGGCGGTGGCGTCAACCAGTTTCAGGCCGGCGGCAGCCGCGACACGTGGCTGCTCCGCAACACCGGCAACGGCAACTTCGAGGATGCCACCCAAAGCTCAGGGCTGCTCCAGCGCCGACTCAAGCCCTCACCGCAACAGGGCGTCAGCGCGGCGGCGTTCTGCGCTGGCGATCTCGACAACGACGGCGACGTCGACTTCTTCCTCGCGCGGTCGATGGCCGCGGGCGCCACCGATACGGAGTCCAACGAAGTGTTGCTCAACGACGGCAAGGGCCAATTCGTGCTCGGGCCCGCCGACAACCCAGCGCGAGCGATGGGCGAGGTCGCCGTGCCAACCTCGGCGGCGCTGGTGGACTTCGACCGCGACGGCATCCTCGACGTGTGGGTCGTCCACAACATGCCCGGTGGCGCGCAACAACCTTTGCAAGACCGCCTGTTGCGTGGCGACGGAAGTGGGCGGTTCACCGACGTCACCAAGGCCGCGGGCCTTGCCACCGTGCCGTGGACCAATGTCAAGGCGCTCAACAACGCCAAAGGTCATTCGTGGGCGTGGGCGGCGACGGCCTGCGATCTCAACAACGACGGCTACGATGAGCTACTGAACGCCAGCTACGGCCGGGTCCCCAACCACCTGTGGCGCGCAGAACCTGGTGCCAACGGCGTGGTGTACATCAACGAATCGGTGGATTCGAGCTACGCGTACGATGCTGGCGTCGATTGGAGCGACAACCTCTCCGCACAGTGCCACTGCAAGGACGTACCCACGGAGCGTGGTGTACATCAACGAATCGGTGGATTCGAGCTACGCGTACGATGCTGGCGTCGATTGGAGCGACAACCTCTCCGCACAGTGCCACTGCAAGGACGTACCCACGGACCCCGGTTGCAACAAGGTACCGAGCCCCGACCCCGCGGTGTGCGCGCAGCTCAAGGCGGCCTTCGGACCCTCCTATCGCTGGAACCATGCCTATGACCGCGAACCTTGGCGGCTTGGCGGCAATTCGGGCACAACCGTCTGCGCCGACGTCGACAACGACGGCTGGTTCGACCTGCTGACCAACGAGATCAAGCACAGCGACGTCGGATCGTCTTCGGACGAGAGCGAACTGCTGTTCAACCTCGGCGACCCCTTGGTGCGCTTGTTCCGCATGGGCAACACCGCAACGGGTCTGCTGCGCGACCATCCAACCGCGTACTGGGACCAGGGCGACATCACATCGGCCATCTACGACTTCGACAACGACGGCTGGCTCGACATCCACATCGCCGCCTCCGACTATCCGGGCAACCGCGCGCTACTGTGGCGGCAGACGGCGCAGCGCAAGTTCGAGGCGGTGGCGCCCGCGGATTTTTTTGAGCGCTACCGTGCCGCGGGCGTGGTGGCGGCCGATTTCGACCACGACGGCGACATCGACGTGGTCACGGGTCACACCCGCATGCGGTGCGAAGGGGCGATGGGCGCCGACTGCCAGGCCGACAACCAGATCCACCTGCACCTCAATCAACTGGGGGGCCATTCCGTCGCGGTCCGACTCCAAGGTGGCGCGGGCAGCAACCGCGCAGCCGTGGGCGCACGCGTCGCGGCAAGCGCCGGTGGCATCCACCAGATGAGCTACGTGGACGGCGGTCACGGGCAAGGCAACACCCAGCGCGACCCGACGCTCCACTTTGGGCTTGGCGACAACTGCAACGCAGAGTTGACCGTGACCTGGCCCGACGCCAAGCACACCGTCGAGAAGTTTGCCGTGGCCGCCGGCAAGCGGTACCGGCTGGCCCAGGGCGGCAAGCCGATCGAGGAGTAGCTCCGCTGGGAGCCTGTCGGACTATCGTGCGACGGGCTCCGTACGGATTGCGCTTGGGGCAGCGACCGGGATCCGCCTGGGGTGGACAACCCGGCATCGGGCAACTGTGCATTTGTCAAGCAACCGGCAGGCCAGGGCTGCGACGCAGATGGCTCGGTATGCACCGAAAACGGCAGTTGCGCCAACGGCAGTTGCACTACCGGGGCTGGGGTGGTCTGCGACGACAACAGCGGTTGGGATTCCTTATTCTTTCTCGGCGGCGCGCTCGGCATGGCGGGCGCCATCGCCGTGGACGCGGCCGTGCTGGCGCGTGAAGCACCCGCGACGCATGGGCAGGAATCCTCCGCAGGCCATTTGCGGCTTGGGCCTGTGTTGGACGGCCGCGGTGCGCCAGTAGGCATGGGTTTGGGCGGCGCGTTTTGAGCGCGGCTTTTGCGTTGGCCACCCGCGGCGGCCAGTCGGCAAGATCACGTTTCGCCCGCCGCCGCGCGTTGGCGTCGTTGGCTTCGGCTGTGAGCGCGGGCCGTGATGCGACAGCAGCCAGACTTCGAGGTCAAGGTGAAATCGCAGGCATCTCCCCGCCGAACATGGCCCCAGGAGAAGCTCTCGCCGATCTGGCGCCCCGGGCTCAGACGCTGCGCGGAGACTGCGGCCCGGTCGCGGTCACTTGACGCACGCCCACTTGTCCACCAGCAGCTGTGAGGACTTGCACTTGCCGGTTTTCGCGCACTCGTCCGATTGCTTGCACGCCGCGTCGGTCGTGGGCTGGCACGAACCGGCGGCGAGGTTGCAGTCACCGTACCATTTGCAGGCGAGCGAATGAGCGCAATCCGCGTCGTTTGCCTGAGCACATACCTTGCCTACCATCGTGCACTTGCCCAATTCCAGGCATTGCTTGGACTTGAGACAGTTTTCATTGGTATTGGCCTCACATTTGCCCTTGCCGCCGCTGCAGCCACTGGACGTGTTGAAGAGCGGGGCGCACAGCCCATCCAGCTTGCATTGCATCTTGCAGTTCCAGTCAAACATCACACCGCACTTTTTGGTCACGGCGTCCGCGACGGAGCAACAGCCAGATTGATAGCATTCCACGGTGGCGACGCACGGGTTGGTCGCAGTCCCTTGTACGGGCTGACACGGATCGGTATCGGATGTGCACCACTTGCCGATCGAGCACATCATGCCTGAGATGAGCTTAGGTTCGCTGCACTTGCCCGTCTTGGAATCGCACGTCTCTTCTGTGCAAAAAGAATCGTCCGTGCAGTCCTTGAACGTGCCGTAGCACCCCGATCCCCAGCATCGGTCGTTTACCGTGCACGGGTTGCTGTCGTCGCAAACGGACAGGATGGGCATCGGGGCGGACGAACATCCCGTGCTCTTGTCGCAGGTATCCTTCGTGCATGGGTTCTTGTCGTCGCAAGCCGAGTTGGCAACATTGGAGCACAAACCGTTCTTGCATTCGTCCACGGTACACGAATCGTTGTCGTTGCACTCGGCATTGGCTGAGCATCCGAAGCTGCATTTTCCGGCGACGCACATCTGGCCAACCGCGCATCCGCCCTGCTCACCATCCGGGACGGGCGCAAAGACGCACTGACCCTTTGCGCATGTGTCGCTGGTGCAGGGGTTGTTGTCGTTGCAGTTGGAGTTCTGTGCGCAACTAGTTGACTTTGCGCAAACTCCCGCCTTGCACGCCATGCCGATGCCACAATACTCGCCATCCGGTGCGGGCGGGTACACGCAATTGCCGCTCTTGTCGCAGTTGTTGCTGGTGCACGGATCGTTGTCGTTGCAAACCTTGATCACCGGTCCGGCCACGCACTTGCCGAAGCTGCACTTGTCGCCGGTGCATGAACTGCCGTCGAGGTCGCACGGATCGGCGTTGGGCGTGAAGCTGCAGGCTCCTTTGGCCTTGTCGCAGGTGTCGGTGGTGCAGGCGTTGCCGTCGTTGCAGTCCGAGGCGCCCGTGCAGGCACTGGCGTTGGTGCACTGGCCGAACTGGCACGTGCCGCCCTGGCACGGCGTGCCATCGGCAACGTCCTTGTTGAGACACTGACCCGAGGACTCGCACACGTCAGTCGTGCAAGGGTCCTTGTCGTCGCAGTCCGCGTTTTTGCTGCACTTGGAGGCGTCCACGCACACGCCGGCCGCGCACAACTTGTTGGTGCCGCACGCGGTCCCATCCGGCGCGGGCTTGTTGCCGCAGACGCCCTTGGCGGTGTCGCAGACGTCGACGGTGCACGGGTTGCTGTCGTCGCACGACGCGGGCTTGCACGTCGTCGTGGAACTGCCGCACAGGTTGCATGTCGAGCCCGAGCACGACTTGTTGGGGGTGGCCGGCTTGGTGCCGTCTTCGAGGCAGCAGTCGCCGAATTTGGTGCATTGGTCGTCGCAATGGCAGCCGCTCGGAGCCTTCTTGCCACAGTTGCTGTCGCAGTAGTGGCCCGCGACTTTGGGGCAATCGGCGGGACAGCTTGCATTGGTCTCGCCCGCATCACATTTGCCGTTTCCGCAACTGCTCGCGCCGCCCCCACACAGGTTGCATGTCGACCCCGCGCACGACTTGTTGGGGTTCGCCGGCTTGGTGCCGTCGGCGAGGCAGCAGTCGCCGTACTGTGGGCATTGGTCGTCGCAATAGCAGCCGCTCGGGGCTTGCTTGCCGCAGTTGCCATCGCAGTAGTGTCCCGTGGGCTTGGGGCAGTCGGCGGGGCAGTTGGCGTTGGTCTCCCCTGCATCACACTTGCCGTTGCCGCACGAGCTGGTACCGGTGTCGCCAGACGTGTCGTCCGCGCTCGGACCGTCTGCCACGGCGCCGTCTGCGGCGTCCTCGCCACCGGCGGTATCCTGACCCGTTTCAGGAGCGTCCTGGCCACTGGCGGTGTCCTGGGCAGCCACCGGCGTGTCTGGCGTTCCGCTGGCGTCTCCTCCGCTCGCCGTCGCATCCTGCGAGCTCGCCCCGTCCGCGGCCGGAGACGTGTCGCCGGTGTCCGTGCCGGCCCCGGGCGTCCCGCCGGCCCCGGAATTCGTCGATGCCTGCTGGCACCCGATCGTCAGCCAGGCGGCCAGGATAGAAAGGCGCATCAGGCACCTCCAGCTCTGCGAACGGATCATGGCATTGCTCCTTTCGATTCATCACACGATGAGGGTCCGACCGGTTGCGACCGCCCGTTGGGCGCGTGCGCACCGGGCTTGCACGTAGCACCAGGGTTTGGGTGGGTAGGAACTCTGAGAGGCCCGCGCTCTGAACCCGCGCCGACGAAACGCCACCGTTCCGCCGCTTGCGCAGCGCCGGACCTTCCAGCGCGCGCGCAGCCGGGATGGTGCGCCGGGTTTTCGACCGCGTCAAGGGATAGGAACCGCAAACAAGGTTGGCCCCGAGGCCGCGCCGGCCGAAACCGGCTTTGCGCCCCGCCGGACCCTCCGGCGACCGCGCGATCGCCATCCTGCGCCGCCTGATCATCCGTGTCAAGCCGCGTTTTTGCCCGCCGCAGGCAGACTGCGCCCGCCCAGCGCCTGCGCACGCCTTCGCGCCGCCAGCCCCGAGCACACCCACCGCCAAGTTCAAGCTGTGAACGCGCGCGCCGCCCTGCCCTGCGCTACGCCGCCCAATCCTGCTCGACCGGGTCGTCGACGCCGTCGAACGTGTCGCTCGGCGGCGCGTCCACGTCGTCATCGAACGTGCCCGGTGGCCCGCGAATGGCGATTGCGCTGTCGTCGTCGCGGTCGCCGGCCTCGCGCCA